>DLVL01000044.1:4229-14916 GCA_003444085.1 Kosmotogaceae bacterium | reverse complement strand
CGCGACTGGCTAGAGAAGAACAGTGAAACCAGTGAACCAATATGGATAGAGTTCTACAATGACGGAACTGAAAGTATATCGTATAGCGATGCACTTGACGCTGCACTTGCTTATGGTTGGATAGATTCGATGATCAAGAAGATCGATGAGAGAATCTATATTCGCAAGTTCTCCAGAAGGCATCCAGCAAGTAGATGGTTAGAGATCAATAAAAAAAGGGTAGTAAAACTCACTAAGACCAAAGAAATTACGAAACACGGCATTGCTGCGGTCGAAGAAGCAAAGAAAAACGGACAATGGAACAGAGGAGACGAAAGAGAGGGGATTATCGACTTCGAAGGACTCAGAGATATACTGAAGAACAGGATGGAAGACATAAGTCGATTTGATCAGCTCACCGATTTACTCAAGCTACATTATTCGCTGGTCTAGTTCGCTGCAAAGAAGACAGAGACAAGACAGAAAAGACTCGAGAAGATACTCGAGTACATGAAAACCAGAAAGCGTTTCATGTGATGATCCATTGAAGATCACACCATTTTGACAAGCACAGCTTGTGCGCCAGTAATGTGACGACGCACTGACTGCGGCAAAGCTCAAGAACTCGCCAGGGAGGCGGTTGCTGTCGAATTCTGTATACTCAATCTGAACCCCTGTTATGACCATTGGGTGATCCTGAAGAAGCCCTCAGAGATTCCTGATGTGGTACGCGGTGATGATGTTATTGCACTCGTTGATGGCAAGGGACTCAACATTGCCCGTGTTTTCTCGAATGTCTTTGGATATGATGGTTATTTGTGTATTAACCTCCTGGGTGGAGAAGTTGGCCGGATTATAGAAAACGAATGTAACGCTCAGAAGATAAAGACTGAGAACTTCTGGATTTCTGACTCAAGCAGAATCAACACTGCTCTTGTGTACGAGTACGAAGACAAAATGCTCATGATCAACGAACCTGGACCGATCATAAACCGCGAAGAAAAGAATAACCTTATGAAGTTCTTTTAAGAAAGGCTCGATTCGGGCACCAGTGTTATCATATCTGGCAGTGCTCCCAGAGGATTTGAAAGTGAAGACATGATGAGATTGCTGGATATTGCTGAGCGCGCAGGCTGCCGTCTGAACATAGATATTGCTGGCAACTGGCTCTGTGAGATAGTTCTTCGATCTCCAGGTCTGCTGAAAATCAACGCGGATGAGCTTAAGGCATCTTTTGGCATTGAGAAGGGTGATCTGTGTTCTATGGAGGAGTTCAGACTGATTCATTCCATAGAAGATCTTGTTATCACTGACGGTAAGAATGGAAGTGTCTGGCTTTGCGCCCAGGAGAAACTGCAGGCATTTTCTACTGTGATAAGATCGGAGTTCGCGGTTGGGTCAGGAGATTCATTCTTTGCAGGACTGCTATACGGCCAGAAGAAAGGTATGTCAAACAGAGAATCACTTAGACTGGCAACTGCTTGTGGTGCTGCGAATACATTAAGCTACGGAGCTTCACAGTTTGGGCTTTGCGATGTTGAGAGGACGATAGACGAAGTGGTTGTGAGGGAAATTGAATCGTGAAAGTATATCTTGGAGTAGACATAGGTACAACAAACACCAAGTTTCTTGTCCTTGGCTCAAACGGTGTAATCATCAGAACAATGAAACAGATAACGCCCAAGAAGATTGCAGGGAAAGTGGAGTATCTGGATATCAGAAAACTGCAGAGAACGATTGATGAAGTGATAACCGGGATCAGTGAAGAATATTCTATTCAGGGAATTGCTTTTTCCAGTATTGGCGAAACTGTCATACCGGTAAGTAACAGAAAGCCTCTCTGTGAACCTTTGATGTGGTATGACAGGGCCAGTTACCCGTATTGGGAAAAGCACAGAGATACCGTTGAGAGTCTTGCGCCATATAGAATCACGGGCATAGAGAATGGTTACATCTTCTCAATATACAAGATAATCTTCCAGAAACACTTCTTTGAGCTCGATCATGTTGAACACTGGCTACCAGTTGGGGCATATTTTGCATACATGTTTGGAGCAGAAGCTACATGGGATATGAGTCTTGCTTGCAGGTCGCTCATGGTAGATGTTCACAAGAGAAAATGGAATGAGCAGCTTGTCGAGTATGCTGGAGAATCACCTGACTCCATGGGTGCTCTGGTTTACACCGGTCAGCTCATAGGTGAAACCAGAGATGGCGTTCCAATCGTGAGCGGAGGTCATGATCACATAACGGGACTCTACGCGGCCATGGCGTTTGCCGGGAACAGGGAATTCCTCCTTGATTCCATGGGCTCAGCTGCAGTAGTGGCGGCTGTTGTGAATGCGAACGAGAGACAACTACAACTGGAAGAGCCTTTCATGCCCGGAGGGACGATTGGAATAGCTTTTGAGGAATCCCAATACTACATTGAGAATGACGTGCGTTACTACGGTCGGTTTCTCGAGACTCTGATGAGATTGACCGGTTTCGAGCCAAACAGGGAAGACTTTGGAAAAGTCAATCAGCTACTGGAGGAGAGGAATGACTGGGAATTCGATCCACTCTTTCTTGTGAGTGGAGATTTGTTCACCGGTGAAGCGATGAAAGGAATCACAATTCTCGATATTCCATTGGACACAACAAGGGAGCAGTTAATGAAGTCAGCTTATGTCTACCTGGCCTCTTCCAGCAAAACTGTTGTGGATAAGCTTGAGAGAATCGCTGGCAGAGCATTGCCGATAATCGCAGGAGGAGGCGGAAGCCAGAATGAGCTTCTCATGAGATACAAGGCATCACTTCTGAACAGGGACATTGCGGTACTTCAGACAAGTGAACTGACTGCTCTTGGGGCAGCATTAGCTGCAGCCCGGGGTGTCGGAGACACTGAGGTAGTGAGCTCCTGTGTAGGAAATCATGAACTGCTTAAGACCAGTCCTGATCATAATCTTTCTGAAATCATTAACAGGATACATTCTGAGTCTTTGAGGAGATACGCAGGTATCCAGAAAGAGAAGAAGATCGACCTTTCCCAAGGAGGGCTCTAGACAGCAAATACAAGAATGCCCTTGATTTAAGCTTTAAACAACCTCTATAATGTTTCTAAAGACGATAATCCTAATACTCAAAGGGAGGTATCATGTTATGCATTCTGGTAAACGCTTCTTGCAAAATAGATTCTGCAGGACCCTGCTGTATGTGTTCTTTACAGTGCTGGTTGTGTTCGTAGTGGGCAGTGCTCTCATCGGATCAGAGGCTTCATCCGACTGGATTGATTTCACAATTCTCCACACAAACGACGAGCACTCTGCGCTGATTCCTCATTCTCCAGCGATAGATCACGATCCTTCAAATCCTGATGATCCAACAATAGGAGGATTTGCCCGCCTCGCAACAGTAATTGAGCAGATCCGCACAGAGAAGGCACAGACTGGTGAACCTGTGCTCTTGTTCAGTGGAGGAGACTTCTTGGGTGGAAGTGCTTTTGGGTGGCTAGCTCCTGCGGGACACGCTGTTGAACTGGCTGTAATGCAATCGCTTGGGTACAATGCTGTTACTATCGGTAACCATGAGTATGATTATACTCCAGACGTACTTGCGGAGTATCTTCTTGCCGCTGGATACCCTCAGGCGCATGAAACCATGGTGGTACTTGCTTCCAACACCATACCCCCTGAAGACCACCCGCTGGCAACGGAAGGGCTCTTTCGCGAAACAGCGGTGATCGAACTCGAGAATGGGTTAAAGGTGGGGCTTTTCGGGATGATTGGTGAGGACGCCGAATCCGTCTCTTCGGATACAGGAGACCTTGTTTTCCTTGACCGACACGACACGGCCCGGAGAATGGTTGAGAGGCTAAGACAGGACGAAGTGGACATCATAATCGCTTTGACGCACTCGGGCGTTGACGAGGACAAAGCCCTTGCAAGAGATGTCGAAGGTATAGACATTATTGTAGGAGGCCATTGCCACAGTTCACTGCACCAACCCGTTACTGAAGGGACTACGATAATCGTCCAGGCGGGCTCACTCGTTAAGTATCTGGGGCGAATTGAACTGGCCTACAATACAAAGAGCGGAGAACTGAGAATACGCAACGATAGCGATACACCATTCCTTATTCCGATCGATGGAACAATTCAGCCACATACCGAGACGGTTGTTCTTATTGAGCAGTACACCGACATACTCAACGAGCTTGTGAGAGAGATGACTGATGGACTTGTAGATGATATTCTCGCACCGGTAATAGTATCTGACTTCCCGATTTCACATCAACCTTCGCTGCAGGAATCCCCTGTAGGGAACTTCATTACTGATGCAATGCGATTGATAACCGAAGAAATCACAGGGGAACGCGTGGATGTGGCGATTATGGGCAACGGTATTATCCGCGGGACGATGTATCCAGGTACTATGCCTCATTCAGAGGGCATAATCTCTTTCTACGAAATCGTTGAAGTTATAGGACTGGGTCATGGGCAGGATGGATTCGCTGGTTATCCAATAGTATCACTCTACCTCACCGGCGACGAGCTGGCACGATTGCTCGAAGTGGCCGTACTGCTGAAGGAACTGATGGGGAACACGTATTTCCTGCAATTCTCAGGGCTTAGATTTGACTATAACCCAAAGAACGCGGTGTTGTTCACCATACCGATCATGAACCAGCCACTGCCCAGCACCAGGGCAGTCACGCGAGCGGAACTTTATACTGGAGAGGGAGTGCAGCCTGCTGAAGGAAATGAAGAATATGTACCGATCAGGAAGGGAGATCAGCAGCTCTATCATCTCGTGACAGACAGCATGAACCTTGCTTTCCTCCCCCTGGTGGGTAGAATGCTCCCAAGTCTTGATCTTGTTCCAAAACACGCTGATGGGACCCCGATCGATCTGACCAATCCTGATGAATACACTGTGAAACGCAACGGAATGGAGCTTAAAGTATGGCACGCGGTCGTCGAGTACGCAGCAGCTCAGCCGGTTGGAGAGAACGGCATACCCCAGATGCCAGACTATTACAAAGGGAAGGCTGGGCGAATAAACGAGATTGAGGCTATATCGTATATGGCAGCGGGTCTTCTGGCATTAGGTGGTCTGGTAGCATTGGGAGTTGTGGCTACTGTAGTTGTATCATTCTTCATGATAAAGTAATAGACTAGCTGCAGTTTCAAGTCGGTGGATCGAGCTCCGATTCTGTGATTAGCAAAACCTGGCGGAAGAATTGCACAGTGCGCTCGTGGTCCGAATACAGAAACTGCGATTTACAGGACCCGATTGCGTGTCTTTGAGGTGCTCAGAAAGAGTTGAGCACTAGAAGCATCTAAGAAACTCTAGTAGACCGGTTTGCTGTGAAAGATCCTTCGCGAGCAAAAGCCAATGTGATTCGAAAGAGGGAGCATATGAAAAAACCGCTTGTTCTCGGTTTTGTGGTGATCACGATATTGTCCTCACATTTGTCAGTCTTCTGCACCGATTTCGTTGAAGACATGCCATTTGACGAGAACAACGGGGCTACTGCTCAAAGGGCGAAAACAGCTGAAGAGCTCAAACTGGAGAGGATTATCGAGCAGACCTACGAGCTATATATGCTTGAAGTCATCATCAATGGCCAGGAACTACTGGTGCGGATTCCTTTTGGAATGCAGGGTGAGAGATTTCCTGAACAGCGATTCATACTGGGAGGTAAAGGGACACCGAAAGAGCTTTGGCCAATCATAATGCAAGAATTGAATTCCGACGAGTTTGCAGAGTACATTGAAATGCTTTTATCGCCCGGAGAGAAACTGGTGTTCTTTGACTTGCCCACCCGGTCGATTCGCTTCATCACAGATTCAGTTGAAATGGGTAAAGTCGAGCTGGGTGATCGTATGTATCCGGTAGAGATAAAGAGGACACCCGGATTCAATGAGATAGATGTGTATAACTACCTTTACACAAAAGGGATTGGGGTGGATTGTTCAGGATTTGTCTTCAATATCCTCAGGAGTATTGGTTTCTCATACGGGATAGACCTGGTAGACAGTTTCAGTACTGATCCTATTAACATTGGTAGTTGGATCTTCAACGACTGGAATGTGCAGGTTATTGAAGACAAGATAATTAACCTCAGACCTGGAGATGTAATACAGTTTCATAGCTGGACCCAGCCGTATAATCACTCTGCTGTAATAAGAAGCATTGATCTT
This sequence comes from Kosmotogaceae bacterium, assembly GCA_003444085.1. Classification (GTDB taxonomy): domain Bacteria; phylum Thermotogota; class Thermotogae; order Petrotogales; family Kosmotogaceae; genus UBA9910. Next base: position 8,752 of record DLVL01000044.1, on the reverse strand, counting down.
GAAAAAGGAGAAATAGTCTACTACCAGACTTCGGACTGGATAGCAGACCCCAGAGAGAGAGGACCCCATGCTTCGAGAATACTCTTCGACCCGTTGTACCCTGAAAGGAGAATAACAGACCTGAGAGTGATTTGGGACAAGCGTTTTGGCGAAGCTTTTGTAGGTGAACCTTACATTTATGCAGAAAGCGGTGACTGGTATCGTTATACAGTAATCCGTGGCGGGGGCCGTGTCGTAAGGCTTAACGTCTTGGCCAACCTCATTCTTCAAGCAGAACCAGATTTCTGAATACAGCGCATACCTCAACCTGCTTCGAAAACCCCTGTGATCACCTTCCACACTCATCCTTTTCACTAACTCTCGCCGGATCTGCTGATCATGAGCCTTCAATGGCGCGTTCGACTTTAGTAGCGAACAGCCCTCTATGGGTTAGAATATATTGTTCATGCGACAACCGGGCTCATACAAGCGATACCTAGTCCTGGCGTTTTGTGATTCTTATGAATAGGGGATCTCTTTCGGTGAACAAACGATCATGATCTCTACGCAGGGGGGTAAATAAGTTGAGAAAGCTGTTTTTGTGCTTGTTTTGATGCTTATCTCGGGAGTCTTGTTAATTGGGTCAGTAGAATCTCAAGCTATCAGTTCAGAAGCCCTTTGAGAGCTGGTCTTTGTAGAGCGGGGAACGTTTCAGATTGATGATGAGTTCGGTGATTTGAGAGAATGGTTTCGACCAGTTCATCAGGTGACTCTTACATAGGGCTTTTACATCGGAAAGCATAAGGTGACATTCGATGAATACGATAGATTCTGTGAAGAAACTGGCACGAGTAAGCCAGATGATGCAGGTTGGGGAAGGGGACGAAGACCTGCAATTAACGTTAGTTGGTGGGACGCAATTGCTTTCTGCAACTGGGTGAGCGATGAGGAAGGATTACCCAGGGCTTATGATGATGCCGGTAACTTCATTGACAGAAACGGAGCGATTACCATGGCACCTTCGGAGGTTTGGGTTATCGCCTGCCAACAGAAGCAGAATGGGAATATGCCGCCAGAGGAGGAGCTTACAGTTCACCATTCAGGTATTCCGGAAGCGATTTTGTGGAGGAAGTGGCATGGTATGGTGGGAACTCTTCTGCGAAGACTCATGAAGTCGGGCAGAAGCTTCCAAATGCTCTTGGAATATATGATATGAGTGGGAACGTTTGGGAGTGGTGCAGCGATCTATTTGGAGCGTATACATCAGAAGCCAAAACAGATCCATATATGAATCTCTTCTCTTCCGGAGGATTCAGGCGTGCTTTCCGCGGTGGCAGCTGGTTGGAGAATGCAGAGGGTGTTCGTATTGCTTACCGCCATCGCTACATGGCCTGGTACGGCGATATGGTGATCGGTTTCAGGATTGCAAGAACAGCGTCTGTGTTGAATGATGATGAATAGTCAGAATAACCGCTCAGTTCCTAGATAACCTGCGCGATCTAATGATTCTGTCTAATCATCACTGAAGAGCTTCCAGCATAGATGAAGAAAAGCTGGCAGTTTCCAGGGAACCGTAAAGTCAGTTTTCGAGGGATTCTTGCTACATACCATCAATAGAACGGAATTACCCTTCCTTTTTTCTGCACTTTGAGCTTACTGACAAAGAAAGATATTCTAAGTTTAAACTGAGTGAATTTTTTCTGAGTTTTGCGATTTGCTGTTGGTGAATTTAAGGAGGGATCCACTTGAGGAGGAAGCTCTATGTATATGGCTTGCTGATTCTCCTGATGCTGTGCACGTCTGTTAGCATCAGCGCATATTCTATACCCGAAATCGTGGAGAAGGACGGTGTCCTGTGGGTAAGAAAGGGATGGGCTGTTTTCACTTGAGGATCCGGAAGAGATGCTTGAAGTATGGCAGTCCCTGGATCCTGCTCATCATGCGCAAGGATTTGAACGAGTTGTTTGGTTTTTCAGGAATCTGTATGCTCGCTTTCAGTTCTACCCTGTCTTCAAGTGGCATACTCCGGATGAGTACTTGCAGGAAATGAAAGGATTCATAATCGGTGCCTCTCGAGGCGAAGACTTTGGCACTTACGACATTATGATGAGTAATGCATCACAGGATCTTGCGCTTACTGGCCAGGCCTGTTCTGCTTTTGCTGCGTGGGGGGAGGCAACTGTAGACGGTCATCTCTATCTTGGCCGCAACCTTGATCATTCTGGAATGATTCCGATGGCAGAGTTCCAGTACCTTGCCTTCTACAACCCTGATCAGGGTTATCCATTTGCGGTGCATAATTACCCATCTCACCTGGGGACAATGAGTGGCATGAACTCGGAAGGAATCGTAATAACCTCCAACTACTCGATCGCTGTTTCTCACGAAACAACCATATTTGGTCTCCCGTAAATGCTGGTAATACGAAAAGCCCTTAAGTATGGCAGCACTGTTGAAGAAGTCCTCGACATTATCTTGAACTCACCTCGGACAGTTGGACTCAACCTCATGGTTGCCGACAAAGAGAGGACAGTGGTTGTTGAGCTAACGGCATATCGAATGTTAGTCAGAAAAGCAGAAAATGCAATCTACTCAACGAATCAGTTTCAGGATCCCTAAATGAAGCAGTTTCAGGCAGCTGGCTGGATGGCGTCAGCACTGCGTGATCAGCGCTTTGAAGAGCTAATTAATGAGAACTGGTGAAAGATTGATGTCAGCGTCGCTTGTGACTTCATGAGAGACAGGTTCGACCGGGGAAGCAGTGCCAACCTTGGTTTCATTAGTGGAATTCACACTGATATCAATCTGGCAAGCATGATATTTGTCCCTGGGAAAGGTCAGGTCTGGCTGGGGCGGCTGGGTGACATCGAAGCTCGCGCGCCATATGCTGCAGATGGGGCGTTCATTGGCTTCGATGCCCATGCAATATGGCAAACAGGGCTACCTCAAACAGCTATCGGGATTATTCCTCCAACTTCTCAAGAAGGTTTCTTTGCGGACTGGTTCTCTGTGTTTGATGCTGTATATCTCAGGTATTTGGGAGAATTCGAAGAAGCCCTTGAGATGCTTGAAGATGTTCTCACTCGTCATCCTGAAGCAGAAATGCCGCCTTTACTGGGCCGGGCGACTCAACATTCATCTGGGTAACCTCAACGCGGCTTTTGAATACCTTGAGAAGCGCCTGAGACTTGAGGCACACAATGAACCATTCTATCTCTTCCTGGCTAAGGCGTGGTTTGCCATTATTCTGGATACATGGGGGGCGTGAGCAAGCAGTAGAATTCTATACTGCAGCTCTGGAGGTTGAAGTGGAGGACATGCCCGGAGAACTGACTGGTTTCAGGCAGACTGCTAACCAAGGACTTCAGTTTCCTCTCTACATCGATTCTGCTGGTGAAATAGGGAGGCAATGAATATGAGAGATGTCCTCTACAGAAAACCAGTTCGCTTCGTAACCATAACCCATGACCAGGAGGTGGTCTTATCATGAGGAAACCCATGCTTGCGCTGATCCTGCTCCTGGTGGTCTTCGCGAGTTCAGTGACACTGTTTGCCCAGGAAGGTCTCATAATCCGTGAGATCGTTGTTGTTGGTAACACCCGAACGTCTGAACAAGTTATCAGGGGCCAGCTTCCTTTCAAGGAAGGCATGATGGTTTTCAAGAATGGACTATCAGGCGATTTACGACACTCAACATCTTCTCTTATGAACCCATGCGCGTAACTGCTAAAGTTGTCTCAGAAAGTGAGTGTAGAGTAATGGTTCGCATCGGTGATTCCGGTATTCTCTACAAGGACGCCGTAGAATTTGCCTTCACGACCGGGGTAGGTTTGATCTACAGGCAATTCACTTCCACCATATTCAATCCGATCGGTACCGGTCAGAATCTGAACCTGAACATCGTCTGGGGTCATAACTACTCCTATGGAGGTTCGGTGACTTCTCCGCTGGGACTGGGACCTGGAATAATTGCGCTTGGCGGCTGATACTATCGGAGCGACCGCGTCTTTTCAAACACCGATTACGAGAGTAGTGGCTGGTCCATTTAAGGTAGTTACAAATACTGGTGCAGCAAGTTGCTGAGACAGACAGCACGAGTCCAGTATCACTCATATGAGCTCGATGGCGAAAAGAGCAACTACATCATCCCGAGTCTGGGGATCAATTTTAATGACATATTCAGCGGATCTCTTTCAGCGACAGCGGGACTCTCGTTGCAGGATGGACCGTTCTTCTGGCAGATGCAGGGAGTGCTTTCCGGGCAGCACGGCCCTGTAATTGGGCTGGCCCATGCAGGGTACACCTCTGATTTCACACCAGCGAATCATCGCTTCATAACTGCTGGTTTCAGTATGCTGCCTTTGAGAGGAGAGAATCCCTGGCACCTGACAAAAGCGTATGCGATTGGAACCGTTGAATATCATCTCTCATTGGGTGATATGTTTGCTCCATTTTCTTTGTTGATGGTGGGTGGCTTTGGAAAGACGATCCCATACCTGGTCTTGATGTACTCCTTATCAATGCTGGTGTTGGAGTTGCTTTCT
>DLVL01000044.1:0-4049 GCA_003444085.1 Kosmotogaceae bacterium | reverse complement strand
TGGTGCCGAATGGAGTGTTTCAGGTAGACTCGTTGTCAAGCATGAGGAGCTGATCCTGAAGAAACAACACAACTTGTGAGCACGAAATCACCCATGTGAAGAAGAATTAAAGCATCTACTTTGATCAACAGAGAATGAACGAGACAAGTAATGTACCTGGCAACTCCTTCCTGTAAACTTGTACAGCTTGAAGGAGTTGCTTTGGCGTGATATATTTACCAGCATGAAAGAAGCGTATAACAGAATGAATGCTCTCATATTTGATATCAAGCGCTACGCAGTGCATGATGGACCAGGGATAAGGACCGCGATCTTCTTCAAGGGTTGTCCGTTAGAATGTGTCTGGTGTCACAACCCTGAAGGAATAGAGACGTTTTCTGAACTCCTTCACAGACCAGGAATCTGTGGCAGATGCTATACGTGCCTGAATGTATGCCCAAGAGACGCCTTGAGAAAGGCTGACTCAAACACTGTTACCATAGTCAGAGAGCTCTGTGATGGTTGCGGACTGTGCGTAGAAGCCTGTCCCTGCGACGCCCTGCAGTTGGCAGGAAGACAGGTAAGTCTCAGAGCTCTTCTTGACGAAATTGAGAGGGACAGAATCTTCCATGACCAGTCGTGTGGCGGTGTGACCCTTACAGGAGGAGAACCGCTTCTTCAGCATGAATTTGTTATCGATCTACTGAAAGAACTGCGAAGAAGCTCAATTCATTCAGCTCTTGATACCTCTGGCTATGCACCTGAAGATCAATTTCGTCTAGCTGCGTTGGAGTCAGATGTTATTCTGTACGATCTGAAACTAATGAATGACGAGCAACATAGACAAGTTACAGGAGTCTCCAACAAGTTAATAATTAACAACCTGAAATGGGCAGCGAACGCGGGACTTGATCTTGTTATCAGGATACCGCTGATTCCCGGAATAAATGATAGTGATGCTGAGATTCGCAATAAAGCCGAGTTCCTTGCTGATTTAGGAAACATCAGATCTGTGAACATATTACCCTATCACAGGGGTGGGATAGAAAAAGCAAGAAGGCTCGAGAGATTCAGTAGATTTCATGAGCTCGAGGTTCCTTCAGAAGAGAAGCTGAATATGGCCTTGAAGGTATTCCGCGATCATGGATTTGAGACGAAATCCGGAGGGTGATCTTATGAACGAAAGGATCCGCAGACTAAGAGAACAGTCCTTGAAGGCAGAGCCGACAATCAGTTCAGAGCGTGCCAGGCTAGTTACCGAGTTCTACTCGAGTCCGGCAGCCAGAGGAGTCTCTGCAGTGATACAGAGGGCTCTGGCATTCAAGTACATCATGGAAAACAAGGAAATCTGCATAAACGATGACGAACTCATTGTGGGCGAAAGAGGACTGGCTCCGAAGGCAACCCCCACATATCCTGAAGTGACTTGCCACAGTCTTTCTGATCTGGAAACGCTAAACTCTCGCCCAAAGACTCGTTTCAAAGTCAGCGAAGAAACGAAGAGGGTCTACTCAGAATACGTGATTCCGTTCTGGCAGGGAAAGTCGATGAGGGATCGAATCTTCTCAGAGATGACCGGCGAATGGAAAGCTGCTTATGATGCAGGTGTATTCACTGAGTTCATGGAACAGCGGGCACCGGGCCACACGGTAAACGGTGACACAATCTACCGAAAAGGCATGCTTGCTATTAAGAATGACATCTTCAGTGCTATTGAAGCTCTCGACTTTTACAACGATCCTGATGCTTTTAGCAAAAAGGAGCAGCTGCACGCGATGTCTATTTGCGCTGACGCGATTATTACGTTCGCGAGGCGACACGCGGAACTGGCAAAGAGAATGGCACAAAATGAAAAGAGTCCTCATCGCCGGGCAGAACTACTGCAAATTGCTAAGATCTGTCAGCGTGTGCCCGCAGAGGCTCCAGAAGACTTCTACGAGGCCTTGCAGGCTTATTGGTTCGTGCACCTGGGAGTAATTACAGAATATAATACCTGGGATGCGTTCAATCCTGGAAGGCTTGATCAACACCTCTGGCCTTTCTACGAGAAGGGTCTAGAAGAAGGGTCGCTTACCAGGGAAAAGGCGCAGGAGCTACTACAGGCATTCTGGGTGAAGTTCAACAATCAGCCGGCCCCTCCAAAAGTTGGAGTTACTGCTGAAGAAAGCGGGACTTATACTGATTTTGCACTCATCAATGTTGGCGGACTCAGACATGATGGAAGCAACGGGGTCAACGATCTGTCCTTCTTGATCCTTGACGTTATCGAAGAAATGAGAATTCTCCAGCCAAGTTCCATGGTTCAGATAAGCTCAAAGACGCCTGATTCGTTTCTCCTGAGAGCGTTGCGCATCGTCAGAACCGGCTTTGGACAACCATCGATATTCAACAGCGACGCCATCGTGCAGGAACTCGTGCGCCAGGGAAAAAGGATTCAAGATGCAAGGGAAGGCGGAGCAAGCGGTTGCGTCGAAGCAGGTGCCTTTGGCCGCGAGGCATATATACTCACCGGGTACTTCAACTTGCCCAAGATCCTCGAAATAACGATTCACAATGGAGTCGATCCCAGGACAGGCAAGAGGATCGGTCTCGAAACAGGAACACTGGAATCCTTCGAAACGTTCGACAAGCTTTTCGAGGCTTATGAGAAACAGATCAGATACTTCGTGGATATCAAGATAAGAGGAAGCAACGTGATCGAAAAGCTTTACATGGATCATCTTCCCGCACCGTTTCTCTCTATCCTAATTGATGACTGTATTTCTCGAGGAAAGGATTATCATGCCGGAGGGGCGCGATACAACACCAATTACATACAGGGCGTCGGAACAGGAACCATCACGGATAGCTTGGCATCAATCAAGTATAACGTCTTTGATAAGAAGAAGCTCAGTCTGAAAGATCTTGTTTCTGCACTCGATCAAAACTACGAGGGTGATGAGATCCTGAGAAACACATTTCTTAACAAAACTCCCAGATATGGTAATGATGACGATTTTGCCGATTCGCTTATGCAGAGAGTATTCGAGGTGTATTTCGATGCAGTCGATGGCAGACCAACACCAAGGGGTGGGACGTATCGCATAAACATGTTGCCAACCACCGTGCACATCTATTTTGGGAAGGTTCTTGGAGCAACACCAGATGGCAGAAAGGCTGGAGAACCGATTTCAGAGGGGGTCTCTCCTGTTCAGGGTGCAGACAGACACGGACCCACAGCGGTGATAAAGTCAGTAGGCAAAATGGACCACGTTCGCACCGGTGGAACGCTTCTGAACCAGAAGTTCACACCCCAACTCCTGAATAGTGATGATGATCTGAAAAAGCTTGCCCATCTTGTACGATCATACTTCCGCCTGGACGGACATCACATTCAGTTCAACGTTGTGAGTGCTGATCTTTTGAGAGAGGCTCAGGCTAATCCAGAAAAGCATCGTGATTTGATCGTTCGAGTTGCCGGTTACAGCGACTATTTCGTTGACTGCGGTACAGAACTGCAGAATGAAATTATTCGCAGAACCGAACACCAGGAACTGTAGTAAATCACCTGAGTTCCAATATCGATAGAACTCTCAGGGTTCGATTATCTCATACTGAGCGGTAACAACCAGATGAGAGGTAACTGCTGAGAAGTCTGTGTCCCAACCGGTGAACTCATAACCTTCTCTTTCCGGAGGTTCAGGTGGTGTCGCTGCTTGACCGTGCCCAACAACATCGAGTTTCAGTCCCCTACCATCAAAGTCCTCAAAGAACACAGTGTACTCCACTATCTCATACTCAGCCCTGACAACAATGTCAGAAGTCACAAGTGAGAAATCTTTGTCCCAGCCAGTGAAAGCGTATCCCGCTCTTTCAGGAACTTCAGGTGCAGTGGCAGCCTTACCATGCTCGATAAACTGCTCATCAATAATCACCTTATTCCAGTCAGTGAAGACAACCCAGTGAGTCCTGACCTCGTATTCTGCTCTTACAACAAGATCAGATGTCACATTCGAGAAATCTTCGTTCCATCCAAGAAAGCTGTAACCTTCCCTTTCAGGAGCTTCTGGTGCAGCGGCAGCGTTACCATG
>DLVL01000087.1:34574-44868 GCA_003444085.1 Kosmotogaceae bacterium | reverse complement strand
ATCTTCTTTGTCAGCCTTCTTTGCATCAAGCTCTTCCAGTTCTTCTGTAAAGACATCGAGCATCATGTAAGTCAGCTTTGAGAGACCCGTAACCTCATCAGAAAGATCATAGGTGAGGTCAGCAAGCTCTTCCATGTCTAGTCTCAGGACATTGAGATCCGCCCTGTTATCGGCTATGCGAGTATTATGAACAGAAGAAGCCTGTCCAAGCATCTTGACGGTGACTGAAAGATCAGTTAAATCTCTCCTTACTGTTCTCAGACCATCATCAAGGCTGCCCACAGAAGCATTCAACGAATCAATTGCTTTCTTGTTGTCCTCGTCAACTATGGAGATCTTCCTGTAAAGAAAATCCGTGTTGCTCTCAATCTTAGCATCAAGCTCTTCGAATTCGCCTTCAATTGCTGCTATGCTTTCTTCGAGTTCGTGGATTCTGCTGAATGTAAGGTCTGTGTTAGCATCCATGAAGTCGAAGATGATATCCATGTTATCATCGAGATCAGCTCTTACTCCATTGATTGAAGACTCTAGCATAGCAATCTGGTCTTCAAGATCGCGGATTCTGCTGAATGTAAGGTCTGTGTTGGCATCCATGAAATCAAAGATTGTGAAGGTAATATCGTCCAATTCCGTCTCCAGAGTAGCAAGTCTCGCAGCAAGTGCATCTACAGTTGTCTTATCTGCCTTGCCTCTGGAAAGCCTGTAAACATCAAGGGCGGTAGTACTGATTAGTTCATCGTAGTTACCCTTGGTGGACTCGAAATCAGCTTTCACATCTTCGATCCTATCCTCAATCATGTCCAGTCTTGCGATATTGGCGTCGATCTGGTCAAAGGCAACAGTCGCCGAAAAGGCGAGATCAACGATCTCTTTCTCAAGAGCTGCCACACTGGTAGCCTGTTTCGCTATCGACTGACCAAGAAGCTTTGTTGTTACTTCCAAATCCGTAACACGTCGCTTCAACGCAAGAATCTCCTGTGCCTGGGCATTCAGTTTGCCCTCAAACTCCGCGATATTAGCAGGAACGCCTGTTCCTACGTGCGCGTAGATCAATTCTTCAAGTCTGCTGTCTGCGCTGTCAACGTATCTCAGAAACCTGTTGACAACCATTGCATACTCGTATCGAGTCATAGCCTGGTTGCCCTTGAATGTCCCGTCCGGATAACCCTCAAACAGCCCAGCGTTGGTAACATTCATTACCGACTCGTAGGCCCAGTGATCAGGATCAACGTCCTGGTAATTAGCAAATGACGCAACGGCCAACAACAGGACAAGGGCTATGACTACAGCAAGTTTCCTCATGAAACCTACCCCCTTTCAGATATATAACGATAGATAATCACACAAACTTATTATACAGCAAATGCATTCACAGATTCAAGGTTAGACTTCACATCTCAGGCGAAAAAAGCGTCTCTTTCCTATTCTCATGACACCCTCATCTTCCGGACGAATCACAGATCTGAAATCTCTGACTACTCTCCCTTCAATACTGACTCCTCCCCCCTGCACAAGGCGCTTTGCTTCACTCCTTGAGGAAACTCCGCATTTCTCATGAAGAAGATCAACAACAGTGATCCCCTCCCTGGGAATGAAGACATCGGTGATCTCCTTCGGAATATTCCTCTTCTGGAATACTTCTATGAAATGCTTCTGAGCTTCTCTTGCCACAGCGCTACCATGGAACTGCTCTGTTATCGTCAGGGCCATCTCCATCTTGCTATCGCGTGGGTTGACTGCTCCCTGTTCAATCGATGATTCTATCTGTTTAACCTTCTCTTCATCTATGTCCGTCAGAAGCCGAAGGTATTTCGTTATCAGCTCATCCGGTAATGACATGAGTTTACCGTACATATCTTTCGGATCGTCTTCAAAGGCAATGTAATTACCCAGGCTCTTTGACATTTTGGTTTTGCCGTCCGTACCCTCAAGAAGAGGAAGGGTTATCACAACCTGAGACTTCTGACCATAATCCTGTTGTAACCGCCTTCCAACCAGCATATTGAAGTACTGGTCATCTCCGCCTATTTCAACATCTGCATTAATATGCACAGAATCATATGCCTGTGCAAGTGGATACATGAATTCCGATATGCTTATTGGTTCATTCTGTTTGTAGCGCTTTTCAAAATCGTCTCTTTCAAGCATCCTGGCAACGGTGTAACAAGAAGAGATCCTTATCAGTTCTTCAAAAGTCAGCTTGCTCAGCCACTCGGAATTGAATCTGACTTCCGTTAATTCTTTCTCGAGAATTGTGAAGGCCTGGGTGCTGTAAGTCCTTGCATTCTCTTCCACTTCTTCCTTCGAGAGCATTGGCCTTGTTTTAGACCTGCCGGAAGGGTCACCAATTCTCGCTGTAAAGTCACCTATTATCAATATAACCTTATGACCAAACTCCTGAAACTGCCTGAGTTTCCTCAAAACTACGGCATGCCCAAGATGCAGATCAGCGACCGAAGGATCGACCCCAAGTTTCACACGAAGAGCTCTATTCTCTGAGAGTTTTTCTGCTAGTTCCCTCTCCGTGACCAGGGAAATCGTGTTTCTTAGGATAGTATTCAGTTGTTCGCCTTTTTTTGACGAGACAGTCATTATCCTGTTACGAAGGAAATGCCCTGGAGATAACGAATGCCAGAAGGACGCTATTTGTCAAAAAAGCAATGGCTAAACCCAGTGTGATTTTGCCAAGAGTGTCCAACCCCTTCTTCCTTCCAAACATTGTGTGAGATGAACCGCTACCGAAGGCACCACCCAGTTCAGATGCTTTTGACATCTGAAAGAGCACAGTCACAGTAAGTCCCACGCTCAAAAGAACGTGAACAAGTATCATGAGATATGCAAGTAAGACCACAATCCATCCTCCTCATGCAATGGTTCTGTTTTCGTATTATACTATATTAGAGTTTAACAGAGTTTGCAACGCATCTTACCCGGAGGTGTCATTTTGTCGCGGATCGATGCGCTTGTCTATCTTCCTCTAAAGCCTGCCAAAGCAAAGGCCATGAATCTTCCGCTGAAGCTGCCAGTACTCGCTGAAGATCTTCAGAAGATTGCAGAGAATGATGAGATAGACTCAGAAGTGATTGTAAGGGGACTGCGAAAACAATGTGAAGTAAGTAGAGATGACTATTACGAGTCTTATCTCTTATACCATCTCTACGAACTTTTCAAGAAGAAGTTGTCAAACAACGAATATGGAGTCTGCGGAGAACTACTTGAGGAAGCAAGAAGCATAAGAGAGGACTACCGTTACCCCTTTTACAGAGCGTTGTTTATGATCAAACTTGGAGAAATAGAGCGAGCAGAGCTCGATCTCAGGTCTTGCATTTCCATAAAGCCCGATTTCTACATTGGATACCACGAGCTGGGCAAGCTTCTTATTTCGAGAGAAGAATATGAGGATGCTATTGTCAGTTTTGAGAGAGCGATAGATAGCTCAAATGGCACATTTCATCTTCCGGTCATCGGGATTCTCGACGCTTATATCTCTTTGGGGCAATTTCAAACGGCTCTGAGCATCATCGAGAGGCTGCCCGAGAATTTCGCTCTCTATACGGATGCTCAACTCAGGAGAGGCGTGGTACTCAACGAACTGCAGCAATACAAACAAGCAGAGATAGCTTTTTCTCAAGCGATCAACAAAGAAGAAAGGTGGCTATTCTTTTACAATCGTGCTTTTTCAAGAACAAGAATGGGTAAGCTACAGGAAGCCATGAATGATCTGCATCATGCTTATCAACTTTCATCTACTCCCGTTGTCCTTTACGAACTAGGACTACTCAAGAGAAGCATTGGCCTTGTAGAAGATGCTTTTGCTGACCTTAAGAGCTACTATGAGACTACAGACGATCCGAAGGCTTGTGTGGCCTTATCAATCACTTCATTGCTCCTGGGCGAATATGAAGTTGCCATTTCATACGCCGAGATTTCGGACAGAAGGACTGCTCTGAAAGAAATGATAATTACCTACGGTTATCTTGAGGGGATACTTGACCGACCATCTGACCTGGAAGATCCGCTGCTTGTTTCTGTGATTAACAGTTATGAATCGGGAATCGACGATTTCCTTGATGAGATTCTTCTGATGGAGTCCAGTAACGACAAGCTATTCAGCGGCTGTGTAGCCGAAAACAGAAGAATCGACTACGGAGAACTGCTCGATCTTCTCGGAGACTCAGGGCTCCCAGATGCTCCCAGGAAACGCATCCTGGCATTTTCCTCGGGTAGAATAGTAGAAACCATTCCGATAGACATGTCTGCTATAAATGCTTTCCTTGACTTGATCCCGCATCTGTCATCGAATCTGAGAGAGATAGATGTTTTCACCTCTCGCTTTCCGTATATTGTCTCAGGCGAAGGCCGGGCTCTCGCTATCTGCAAAAGTCTGGGTGAAGTATACAAGTGGGCGCTTGGTCATGGAAAAGCTTTCTTCATAGAGATTTTGGAAAGGCTTGTATTATCACTCAGAGATCTTGACGATTCCTTCGCCCGAGAAGTCTCCAAGATTGTGGAGAAAGAAGTTGAGTTCGATTCACTTCTCGAAAGTGCAGATTCTGATGTTGCCAGTTTTGCTCTTGCTGTTCTGTACTCAGCTTCTGCTGGAACTCTTGATGAACTGGCATCAACTGTCGTTTCAGGTAGTAGTTTTGTCAAGACTCTTGTTAAACTTGTCGATATGGAGGTATACAATGACGAATGAAGAGGTATTTGAAAGACTGCTCAAAGTAATCAGTAAGATAGATCCAGACAGGGTAGACCGTGATACGATAGAATCACTACTGAAAGAGGAGCTCAGTGATGAAGAGCTGGAACAAGCCATGAAGTCGTTGTTTGTACTTATGGGAGGGGTTACAGAGGTTAGCGAGAATCCTGGTAAGTATTTCATTGGCGGTAGTTCTGATAAGGAAGAAGAGCAAGACGATTCAGTTAATACCGGTGACCAGAAGGGGAGGTAGCTGTTATGAGTATTTCTTTGAGAGGATCACGCATGCCGGCATCACCAATCAGGAAGTTGGTACCGTTTGCTGAAGCAGCTCGCTCAAGAGGGGTGGAGATTTACCACCTGAATATTGGGCAGCCAGACATAATCACGCCGGACAGTTTCTACGATCTGATCCGCAAAGCATCGCCAGAAGTTGTTGCTTACACCCATACCGCAGGAATCGTAGAACTGCGAGAAGCTTTCTGCAGGTATTTCAGAAGATGGTCCCTTGATTTCGATCCATCACAGACTCTTGTTACTGCTGGAGCAAGTGAAGCGATCATTTTTGCTCTTGGAGCAATTGCTGATCCTGAGGATGAAATCATCGTTATTGAGCCATATTATGCCAACTACAAAGGCTTTGCATCCATGCTGGGAATAAGACTGAAGGCCGTAACCTCGACGATTAAGAACGGCTACAGATTACCTCCGAAAGAGGAATTCGAAGCTGTGTTGTCTGAGAAAACAAAAGCAGTGCTCTTTTCCCACCCTTCAAATCCAACCGGTACAGTATATTCTCCTGAGGAACTCGAAAGGCTTACAACCTTTGCTGAAGAGAACGGTCTCTTCCTCATAGCGGATGAGGTCTACAGAGAACTGGTGTTTGACGGAAGAGCATCAAGCTCAGTTGCTAACTATGACAACAGTGACAGAATCATCCTTATTGACAGTGTCTCGAAACGTTTCAGTGCCTGTGGTGCGCGCATAGGTTCTCTAACGACTCGTAACAATCAGATTATTGACACGTGCTTGAAGTTTGCGCAGGCAAGACTCTGTCCTCCGGCAGTCTCTCAAGTTGGTGCTGTAGGTTTGCTTGGACTTCCCGAAAGCTACACTGATCAAATCAGAAAAGAGTATGAAAACAGAAGGAACGTGGTTTTTGATGAATTATCTCAGATTCCCGGACTTGAAATGCAGCTTCCTGAAGGTGCTCTCTATATTTCTGTCAAGCTCCCCGTAGAAAATGCAGAGGATTTCGTGAAGTGGATGTTGACGGATTTCTCTGTTGATGGGAAAACTGTTATGGTTGCACCACTTGAAGGCTTCTATGAAACCGGAGGCGCTGGCAAGAGTGAAATAAGAATCGCCTATGTACTCTCTGTTGAAAAACTCAGAGATGCTTGCAGGTTGATCAAACTGGGTATAGAAGAATACTCAAGAAAATAGTGCTTCATGAAACAATATAGTTGCTTTTTTGTGACGTTTTACGCATGAAGTCAAAACCTGAATATTATGGGGTTATAATTACTTTCGAGGGTTACTTCAGCGAAAACGTTCACCGGTGTATTTCACACCGGTCTTTTTTTATTCGAGATCCTTCAGCATCCCCTCAACTGCATGCCAGGCAAGGGTAACACACTTTACTCTCATCGGAAACCGTTTTACCTGTTTAAGCACAACCGCATCGTCGAGCAACGTTTCATCTACTACTTCATCATCACTAAAGAGCCCGAGAAAACTCCTCACTATCTCTCTTGCTCTGAGTATCTCTTTGCCTTCGAGGAGCTGGGCCATTACAGAAGCACTTGCGACACTTATGGCACAACCGTGTCCATCAAATCTAACATGTGAGATCCTTCCATCATCAAGTGCCATGAATATTTCCAGCTCATCGCCGCAGGATAGATTCCTTGCTTCTTCTCTGAGGTCGGCGTCTTCAAGAGTTCCCTTATGGGGACTTGAGTTTGAGTGTGAAAGAATGAAATCAGTGTATAGATCATCAAGACTCATCCAAACCACCTCACAGCATTTCTGATACCTTTCGCAAGGACTTCTACGTCTTCGACAGTGTTATATATATAGAACGATGCTCTACAAGACGATCTGATGCCGAGTCCTTTCATCTGCGGCTGCGCACAATGATGGCCGCTTCTTATTGCAACGTCAAAGTTCTGACTGAGAAACTCAGCAAGATCGTGAGGGTGTACACTCTCGTGAACAAAACTCACAATACCATGAGATTTCTCAGGACTCAGAATCCTCAGGCCAGGGATGCTGGATAACTCCTCGTGGCATAATGAAGTGAGCCTTTCAATGTGTTCTGCCACAATTGTTCTGTTGAGCCCATTAAGGTAGTCGATTGCTGCAAGAAAACCTGTAGCTCCGGCGATATTTGGTGTTCCAGCTTCGAATTTCTGGGGAATCGACGCAAAGGTTGTATCGTGTAGATCGACCCTATCAATCATTTCTCCGCCAAAAGCAAAAGGCGGCAGTCTTTCGAGCAGTTCTCTTTTCCCGACAAGTGCCCCTATTCCGGTGGGTCCCAACATCTTGTGGGCAGAAAAAGCAAGGAAATCAACCATTGAATCCTCAAAATCGAATGGTTCATGTGGAATCAACTGTGCGCCATCTATTACGATTATCCCTCCACTCTTGTGAACCATATCAACCACCTGTCTGATAGGAAGCTTGAACCCGGTTGAATTGGTTAAACCTGACACCGCGAGTACGAAACCGTTTTTCCGATTGCTTATAACCCTCTCAAGAGTATCCAGCTCCAGCTCGGCTCCATTAATTTCTAGAGGAATGAATTCTCTGCCGAACCTTCTGGACATCTGTTGCCAGGGCACGAAATTGCTGTGATGTTCAAATTGGGGTGCAATAAAAGTCTTGAACTCTTCGGAAAGTGAAAGGGAATAAGCCAGTAGATTGAGGGATTCCGTGGTTCCCTTTGTAAAGACCACCTGTTCTGGAACAGCATTTACAAAGTCGGCAACTGCCCTTCTTGCATCCTCAAAAAGCACCGTAGCTCGTTCAGCAAGTCTATGAACAGCTCTATGCACATTTGAGTTTTCTCTTGTGTAGAAGCTGACAAGTGCATTGATTACAGTATCAGGTTTATGAGTTGTGGCAGCGTTATCAAGATAGACGAGTCCAGGATATTCGTGAAAGACGGGGAAATCCTCCTTAATTCTCGCAAGAGAAACTCCCGAGTCGTTTGATAATGGCAACTCTTACACCTCCGTCGATTTCTCCACCGATCACTTCTTTTATCCTCTCGATCAAAGGGTCGAATTTCCCGGAGACAATCAGTCTCTCTGCTTCGTCCTGAGTCAGTCCCCTGTTCTGCAAATAGTATACTGCATCTTGGTCAATCGAACCGACTGTCGCCGCATGAGATGCTTCGACATCGTTCTCCTTGACAGATAATGAGGGGATTGCATCGGAGACAGCTTTTTCGGAAAGCAGGAGTGCGTCACTGTGTTCTGAACTCCTTGAATCCTTCGCACCTTTGTCGATATCAATAGTACCTCTGAAAACAGATCTCGCAGTCCCTCCCAAGACCCCGATCCCATCTATCGCTCCCTTGGTGTTTCTGGCCGAGTGTCTCAGTTTGTAAGAAAGGTCGAACACAGAACTGCCTGTCGCGGAGTAAAGTGCCCAGTTGTTCGAAACCGCTGAATCACCGTTTAGTCTTGAAACATGGGAGGGAACAACAACTTTTCCCGAAAGATTCACATCAAACATGTTCAACTGAGCGTTACTTGACAAAAGGTAATAGGAGTTGTTCAGAACAAAGGCATCTGCATCAGCCTCGTTAATGAATAGAAGATTGAGTGAAGAGCCTTCATCAACAAAGAACCTGTTGTTCATTAATGAGAAGACACTACCGGTCTTATTTCGAATCACAACAGTCAGTTCAACCTGCTTATCCAGAACGAAGAGATTTGACATTATTGTTGGGGTATCTCCTTCGACTGTTATTACAACAGGAGCGGCAGTCCTGTCAACCCTTTTCACATCTATTACTGAACCAGAATTGAAGAAGGCATCCCCCATGCTGACAAACTTCCTATCGGAACCTTCAAAGCTGAGCCTGTTGATTATTGACAGATCTTCGCCGGTAATGCTGTTCATTGACCTGAAATGTATGCCCCCTTCTGTTTTTACAGATGCTTTCGTATCTAGCGGAGGTAATTCCATTGACTCAAGAGAAGCTCTTTTCCATTTTGGAAAACCTCTTCCGACGTATTCTAGATAGGAAGAAGCTCTGAGTTCCCCTGCATCTTTGCCAGAGATCTGGAGCATCTGTTCAAGCTCTTTTTCACCATAAGATGGCATGGACATTCTACTGACATGAGGTTCAACCAATCTGAATTCACCGTGTGAAAGTGAAAGCGTTTTTTCCATCTAATTCTCCTATCCAATAGCTCCTTCTAACTCCAGGTTTAGAAGACGATTTAGTTCTACTGCATACTCAAGTGGAAACTCTTTGGAAATTGGCTCAGCGAAACCCCTTACAATGAGTGCCTTCGCCTGATCTTCAGAAAGTCCACGAGTAGTCAGGTAGTATATCTGGTCGTCACTGATTCTTCCGATTCTGGCTTCATGGCCTACGTCTGCATCTCTGGTATTCACCTCGATAACCGGCACTGTATCTGACCTTGAATCATCATCCATCATCAGGGCCGTGCATTTGACATTTGCTTTTGACCCTTTCGCATTTGAAGCAATGTGAAGCTTACCTCTGTAGAACGCCCATCCTCCATTGATGCTAATGCTCCTTGCGTCTATAACCGAGCTTGTTCCTGGAGCCATGTGGAAAACTTTGGCGCCAGTGTCCATGTGCTGGCCTTTACCAGCATAAGTGATGGCCAGGTGCTCGGACTTTGCTCCTTCACCAACCAAAAACGAAGCTGGATAAAGCATTGTCTTGCTACTCCCAAGAGAACCGGAGACCCATTCAACGGTAGCGTCCTTAGCAACAATAGCTCTCTTTGAGTTCAAGTTGAGTGTGTTCTTTGACCAGTTCTGGATTGTAGAGTACTTAACCCGTGCGCTCTCTCGCACGAACAACTCAACCATGCCTACATGAAGGTTTATCTCATTGAAACGTGGGGCAGAACACCCTTCCACGAATTCAACACTACTCCCCTTCTCGGCAATAATCAGGGTGTGCTCAAACTGGCCACTTCCTTCCGTGCTCATGCGGAAATAGGCCTGCAAAGGGAGTGGAACTTTTACACGTTCAGGAACATAAACAAAACTACCTCCGCTCCAGAAAGCCCCGTGTAATGCTGCATATTTGTGATCTGACGGTGGAATAGCTCTCATGAAATACCGCTTGACGATTTCAGGGTACTCTCTTACTGCAGACTCCATATCAAGGAATACTACGCCAATGCTTTCAAGCTCTCTCTTGATGCTCTGATAGACAATCTCAGAGTCATATTGAGCTCCGACTCCTGCCAGGGCCTTTCTCTCGGCTTCGGGAATACCCAGTTTATCAAAAGTGTCCCGAATCTCTTCGGGCACATCCTCCCAATCTCTTGCTGCCTGAACTTCAGGTCGCAGATATGGAACTATCGTATT
>DLVL01000087.1:0-34362 GCA_003444085.1 Kosmotogaceae bacterium | reverse complement strand
ACATCTCTGGAGAACGACGGGTATTTTCTGCTGGCCTGCCTGGTCATGGTCCAACTCATCCTCTAACATTCTCCAGCACCGGAGAATATCCTTCTTTCTCAACGACCATGGCAAGCTCAGGTCCGCCTGTTCTGATAACACGCCCGTTGTCATATACGTGAACATAATCAGGCACAAGATAATCAAGTAGCCTCTGGTAATGAGTAATGAGAATGAGCGACATCTCCTCTTCTTTCAGCAACTTCAAAACATCCGCGATTTTGCGAAGCGAATCCACATCAAGGCCCGAGTCAATCTCATCAAGTATCGCAAGCTTCGGTCTCAATAGACCGAACTGAACAACCTCTGAACGTTTTTTCTCCCCGCCAGAGAACCCGACGTTTACGTAGCGATCCAGGAATCTCCTTTCAAGCCCGGAATGATCCGCGATTTCGTCGATCTTTTTGATGATGTTCGACACTCCAGATCTTCTCCCGACAGCATCCAGAGAGGCCATTATGAGACTCCTGAGTCTTACACCAGTAATCTCGAACGGGTGCTGGAACGTCATGAAGAGACCTCTCTTTACCCGCTGATCAGTAGTAAGGTTGATAATACTCTCACGCTCGAACAAAACGTCTCCGTCAGTCACCCGGTACTTCGGGTTGCCCATAATCACGTTGGCCAGAGTTGATTTCCCACTTCCATTGGGTCCCATAATTGCGTGAATCTCACCTTTACGAACGGTTAGATCCACTCCATTAAGGATCTCCTGCCCGCTATCTCTATTCTGCGCACGTAGTCTGGATACAACAAGCAACATATTCAGCCTCCCAACAAAGACTCGAACAAATTATAACATAATCCCGATAAAGTTTGTTGCTTATTGATGTGTTTCTCCGCATTAATGAATGATAGAATGATTCAGAAGCGCAGAACTCTCAGAAGTAAAATGGGAGGACCAATGACCAGAGCGTTCATTGCAGGAATCATAATGGGTACAGCCAACTTAGTCCCAGGAGTTAGTGCAGCAACAATGGCTTTTCTGCTTGGTATCTATGCGCGTCTTATGCTGGCACTTTCTAACATATTCACTGGAAAGATAGAGAAGAAAGACTTGTTGTTTGTCTTCTTTGTTGCTCTGGGAGTGCTCCTGGGAATAGTGAGTTTTGCTCGTGTTATCTCCATACTACTTGATCTTTACCCTCATGCTACCTTCGGCGCGTTCTCGGGGTTAATTGTGGGAGGAATACCGCGCTTTATTTGCATGCTTGAAAGAGGGAAGAAAAGAACTCTATTCTGGCTGCTCCTTGGGTTTGCAGTTATCATGCTTTTGTCGATAGCTGAAGCAGGATCCAGTGAGAGCACAGAGTTTCTCCTGGAACGCTCTGCTTCAAAGCTGGCATTTGATGTACTGGCAGGATTCCTCGGTGCAGCATCTCTGGTTCTTCCTGGACTCAGCGGGGCACTAGTGTTGCTCATATTGGGGGTTTATGAAAGAGCCATAACTGCGATAACAGCATTCGATGTTGTGATACTCGCCTCACTCGGTACGGGCATACTGGCAGGAATAGTCGTGATGAGCCTTACTATGAAGAGATTGCTCGCAAAATATAAAGAATGCACAATAGCCTTTCTTACAGGGCTGATGATTGGATCAGTGCTTTTTCTTGTTGAACGATCCTCAGCAGTTGAGAATCCCCTTGTGTTCGTGACTTCAGCTATTGTTGCAGCAAGTCTTTCGTTCGTGGTGTTGAGATCCTCTCAAGAGTAAGGAGAAGTATGGCGTGCCCGGTGGGATTTGAACCCACAACCTCTGGATCCGGAGTCCAGCGCTCTATCCGTTGGGCTACGAGCACGTAAACCTGATTATCTCTTCTATTGCTCCACCAGCAGGATCTGGAGTTCCCCTCTTCAGGAGTATGGCATCGAACTCTTCAAATGCGATTTCATGTAATAGATTCGTTGCAGTGAGCTTTTTTCTGCGCACTCTCAGTAGAATCTGTGGATCCTCTGAATAAACTCCTATGAAAGCTGCTCCCATTTCCCTCAGTTTGTCAACAACACCAGCATTTTCCGGACACCAAACAAGTACGTTTTGTGGAATCCTCTGACAGGACTCATCTACTTTGCAATAAGGAAAACTGCACCTGACAGGAATTGAAGCAACAGGATTTTCAAGATACGAGTTGAGTATTTCAAGTGCACTCAGCGCATCTTTCACTTCCTTGAAGTCTCTTTCCGTGATCTCAAGCTTACTTCTGGCTGCCCTGGTAGTTAGCCTTTCATCGACCATACATACTCTTACGTTGAACGATCTGTGGACGACTTCGGCAAAAGCTGTTGCTTTCTCGGCAGATGCAGTGAATCCTCCTGTTTTCGCCAGGGGTAACCCGACAATGATCAAATCAGGAGCTCTTTCATCAATCAGGCCCTTGAGTGAGTGTCTATATCCACTGTGATTGATGTAGCCAATCGGCATGCCAACACCCTCGACTGATACAGCCACTCCTATTCGTGATTCACCAAAATCCAGTGCCATAGCTCTTTTTGATGTACATTCTGCAGCAGAAGGTCTTCCATTACACTTGTTATTCATCCAACCCTCAAAACCTCGCAGCAATCTGTCAGACTTCTGAGAAGACTTCTGGTAGTCATAGTTGAGAGTTTGGACGCGAACCACCTTGAAGTTCTCTTTTCGGCAAGTCCTTCTCTATAGCGAAGCGTTTGCTTTGCGGCGTCCTTTTCCAGTCCGCGACCATTAACAAGGTACCATTCACTTCCATCGTGGGCGACAAGATCAAGGTCTTCAAGAACAGATAGATAGACTCTGTCCATCCCATTATCTATACTCAGAGCTTTCTTCAGATCCTTCTCTGAAGCAGGTAACACATCCCTTACGTCCTGATAGATGACCTCAAGCTCCTCCAGTGTGGGGAATAGCCTGTCAATCTCGCTCGTGTTTGATTGCAGATCTGATCTGTTGAATGCCAGGTTCAGGAAGAGCTCTGTCTCCTCGCCAGGTCTCGTTGTTACGGCATCCTGGATTTCGAGGAAGTTCCGCGGTGCACTGTAGAACACGATGTTTGAGTTTCCAAGCATTACCCCAAGACCATCATTCGAGGGAGTCGTTACCAGTACCCTGATACGTTGTTTCTCGATGAGTGAGTAAATTGCGGATCTCTGAAACTCCTTCAGCATATGATTGTAGAAAATCAATTCTCCGTTTTGAAGAGCGTTTGAGAGCCGTGCCCCCAGATACTTGGCAAGACTCACTGTCTTCTGTGGGGAATCAACTACAACTGCGACATTCTCGTCGTGCCTGATCAAAGAGAGTACCTGATCGACTTTTTTTCGTGTGCCCCGATTGTCAATTATTCCAACTTTTCTTATCTGAAGAGGTCTATACAGGTACTTCACACCCAGTGTCGACATGAAATCCTTAACTTCCGGGGTGAAGTTGCTTCCAACAAAAATGGACTTGTTCAAGATCTTTGGGGCAAGTTCAAAGAATCTGTCGAAATCAGGTAGCCCCTTGTAGATGCCGGAAAGTATGTACCCTGGTTCGTCAAAGATAATATCAGTTGCTTTGTCATAAAGCTGACCAAGATTGTCATTGAAGAAAGGTAGTGTGGAAAACACCACGTTCTCCTCTAGTTCACCACGATAGAGGGAATTGCAGTAAACGGGGTTGACTTCATCAATGTAGTGCCTTAGAGAGTGATAGGTGTGCGCAAGGGTACCGTTAACCGCCGATACTACTACAGTCCTCTTACCTTGCTGGAAATTCTTCAGTATCTTCCACGCAAGGAAAGTATTCTTTATTCGCATGTTTCCGAACACGCCAAGAGGATTCTTCTCAAAATATCCAGGAATCTCCGCACCTCTATGAAAGAGCCGCTTCTCCAGATCAGACAACATTGTAGTTACATCTGGTCTGTTTTCGTCTTCAGGTTGCTGGTTTTTCCAGTTGCGGATGAATTCGTGAACAAAGTTCTTCTCACGGACCTCTTCTTCAAAAACTGGATCTATAGAAAGCCTGGCATCAGTCATTGAAAGCTTGGTTCCCTCCAGTCCATAGCCTGAATCGTTCTTGATACTTACTACTGCATCGATCTTCAGAAGACTGGGCTTAACATACTTGTATTCGTCAAAAACACCGTTCATGTTAAATCCAATGGCCAGAGTCTTTCTGTCTCCAGAACGAAGGACAAGCTTAATGTGGTCACCATTGTTTCCAAATGGTTTAGCCTTTTCGATATTCAGGCTCCTTATCAAGAAAGTTGGCTCTGGATTTGAATGACCGAAAGGGCTCAGGATATTGAGCATATCCAATGTATCCCTGTTTAGAGCTTCAAGTGACACTTCACCGTCGATAAGTATCTGCTGAACGGGCAGTTCATGGCCATAATTACTGACATAGGCTTCATTCATTCTCTTTCTGAACTCAGAAATCTTGTCTCTCTCAATACTGAATCCTGCAGCAAGTTCATGACCTCCGAATTCTCTCAGAAGATCAGAAACATCATTCAACAGGGAAATAACGCTAATTCCAGAAGGGCTCCGTGCCGAACCTTTTCCTTCGGTGCCACTTGTAGAAACGAGAAAAGCTGGTTTGCTGTACATCGAACTCAGTCGACTCGCTACTATTCCTAGCACTCCCAGGTGCCAGTTGTCTCCTGAAAGGACAAGCACCTGATCCTCTTTCAGTGAAGAACTGCTCTCAATATCCCTGACAGCCTGATCAAAGATCTTGGCTTCTATTGTCTGTCTGTTCTGATTGTGCTGCAGAAGTCTGCTAGCCGTCTTCATGGCATCAGAAACATCCTCGCTGATCAGAAGTTCAAGAGCTACCAGCGCTGAATCCATGCGACCTGCAGCATTGAGCTTCGGTGCAATCTTGAACGCAATATCCTGCGCTGTGAGTGTTTCTGTGCTTATTCTGAGGTAATTCAGAAGAGCTTTGAGACCCAAAGACGGCGTCTTTTTTATCTTTGACGTTCCTTCCTTAACAATGAATCTGTTTTCGTCGATCAAAGGAACAATATCTGCGATAGTACCCAGAGCAACAATATCCAGATATTCTTCCGGATCTATAGGGCAACCAAGGGTTTCATTGAGTGCAAGAAGGAGTTTATAAGCTACTCCTACACCGGCAAGACCTCTGAATGGATATGGGTCATCGGGTCTCTTGGGATTGATGATCGCATCAGCAAGTGGAAGCTCTTCTTTAACCTCATGATGATCTGTTACAACCACTCCCAAACCGATCTCTTTTGCATAGTTTATCTCATCAAATGAAGTAACTCCACAGTCCACAGTTATCAGCAGGTCATGTCCCTGGGCTTTGAAGTCCTTGAGTGCCTCCTTGCTCAGGCCATATCCCTCCTCTAGACGAAGAGGAATGTAGCAGGATACTCTGAATCCCATTCTTCGCATTGCCATGTACAGAAGAGCAGTACTGGTGACCCCATCAACATCATAGTCACCAAAAATCATTATGGACTCTTCTCTCTCCCAAGCGTCGAGAATCCTTCTCACGGCCTTTTTCATATCTTTCATGAGGAAAGGATCGTGTAATGAATTCCTATCAGGGTTCAGAAAGCGTAATGCGTCGTCTTCGTCAGTTATTCCTCTGTTTACAAGTAACCTGGCTATGAACGGGTCAAGTCCAAGAAAGTCCACCAGACGCTTCACAGCGTCTGAGTTCGGGCGCAGTATCACCCACTCCTTTCGCATCGTTCTCACCCACTTTATATTCTTTGAAACAATTATATCACCCGCTATCACATGACCTCTCTCGCACGTACAAAAGAACTGCGCAGCAGTTGCTGCGCAGTTCTTTTCTTTCTCTTTACCGTTTTATTCTATCGGTATGAGAGTGAAATCAAGTGAATGATCACCCCTACTGAAAAACCTTATAGTCGATGCAAATCTGTAACCTTCTTTGATGATCACGATTTCATAATAACCTGGATCCAGTGATAGAGTAGTATTCGTCATGCCGTAGTCACGGCCATTCACAAATATGCGCGCCCCCGTGGGTGAACTCTGGATAGCAATTCTGGCAATTGGCCTGACTTCTTCAAGTGTGAAATCAAGAGAATATATTCCACCGGGAGTAATTGTAAGGTCCCGTGACTGGGCAACATAACCGTCTCTCTCAACCCTTATGGTGACTCTGCCCAGGGTACTGATACTTACTTCCAGAGGAGAATTACCCAGGTAGTCGCCATCTACAAAGACTCGTGCATTGGAAGGATCAGTTGTGACCTTAAGACTTGCCCTTCTTGCAGTCAACCTTGCATCGATGAGCCTGTCGGTGGTCATTCTCACTCTTTCTTCATAGTCCTCATAACCAGAGAGTGATATTCTCACATCATACGTTCCTTCATCGAGCCTTGTTTCAAGCGGAGTTTTTCCAGCATATTTGCCATCTATGAAAACGTCGGCCCTTGAAGGATTACTCCTGACTGTCAATGAATAAGTCCTGACCATGGGAACCAGTGTTGCATGCTTGGTTGTGTTTCTGTCGATTGTGAAGCGTTCTTCATACTTTCTGTATCCTTCCATCTCTACAGATAGTGAATAGGTTCCCTGCTGCAAAGAGAGTTGAAGTGGCGTTCTTCCTCTGTAGTTGCCATCGATATAAACCCCGGCACCTGATGGAGACGAAGTCACTGAAAGCTGATAGGTCTGGATAATAGGCACCAGATCAACGCTCTTGGTCATGTTCCTGTCAATTGTGAATCGTTCTTCGTAAGATCTGTAACCAGCCCTTTCAACTCTCAAGCTATAGGTGCCCTGATTCAATGATACCTGCAAAGGTGTATTGCCCCTGTAAGTACCGTTGATGTACACCGAAGCTCCAGAAGGTGTTGAAGACAATGAAAACTGGTAGGTACGAACAATGGGAACCAGCGTAACGCTTACTGTCTCAGTTCTCCCTTCTCGGATCGAGAAGGGTAGTGTCTCAGTCCTATAACCGTCTTTGTAAACTGTCAGAACATGGGTGCCAACATCGATGTCTTTCGTAATTGGTGACCTGCCAATATATGCTCCATCAATATAGACCAGAGCATCTGAGGGTGTGGTCCTCACAGATATCTTCCCTGTCTGGACCATTCTGTCAAGAAAGAAGTACGTGGTAGAGACTGCATACTCTTTTCCTTCTATGATTGGTATCACGCGCTGTGTGACAAAATTTTCCGCCTTCTCCTCGGCAACGGCAAATTCCTGTTGTTCAATAAGAGGCTGCAGTCGGTCCAGAAATTGCAGCGGTTCAGTTGATACTACAATTTGAAGGATTTCCTTCCCAGGGGCGCCTCTAACCTGGAGGCGATATCTCATGCTTGCTGATGCAGTGGGAAGAGAGTAATCCCTTCCACCCCGTATGAAATTATCTTTGTCATAAGTATTGGGAAAAAGCAAATGGACCTCCCCATCAGCCATGATATTGTAAATGGCTACATATGAATCTTTATTGGTTCTGAAGAAGACCTCAATGTTCTCTCCCGTGCGATAGAGCGCACCTGTGCCCCTGTCAATCCAAATCTTCACTTCCAGATCTTTCGAAGGATCTGGCGTGATGATGACCTTCTGAAGATCATAAGAAGCAGCTACCATCACTGCAAGACCAATAATCAAAGCAACAACTACCAGTAAAGCCTTCTTCATAAAATCCCCTCCAGTTATAGGTAGAGATTTGACTCTTTTAGCTCTGTTCCCGTTCAGCGGCAATCTCTTCGTTCGGCGAGGTCTCCGTTTCTGAATGCGCTCCAGTTGATCTCGCGAGTATCAAGATGCCCAAACCGATCGCAGAACCCATTGCCAGACCATAGATGCTTCTCAGAAGACCCGTCCAGATCGGGCTCACTGCATGACAGAAAGTATTCACTACTGATGCTACAGCGATCATCCCTATTGCAGGAATAGCACTTCCGAGTCTTCCTTTGTGCCTGAAACCCTTGTAGAGTGTGAATAAAAGGAATGGATAGGCAAACAGCTCTTTGAAGCGCGGTCTGACAAGAAGAATACTGTCAAGACCATCTCTTAAGCTTCTTTCGAATGAAGCCACTGGTGCAAAATTGCCGCTCCTTATGACATACGCAACTATTACAACTATAAATCCTCCTAATAGCAAAAGGTCCAATCGAGTAGTTCTTTGTCTGTAAGCTCTAAAGAAACCTCTCAAGAAGACAAACAATGGAAGGGCTACCAAAGACAGCTTAACACCCCTGAACAGCTCAACACCATTCTGATAGGCAGGAGAAGACATCTGAGCGTTTATTGATACTCCCAGCAGAACCGAAAGCCCGAAGAACAGCGCGACACCTTTGAGAACTGCTCTAATGCCTGAATCTCTTACCAGACCGCGAACCACAAAGAAAATCGATATCTGTCCCAAAATGGCAAGATAAGGCAAAGAGAGCCATGGAGATATCAGCGCGATTACCAGATAACCAAGTGCAAAAGTGAGGTTCCATGCGGCGATCAGCACAAATGA
This sequence comes from Kosmotogaceae bacterium, assembly GCA_003444085.1. GTDB lineage: Bacteria > Thermotogota > Thermotogae > Petrotogales > Kosmotogaceae > UBA9910. Next base: position 25,877 of record DLVL01000087.1, on the reverse strand, counting down.
TACGATATATGAAACGGGTGACCAGCTGGATACTCTCACTGAGGGTGATCGAAGCTCTTCAGACAGGAGTGAAGACTCCTGTAGTGCTTCTATTGTTCTCAGAACCAACTCTTCATAGTCAAATGCAGTGCCTTCGTTGACAGGTTCTTCAAAAAGGACCGCATCGACCCGTCTTTCTCTGACTGCTCTGACATATCTCAAGACTGCCGCAGATAGTTCATCGTAGTTCACATATTCCTTGCCCTCAAGCCTGTGAACTCTGAATACCAGCGATGTATATGTGCGCGCCCTGAGGGCTTCACGCACGAAATCGCCTCTTTCGTCAAACTCTAAATAGCCAGCGTAAACGTGGTAGAAGTCCAGCAAACTCGCCAGTTCCTCGGCAGAATAGGGTGCTACACCTGTCAGTATCACTGTCTTGTTGATTTGCAGAATCTGCTCCAGATTCTGCCACTCTGTGCTCAGATCCACAAACAGGATCTCGCTACCGGGGAGAGCAGGGCCCTCCGTTATCATGGAATATCCATTGACGCCGGGAACCTCTCGCTGAAGAATTATGGCTGCCCCCGCAAAGTTTCGATCGAATCGGAAACGATCAGGAAGGTAGGTCAGCATAAGAACTGCACCAACTATCGAAAGAATCAAGACATATAGACCTCTCCTACCCAGAGAGCGTCTGGTTATGGCTACTTCCTGATCTGGTCTATCAGGTCCTGGTCTAGCACGAATTCCTGCCACCTGCGTTCCCTCCTAACAGCGAGAAAGTACACAAGCATTATCACCAGAAGAACATAACCCATGACAGGGATGAAGTTGAATAAGCGCCATCTGTTGATCCAACCCCGCAAACTCCTTCCTGTTACAATACTGAAGGCATGCTCCATGTCACCACTGTTCAAGTATTCCTCTGTAATACTCTTAAACAGATCTGCAAGAGCCACTTTGTCACCAAGAAAAGAAGCAAAGCTTCGGATGGCTCTATAGAATGTACTAAGTCTTTCTGAAGAGGGATATGTTGATTTGTAGCCTGTGAAGTCGAAGAGCCCCAGTCTGAATGACGGCATCATCAACCCTCTTCCCTTCGTCTGTTCAGCCTTTACTGCTACGAGTTCATGATACCATATGGGAATCTCTTCAGGACTGTAACCAAGCCCATAGATGTACTCAAGATGAAAGACATGCGCCATTTCATGCCATGAAACATATTCGCTGTAATCTCTTGTATAAATAGTAACCTCATAGGTACCATTGAAATCTCTGACCCTGGAGTGTTCCTGCCCTGTGCCCTGTAACAAGGTTAGCTGGTAGGTGGGGGATAGTCCAAGCAACTCCTCAAACACCTGGTATGCAGCCCGAAGATCTCTTGAAATCTGCACACTGGAAAACAGGCATACTGTCAGTACTAAGTAGAACAGGAGAAAAGAAAGTCGCTTCATTGCAGATGCTCCAGCACGTTTTGAAGATCTTGCGGAAGTGGAGATGAGAGTGACAACTTCTCGCCGGTCACCGGATGGTTCACTGTGATCTGTTCACAATGAAGGAAGTATCTCCGCAAACCAAATCTTTCACGAAAGCGTCTGTTGAAATCTCTGTCTCCGTAAACATTGTCTCCAACAACTGGAAATCCTCTATCAGCAGTCTGTCGTCGTATCTGGTGTTTCCTGCCAGTGAGCAGATGCACCGTTATCAAAGAGCAATCAGAATAGCGCTTGATAACCTCAAAGCTCAGCTTTTCTTCCGTTCCGTCAGCAACATCATGAAACATCCCTTTCTCCGAAGTCAATGTGCCCTTGACAAGAGAGATGTATCTTTTAGTGACCTCGCGCTTCCTGAACGACTCAGTCAGATTGCGTGCAGAAAGTGGTGTCTTTGCAACAAGAACAATCCCCGAAGTGTGCTTATCCAGTCTATGCACCAGCCTGGGTTTGAATCCCTTGCTGTTTCCGTAACTCAGCAAACCCTCTATGAGCGTGACCACCTGGACTCCTTTCCCAGGATGCATGGCAAGTCCTGGAGGTTTATCAACAACAAGAATACTCCTGTCCTCAAACAGAATGGAAAGTGGAATATCAGAAGGAACCAGTTCACGTGATTCATCAAACCTCTTGAGGTGCTCAAGATCCCCTTCAACAAGCAGCGCTATTGTATCACCAACAACAAGTTCGGCAGAAGGATCTCTCACCCTTCTGCCATTAACTTCTACAAATCCCTTTCTAATCAACTTGTAGATGGATGCCAGCTTAAAATCAGGAAGACACTTTCTGAGAAACCTGTCGAGTCTTCGGTAGTGCAGATCTTCAGATACTCTAAAGCTTTTGCTAATAGAATCTCCCCCAGCCTTGATGTGGGAGACCGCTAGTTGTCGTCTTCCTCTTCGCTTTCTCCCGTCTTTTTCTTGATGTATTTCACGATGTCTTCAACTGTGTTGATACTTTCTATTTCCTCATCCTCAACCTTGGTGCCGAATTCATCTTCAAACGCCATAACAAGATCTACAAGATCCAAAGAATCAGCCCCCAGATCTTCCACAAGCTCAGAACTCAAGGAAATCTCATCTTCCTCAATACCAAGTTTCTCTGCCACAATGATCTTAACTCTCTCGAAAACCTCGTCTGAAGTCATAATTATCTCCTCCTATTCCTTTGTTTCTCGAAGATTATATTCAAGTAGGAAGCCAAAGTCAATAGGTTCAGAGTATTCTAACACGTATTGTTATATAATCAACCTGCAGTAAGGTTCTGGAGGTGTTCCATGCAAGACAGGATTTACGGTCACGACCTGCCTGAAGCATTAGCTTCCACAGGCGCAGATGCTGCGATTATTCTTGGTTCCGGATTGGGTTACCTGACAGACGACTTTGAAAACAGTGTGAAATTCGACTTTTCAGAGATACCAGGATTTCCGGAAAGTACTGTTGAAGGACATTCTGGGCAGCTGGTTATTGGTGATTTTGCAGGGAAGTGTGTCATTGGTCTCCGGGGTAGATTTCACTATTATGAGGGACACACTATCGACGATGTGGTGGCACCAGTAAGGCTCTTTGCGCAGCTTGGGGTTAGAAAGCTAATCATTACCAACGCTTCAGGAGCGATCAACTGCAGCTACTCACCAGGCGACATAGTGGGAGTAGTCGATTATATTAATTTCGGACTGAAATCACCATTGTCATCTTCCGTTGCTGAAGAAGAGAGAAGCCCTGCAAGAGTTATAACGCCAATCGACATGACCTGGCTTGAAAGAACAGAAGCAAAGCTGCGCGAATTCGATATCGAGCTCAGGCGGGGCACTTATACCTGGGTTCTGGGGCCAACATATGAAACCCCCGCAGAGATAAAGGCCTTTCAGAAACTCGGTGGCGATATGGTCGGAATGTCAACAGTTCCGGAGATATCTACTGCGGTTTCACTGGGAATGGGAGTCCTGGTCTTCTCCTGTATCACAAACTTTGCTTCAGGTATTACATCAGAAAAACTCAGTCATAATGAAGTCGTTTCAGCCGCCAACAAGGCCAGACAACGTTTCTCTCAGGTAGTCCGGGTTGCACTGGAGGAAATGTGACAGATCAGTCTTCTTTCAGTCTCCTTGAACAGACCGCTTCGATGATCAATAGATCGAAGACGCCCGTTGTATGCGGCCATATAATGCCAGATGGAGATTGCATATCATCTGTATTGAGCCTGTCTATTGGGCTATGGAAACTCGGTATTCAAGCAGTCCCGACTATAGACTGGCCAATACCAAGCGAATTCGAAGGATTTCCGTGTGTTCACAATATCAGTGATTTCAGTCGGGATGTCAGCCAGACAGACCTTTTGATATGTGTTGATAGTTCCACAAAAGACAGACTGGGACGGTTTGAGACCTTGATAGATAAGGGTCTGCCAAGTGTTGTGATCGATCATCACACTACAAACACCATGTTTGGAGAGCTGAACTGGGTCGCCCCCGAGTATTCTTCAACGGCACAGATGATACTCAGGCTGCTTAAATTCATGAAGGTTGATTATGATGAAGAACTCGCCCTTGTCAATTACCTTGGCATAGCAACCGATACCGGTTTCTTCAGATACTCCACAGTCGATGAGACAGTCTTCTCTGACGCGGCTGAACTGGTAAGAATGGGAGCTGATCCCGCATTCGTTGCGAGGCAGGTGCTTGAAAGAAACAGGGTAGAATTCCTTTATCTCAAACGTGATGCGATCAATAATCTGGAGCTTCATCAATCTGGCCTCGTTGCTGTCTCCTATCTCAGAAACGACTCTTTCGTTAAATACGGAATTCGAGAAGATGAGTTCAGTGGCTTTGTTAACGAGCTACGCGCAATTGATACCGTGGAGGTCGCCATTTTTGCCTCTGAAGACGACAAGGGCAATGCGCATTTCAGTCTGAGATCGAAGACTTCTTTCGATGTATCCAAAGTTGCCCAGGATTTTGGCGGCGGAGGGCATAAGAATGCAGCAGGATTCACACACACATGCAGCGAAGGTTTTTGCAACGCACTTGAAGAGCTTCTGCAGGTTATAAGGAAACAATTACAGTCAGAACATTCCTGACAGCAATCAGGAAATTACTCTCGCCAGAAAAGCAACGAACTCCGTGACAGGATACATGATCATCTGAATGATTCCAAGCGCAGAGAGAGCGAGGAGTACAATTATTCCATAGAGTTCATACTTAACAAGCCAGTTCACATACTGCGGTGGTGCAATAATCGTAATTACTGTGGATCCATCTAAAGGAGGAATAGGCAGTATGTTGAACAGAGCAGTGTTCAGATTGACAATCATTATCCAGTACATCACATCTGCAAGATAGGAAAACAGAGGAGACCCCGCTGTTCCAGAGGCGATTTCTGTGACATATGAGGAGAGCCCACTCACATAGAAGACGACACCTGCCATTACTCCCACCAGGAGATTTCCTGTTAAGCCCGACAAAGCTGTAAATACCGCTCTAGATGTACCTTTACGCTTCAATTTCCAGTAATTCACAGGATATCTCCTCGACCAGCCAAACTTAAACAGATAGAACATCAGCAGACCTATCGGATCGATTCTTCTGAAGAATCCAGGAGATGGCAGCTTAACTTCTCCGTTCCTGTCAGGATTAAGACGTCTGTACAGGAAATAGCGTGGGTACTCGTGGGCGATTATCGTCACCATAATCGCTGGAGTAAGAGCCAGAAATCTTCTCAGGGTCTCTAAGAACCAGTGCAAGAAGTCCCTCCTTTCGACAAGACAACCGTTATCTCACCCTTAACCTCAAAACCTTCAAGTAACTGGATAATCCTGGACACAGTTCCTCTGAAAAACTCCTGATGTACCTTAGTCATTTCCTTGGCAACAAAACAGTCGATATCCCCAAGGATATTCAGGCAATCACTCAACGTTTCGACAATCCTGTTTGGCGAATCAAAGAAGACTACCGCAGAGCTCTCCAGAATCCCCGAGACATCTCTCAGAAGCCTTCTTCGTCTCTTGCTCCTGGGTACGAAACCCAGAAAACTTACCTTCGCAGCCGGAAACCCACTCGCAGAAATAGCAGCTGTGACCGCACTGGGACCTGGCACGATATCTACCTTTATCTGATTGCGATGACACGTATCTATCAGCCGCTGCCCAGGATCTGAAATACAGGGCATACCTGAATCACTCACAAGAGCAATATGATGGCCTTCTTTCAACCGACTAAGCACTTCGGGGATCTTTCTTTGCTCATTGTGCTGGTTAAGTGAGAAGACCGTCTTTCCCTTTATTCCAAAGTGAGCAAGCATTGCCCGGGTTCTTCTTGTGTCCTCGGCGAGGATAAGGGCAGATTCTCTCAATAACCTGAGTGCTCTTGAAGATATGTCCTCAAGGTTGCCTATCGGAGTCCCGACGATCCAGAGGCAACCTTCCTGAATTCCATTCATCTGATGAGAAAAACCTCCTCATGATTTCAACATCTTCCCAGAACTTGTCGCCCAGGTCTCCGGAATTCAGGTAGCTGGACTTCTGATGAAATTCCTTCTCAAAAGAAACTACTACCGCAGTCTTGAGCGCGTCGACTTCGATATCTTGTCCCAGGACATCCTCTAGTCCACACATTTTGCGTTGAATGTACCTTGACAATGTTTTCTGACGAGATGAAAGAAAACAGCTTCCATATTCATCAGGATGAGATCTAATTACTATGGAACCGTGCTGCAACACAACGTTTCCAGAACGTAGCTGTGCACTGCCGACCAGTTTCCGGCCACCCGCTGTTATTTCACCAACCGAGGCACTTCCAAAACACACGTCTTCCCTCTTATTTGAGCGCAGTCCACTGATAACAGTGGATAAACCCATCAAGTCGATCGCATTCTGAAGCGCTCTGCCAATTGCTATATATAGTCTTGCTCCGGTAGCAACAGGTTTCTTCAGCGCCTGCCCAAAAAAGATCACAGAGTATGCCAGCTCACTAAGGTGTAATACAGCACCTCCACCTGTTGGCCTCCTTACCAGGTCATATCCCCGGTTGCGAAGGTACTCTTTATCGATTATATCTGAAGACTGAAACCTTCCCAAAGAAAGGCATGGTGGCTGCCAACCATAAAGTCGAAGGAAGAAAGGCTGCTTTGTTCTTTCGGCGTGTTTCATCAAAGATACATCCATTGCCATATTCTCCAGACCAGTTCTGCTCTCTTCAGAGACGACCCGGATCATGACATGTCACCCAAAGGTCGTTTTGTTGCAAGCCCGGGTTTCCTCGGAAACTTGTTTGGGGTTGATGATATTTTTGTATACTCGATCAGATATCTCTGGCTATGATCGCTAAGCGAGTAGGGAATGATGCGAGCAAGATCCATTCCTAGGGTAGCAGATGCTTTTGCAGAATACCGGAGTTCGTCTCTCCAATTAGGCCCCTTGAAGAGGAACACGCTCCCTGAAGGCTTTAGTAATGGAGCAGCGTACTCAAGACATAAATCAGCTCTTCCAACCGCCCGAATGACCGCGTTATCAAACACTTCATAATGAGTCTTTCCAAGCTTCTCAACTCTTTCATTTGACACTTCAACACTGGAAAGTGATAGCTCTTTGACGAATCTGAGCAGTTGAGTTGCTTTTGGCCGCCTGGACTCTGAAAGAGTCCATCTTGATTGAGGAAAGAGAATAGCCAGAACAATACCCGGCACACCTCCACCACTTCCGATATCAATGCAATCACCTTTAATACCTGTGATGCTAAAAGGAATTGCCACATCTTCAATGTGCTTGACAAAGGCAACCTGAAGATCTCTGGTTGAGGTAAGGTTCACGGGGGAATTCAGAAGCAGCTTGATATATCTCTCAAGCACAGAGCAGCACTCTTCATCGATTCCCAGTCCGCGGCAAATCTCAGTCATCTTTCCTTTCTATGCAGGCATACGCTTCGTGGTTGTGGATCGATTCCATGCTTGTTACTTCGACCTTATACCAGCTTATTCTTCTGTCCATTTCAAGCTTCTGCACAATCTCTCTGGACAAATCCTCTACAAACCTTGGATTATCGTAGGAGTTTTCAGTAACAAATTTCTCGTCTTCGCGCTTGAGTAGACTGAAGACAGGAGAGCTTGCTGAATCCTCAACGATCTGAACGACATCTTCAATCCACACCAAACTATTCATCCTCAACTGTACATGAGTCTCTGCACGCTGGTTATGTGCTCCGCGATCACTTATCTCTCTTGAGCACGGACATACAGTCATTACAGGCACTGACACACCAAGGACAAAGTCAAAGTGGTTATTCTTGGTTGCTGTGAAAGAACACTTATAACTGCTGTAACTCTCTACTCTCGACACAGGTGCCTGTTTTCTGATGAAATATGGGAATTCAACCTTCAGATGCGCTACAGCGGCGTCCAAAGATCGCAGAATATCGTCTAGAATATGCTTCATGTTTCTCGGGGTAATCTTCTTGTTATGACTGTCAAGCACTTCGATAAACCTTGACATGTGTGTACCTCTAAAGTCCTTTGGAAGGTCCACGCATATGTTGAAACTGCCAACAGTGTTTTGATTCTGGTTCTCTTTATCCAGGACAACTATAGGATACATCACCGACCTGACACCGACCATATCCACCGGGATGTTCCTTTTATCACGATCGTTTTGTACGTCTCTCATGATCACCTCTTGAATACACGCGGAAAAAGGGCTATAATCTTGTCCCGGAGGCGTATCCTAATTGGCTAAGGAGCCGGTCTTGAAAATCGGTGGGGCGGAAGCCCCGTGTGGGTTCGAGTCCCACCGCCTCCGCCAGACACCGCTACAGACCCGGCCCAAATCTCGAAAATGGCCAAATCCTTAGCATCGGTGACCCAATGATGTTCTGCTCCGGAACAAACCCGAAGAATCTGCTATCAAAGCTGTTCCGCGTGTTATCCCCCATGAAGAAATAGAAACCTTCTGGAATGGTTAGACTAACCAGCTTTGATGAAGCATCAACGACTATCAGGTCCTCAATGCCCAGAGGGACAAGTTCACGCTCGTAGTATGATCTGTATTCGATGTACTTGCTGTACTCCCGGAAGAAATTCCTATATACCGACACAGCACGTTCTGGGTAAGCAAGACCGAAGAAGAAATCTGGGTCAGCAAATATCCCTACCCTGGAGTATCTCATGTCTTCGAAGGCTTCAATTACCTCTCCGTTGACAACGAGCCGATATCTTGGCTGTTCGTCGACGGGAAACAGGAGTATTTCCCCTGCAACTTCAGCGTATTCAGGAGCCACTTCCAGTTCAATTACATCTCCAGGCTTCCCTACCAGCCTTTTCACATATTTCACATGACCACGAAATTCCTTTGGAGAAAACGAGTCCATGAATTTATCAAATGGTCTTAGCATTTCCTCTGCAGATAGATCTTTGAAAGGGACCCAGAAGACCACTACGTCTCCATAATCAGGTTCTTCAAACTGATACGTGATCTTTTCCACGAAGAGGCGGTCTCCCGGTTCTATCGAAGGAATCATGGAACCGGTCGGAACCATCATGGTCTCAAAGACGAACAGCCGTATTATCGTCCCGAATATCAAGGCATAAAGAAGCGCCTTACCCCATTCAGAAAGCTCTTTAGCAACCTTCGACTGTTTCTTCCTATCTTCATCCGGGGGCTTCAATCTCTTCAGCTCCTTCGTTCTTTTATCTTTACCTTCCCTTTTACATCCCTCAAATAGTAAAGCTTTGCCCTTCGGACTTTTCCCCTCCGAAGAACCTGGACTTTTTCCAGGGATGGACAGCTGAAAGGAAAGACTCTCTCAACCCCGACCCCTGCAGCACCTACTCTTCTGACGGTAAAAGATCTTCCTGTACCGCTTCCCCTGATTCTGATTATGAAGCCCTCAAATGTCTGTGTTCGCTCCTTATTTCCTTCGCGAACTCTCACATATACTCTCACAGTATCGCCGGGTCTCAATTCAGGAATATCCTCCCGCATGTGTTCCTTTTCAAGTGCTCTAATGTACTGATCCATTTGTTTACCTCCTATATCATCTCACCAATTATTCTGTCAAGAACAATTGCCACTGCCGAACGTACCGAAAGGTGGTTGAAATCTGATGGTCCTCTGATTGGTTCAAGCACGTGTTCACAAATGTCTTTGACTTCTTGAGGAAGCCCCCAGCTCGTCCCAAAAAGAATCACATGAGGCGCTGGGTTTTCCATAATCGCTTCTGACAGACCGCTATAACCGATACTGGTTTCAGCTCTCCTGGCAGATGTGAAAACAAGCTCTGGTTCGCATCCTTCAATAGTCCTTATTCTGTCGATCATATCTTCAATGTACGATACAGACTCAACAATAGCAAGTGCCTCGGAACGACTTGGATTGTACTCCCTTCCAAACTCATTCAGCCAGTAATTCAGTACATTGTCAACAATCTCTCTCTGTGCAGGGAGATTTGTGACAACAAAATAGCCCTTTATTTTGTAAGTCCTGCAAGTTCTAGCAATATCATGAACATCTAGATTAGTAACAGAACTCGAAACGATTCCACCCCTTCGACCGAGAACCGGGTAGTGTATCAGGGCTACGTAGATATTACTCAACATCGTGGGACCTCTCGCGCAACAGCTCCAGTACTGCCTTCTTGTCACTCAGTGTGAATTCGGCCTTAAGAAAGAGATCTGGCCTTCTTATCGCAGTCTTGAGTATGCTCTCTTTTCTCCTGAACAGATCTACCCTTTCGTGATCACCGCTTACAATAACTTCTGGCACCCGCTTGTTCCTTACTTCCCTTGGTCGAGTGTAATGCGGATGGTCAAGAAACCCCTTTGCGAACGAGTCCGACATAACAGAATCCATATCACCAACAACACCAGGCACGAATCGTGATAGGGCATCTATCATCACCATAGCTGCCAGCTCCCCACCACTCAAAACAAAATCTCCAATAGAGAGCTCTTCATCGATGATCTCCATTACCCTTTCATCTACGCCTTTGTATCTGCCACAGACGAAAACGACATGAGAGTATTCTGATAGTTCAATTGCCTTCTCGTTGTTAAAGATTTCTCCTGATGGACTCGTCAGAACGATATGACAATCGCGCTTATTGCCACGCACAGAGTCAAGAGCATCAAGAATGGGGTCGGCTTTCATTACCAAACCGGTTCCACCACCGAAAGGATAGTCATCGGTCATTCTGTGCTTGTCACGGGTGAAATCTCTGATGTTCACTATCTTGAGATCCACGATCTTCTGATCTACTGCCCTAGAAAGCACACCCCAGTCTCCCAGGGACTCAACCATCTCAGGGAAGATCGTGAGAACGCTTATTTTCATCTGTACCATCTTCCTCATACTCGAGTGTTTTGACAACAATACATGAATTTGATCGATCAATCTTGAGCACGTGTTCTCTTGTCATGGGAATCAACTCTTCCTGCAGGTCTAAGCCCGCTCGTCCTTTCTGGATAACCAGTACATCGTTGGCTCCCGTTTCAATAATGTCCACTACCTTTCCGATACTGCTTCCGTTTTCAGTGAAGGCCTCTGCATCAAGGAGTTGGTAGAAATAGTATTCTGTGTCCTTGATCTTCGGAAGGTCGCTCTTATGGATTATCAAATAGCAACCTCTCATCGCTTCTGCCGTGCTGAGGTCAAAACCCCTGAATTTCACTATTAATCCTTTTCCGGAATCTGAAAACTCTTCAATAATGACTTCTCGCACATAACGATCTTCAGATCGATAAAGATAGCAGTTCCTCAGACCTTCTACAAAAAGAGCGGCTTCCATGAAGGGCTTGACCTTCAACGTGCCACCAAGTCCATGAGGTTTGATCACCTTGCCAACAGCAACATAATCAGGAGAAGGCACTTCGTTCATTCCGTCACCTGACGACCTTGAGAATGAAGCTTCCCCCCGATGCCCCGGCCAGAGCATTCAGCAGCACATTAATGGACTTGATTGTTCGTCCGTCTTTTCCTATGATCTGTCCCACGTCTTCATCATCAACATGGATTTCGAACACGGTATTGCCTTCGTCGTCAATGCTCTCATTAACTTTCACAGACTCAGGCTTCTTCACTATGCCTTTGAGGATATGTTCAAGTACATCCTTGACTTTCAAGACTGCTCCTTTTCCCCTTCGTCCTTCTTCTTAGCCTCAAGCTTTGCTTCGTGAACCATTTTCATGACTCCGAATTTGCTGAAAATCGACCTTACAGTGTCTGTCGGCTGAGCGCCTTTGAGTATCCACTCAACAGCCTTCTCCACGTTGATATTCATGATCGCTGGATCCTTTATGGGATCGTAGAAACCTAGCGAATCAATATAAGCACCATCCCTTCTTCTCCTTGAATCCATAACAACTACCCTGTAGAAGGGACGATTTCTTCTACCCATTCTTGTCAGTCTTATTCGTACCATTTTGTCAGTGCACCTCCAGGTGTATTCTCATAAGAGTATAGTTCATGCTAGAACGGCATTCCTTTCAATTCTTTAAGGAGTTTGCCCTTTTTCCCCATCTTCTTGAACATTACCTTCATCTGATCAAAAGACTTCAACACTCTATTGACCTCTACCACAGTTGTCCCGCTTCCTTTTGCAATTCTTTGTTTCCGGCTGTAGTCAATTACCCTTGGATTTCTTCTCTCAACTTTCGTCATTGAGTTTATGATTGCTTCTGTTTTCGCGATATTCTTCTCTCCGCCACCGACATCAACATCTTTGGGAACCCCGGGGACCATTTCAAGAAGATCAGCAATTGAACCCATCTTCTTGATCTCCTGCAGCTGAGCCAGAAAGTCTTCCAGGTCAAACTTGTTCTTCATGAATTTCTCTTCCAGCTCCTTGGCCTTGTCTGCATCAACTCTCTCCTGAATTTTATTGACAAGTCCGAGAACATCGCCCATGCCAAGAATCCTGCCAGCTACTCTATCGGGGTGAAATACTTCCAACCCGTCAACTTTCTCGGATATTCCCACAAACTTCACCGGTTTGCCTGTTACGTGACGAATCGACAGAATAACTCCGCCACGTGCATCTCCATCCAGTTTGGTAACAATGAACCCCGAAAGCTCCAGAGCATCATTGAATTTATTCGCTGATGTTACCGCATCCTGACCCATCATTGAGTCAACAACCATGAGTACTTCATCCGGTTTGACGATTTTCACGATCTCTCTTACCTCTGACATCATGTCTTCATCGACATGCAGTCTTCCGGCTGTATCGAAAACAATAACATCATTTACGTTTCGTGTGGCGTCTTCAATTCCCTGTCTTATTATCCCTAGCGGGTTCTTCCTGTCTCCTGAACAAACAGGAATCCCTATCTGCTTACCGAGTTGCTCAAGCTGATCTATGGCTGCCGGCCTGTAGACGTCAGCAGCAACAAGTAGCGGCTTCTTACCCTGCGATTTGAGTCGATAGGCAAGCTTCGCGCAGCTGGTTGTTTTCCCTGTTCCCTGCAAACCCACGAGAACTACCTTTGAGGGGTTGCTTTGTAATTCTAACCTGCTGATCTTCTCGCCCAGTACGCTTATCAGTTCATCGCGCACAATCTTTATGAACTGCTGATCAGGAGAAAAACTTCTGAGCACTTCCTCTCCAACGGCTTTCTCAAGAACCCTATTTATGAATTCCTTAACCACTTTGTAATTTACATCAGCTTCAAGTAATGAGAGCTTGACCATTCGTACTGCTTCTTCGATATTCTTTTCAGTGATTCTTCCTTTCCCAGAAAGAATTCTGAATGCTCTACCTAGCTTCTCCTGAAGCGATTCAAACATAATCGCACCTCCGTACAACAGAACAGTATACAATGCTTACTACCCTTATTAGTGAACATTTCAAGAAATTCAACAAGAATAGAAGAGGTTTTCATTAATTTAGTGTTTAGTTTATGAGGTCTGTATACTTAATTGACCGCCTTAAGTTAATCCTTATGAGATAATCAGCGTTCCTCGATACCGGAACTGAACACTTCAAACACGCTTTCTGGTGAGGACTCTGTAGCAATCTCTGCAGACGGCGACATATTTCTCCATTCCACCAACATCAATATCACCTTCAACCTCGTCTGTTGTACGATAAGTCAGCACTGCATTGTACTCCCCGCAATTATGACATACAGCTCTCTTTTTCACGATTTCATCTGAAATTGCCATGAGTTGGGCTGTAACAAGAAACGGGTTCTGTCTGTAACTCATATCAATCCCCACACAGAAGACGTCTATGTTCTGATCAATGATACCTTTTACCACATCAATAATACCTTCATCAAGAAAATGTACCTCATCGATAAAGACAGCGTGAACAATACTACCATTCAGCTGACCAAGCCTTTTCTTAAGAGCATCAGAATCCTTGACCAGGAAAGCTCTTGTCTTCATCCCTGAATGAGAAACTACAAACTCTGCAGAATATCTCTGATCAATCTCTGGCTTGAAGACAACTACCTTTTTCCTGCCAAGTTCATAAATTTCCACGAGTGATAGAAGCGCAGACGTTTTTCCAGAGTACATGGGTCCAACTATTGAAGTGAGTTTTCCCGACATTTGAGCACCTCCCGAAACTCAATTCACGTCATGAGGTTCTTCTTGGCAAGGAAGCGATGTATTCCTCAAGAGTGTGCGATTTTCTTGCATAATCCGAGGCTATTGACGTTGCCGTGACAACAGCTTCTGTCAGATCCTTGTCGTTGAGTAGTTCGTTGCTCATAAATGCACCAAGGATATCACCGCATCCGAGTTTGTTTCTTCCAGACCGCTCAAAAGCATATTCCTTTCCACGAAAAACAACACCATTTTCCGCTCTCATGCGTACAAGTTTCTGAGAATCAAATTCACCAAGTTGTCTCTGTTCTTCTTGATTAGCGATTATTGCATCATACGATCCGAGATAATGTATGACCTCGTTGATTCTAAACGACGGCTTGATATCGATCACACCAATGCTTCTGTCAATCCTGGCTGCGAGCTCCAGAAGAGAGTTATCCAGCTCGAGGGTCACATATAGTAGATCAAATACCGATCTCGCAAGAACACTACACATTCTTTCTGATAATCCCTTATGGTAGGGCCTCTGAACACCAATGACACTGAGATCTTCACGATACAACATTCTACCTTCTCTTGAACACCTAGAAATCGGAATTAAAGAGTAAGAGAAGTGCTTCAAGTGCTTAACCAGATTAAAGGGTGCAACTGAAACAAAATACACACTGTGGCCAAGAGTCGAAAGTATGCTCGCCACATTATGTCCTGATCCTCCTGGTATATAGGATACTTCCGATAAATGACCCGAACCTGTTACCTCGATGTCCTGGAGCAGTCCGCCAACAACAAGGATATTGGAGGGTTTATCGGGTCTTGTAAAGCCTATCACCAGCATCACCCAGACCAGGAATGATATATGATTTCTCATCAAGCCTTTCATCAACAGATGCGGTAAATATCTTGATATCAGGATGATGTCTGGAGATCATATCAATACCTTCTGGAGCACAGATAATACACATAAGACTTATGTTTTTGCCCCCTGCATTCTTAACGATATCAATAGCCCTGTTTGAAGAGACTCCTGTGGCTAGCATCGGATCGAGAATGAAGACCTCATTTTCGTTCAGGGGTGGGAGCTTTCCGTAGTACTCGACTGGTCGTATCGTAATCGGATCTCTGTAAATTCCGATGAAGCCGACTGCCGCATTTGGCATCAGAGAAAGAACGCCATCAACCATCCCCAGACCTGCTCTGAGTATTGGAACAACCGAGACCTTCTTATCCTCAATCATCTTACCCTTCATCTTTGCCAGTGGTGTCTCAATTTCTACTTCGTAGGTGTTTATATGTGTTGTGGCCTCATATGTCAGAAGCAGCGTGATCTCTTTGAGCAATTCTCTGAATTCTTTCGGACCTGTTTCCCTATTTCTCATTATGGAAAGCTTATGAAGAACAAGAGGATGATTCACAACCGTCAGCATCTCATGCATCATTAACTGCCTCCTTAATGAATCTCTTATAGAGAGGGAATCGGCGCGTTAGTTCGTTCACTTGCGACCGTACCTCACTGAGCAACCTTTCGTTGACCGTGCCTTTCTGGTCTTCTATCGCTCCTATTACTCTTGCCATCATCGCTGCAATCTCGCCCATTTCCATAATCCCCATGCCGCGGGTAGTAACTGCGGGAGTTCCAACGCGAATCCCGCTGGTAACAAATGGAGAACGGGTCTCTTTTGGTATGGTGTTTTTATTCACCGTTATGTCAGCTTTCTCAAGAGCTTTTTCGGCAGCTTTTCCTGTAACGCCGCTTTCAGTAAGATCTACCAGAAACAGGTGAGTATCAGTCCCACCGGACACAATCCTCAAGCCAACTTTGCCAAGACTCCCGGCAAGGGCCTTCGCATTATCCAGAACACGCTCCTGATATAACTTGAATTCATCTCTCAGGGCCTCTCCAAAAGCCACTGCCTTTGCCGCGATAACGTGCATCAGCGGTCCTCCCTGTATTCCTGGGAAGATGTTCTTGTTGACTTTTTCGGCCAGTTCTTCATCATTAGTGATGATCATGCCACCCCTTGGTCCTCTGAGGGTTTTGTGCGTCGTGGAAGTAACTATATGAGCATGATCCACCGGATTTGGGAAAAGCCCAGCGGCTACAAGTCCTGCAAAGTGCGCCATATCAACAATGAGAAAGGCCCCAACACCGTCAGCAATCTCTCTGAATCTCTTGAAATCAATCGTTCTCGAGTAAGCACTGCCTCCTGCGATGATTATCTTCGGCCTCACTTCCAGCGAAAGCTTTTCGAGCTGAGAGTAGTCAATTGTCTCTGTTTCAGTGTCAACTCCATAGGATACAGCCTTGAAGAGCCTTCCCGAGAAATTCACGGGTGAACCGTGCGTTAGATGACCCCCGTGACTCAGTGACATACCCATGATCGTATCACCTGGTGAAGCAACGGCCAGGAAAGCAGCCATATTCGCCTGAGAGCCGGAGTGCGGTTGAACATTTACATACTCAACGTCAAACAACCTCTTCGCACGGCTTATAGCAAGCCTTTCCACTTCATCAACATGAACACAGCCTCCGTAGTACCTTTTCCCCGGGTAGCCTTCTGCATACTTATTGGTCAGTACAGACCCCATCATCTGCATCACGGCAGGCGAGACGAAGTTCTCAGAGGCAATAAGCTCCAGCCCTGTTTCCTGTCGGCGCAATTCCTTCTGCATGATCTCGAAGACTTCGTGGTCCTCGATTCTTAGTTCTTCCCACATAACCAAACCTCGCTTTCATCGCCTCAAAGCGATTGTGGTTGAGAATGGTTCTACGGCCAGATTACTGTTAACTTCAAATAGACCGTTCAGATCCGCCTTTGTATCATGAACAAGCACATTCCACAAACCATCTGTTCCATAGTGACGCCCGTTTGGGGAAGCATTATGCATCACCGTATAACTACGAGTCGAATCCGTCAAGCAGAAGACAACCAGATTGTCTGCGGCATGAACGAAACTTAGCTTTTTTCGGACATCCGCAGATTTTCTCAGCCTGAAGAGTTCTTCTCGCTTTCTCAATCTTATCAGTTCTCTCACGTAACCAGTGCTCTCACTGTAGAAGGAACTCCTGTTGTAGTTGATTTCATTAATGACTTCTGAGGACTTGTAACTGTCTCTCTCCATAAGTTTCGTCCGAAGAAACTCCGAACCTCCATGCATGAAAGGCACGCCTTGCGAGGTTAATACTATTGAAAGGGCCAACAAGGCCATTCTTCTGCGTTTCTCAAAAGAATCCTTTGAAGAGATCTTGAAGAGCTTATCCCAAAGAGTTAGGTTGTCGTGACTGGAGCAATAATTGATCGTCTCAGTGGGTTCATCAGTGAATCCAGATATCCCCGCAGAATAATCTACAGAACCCGCAATACCAGCACAGATTATTCTTTCCAGGCCACTCTTACCAGATACAAATCCTTTCGAGCTGTCATCAGGCCGTCCTTTAATAGCATCTCTGAAATCATCATTGAATACCGATATGGATGTTCCTCTTTGGTCACCTTTTACGAACGGATGATCTCTCATGGAAGAACTCGCCGCCATCCAGGGTTCTCCATAGAGAATCACGTCTTTGCGTTCTCTCTTCAGCACCGTCTCAATCTCTGTCAAAGTAGGGATTCCAAGAAGGGCCATGAGATCAAACCGGAATCCATCTATATGATAGTTCCTCAACCAGTGAAGCAGTGAATCCATAACATACCTTCTCACCATGAATCTCTCTGTGCAGAGCTCGTTACCTGTTCCAGAACCGTTTGAGAACCCGCCTCTTTCATTCAGTCTGTGGAAGTAGTATGGTACAAGCTTGTGAAATGGAAAATCAATCCTGAATGTATGATTGTAGACAACATCCATGATGACACCGATACCAGCATCATGAAGCGCCTTCACCATCTGTCTTACTTCGAAAATCCTGCTCTCGCCCGAAAGCGGGTTGACTGAGTAGCTTCCTTCAGGAACATTGTGTAGCTCCGGATCATAACCCCAATTATACGAGGGATCTAACTCATCAACACTGGAAAAATCCTGAAATGGGAGCAAATGAAGATGAGTAATTCCCAGTTTTCGAATGTAATCAATACCTGCATACCCGCAAAGAGTATTCTTCCTGTCTGTTTCGCAGAAGGAGATGTACTTGGTTTTGTGAAAGTGGTCAGAAGTCCATGAAGACGAGAAATCTCCCACATGCATCTCATAGATGATAGCATCGGTGACAGAGTTGATATAAGGACCGTGATCCTGGTTCCATCCTTCAGGTTCCTGATCAGCAAGATCGACAATCACTGAGTAATTCCCATTGCAGATTGCTGAAGGTGCATAAGGATCTGGAGTGGTTTTGGAGACACCACCGCGCTCTATCCTATACCTGTAAGCCTTCCCTTTGAGCTTGCCCGTAACTCTGCAACTCCACACACCATTATCTCTTGGTTCCATTCTTTCAACAGATAAGGGGGTCCGAAGATCATGGGTGTTGTAGATTTCGACAAAGAGTAACTGATGGCCAGGGGCCCACACTCGGAAGTCGACGAGTCCTTCGTTAAAATCGAACCCCAAAGGCCCACGGTACTGATACTTTTCCGTGTCAAGAATGCCCGCTGGGTAAGCAGGCAGTCTCTCTCCTCCTTCAACGTATTCGACCAGATCACAAGGAGTAAGATCCTCGTCAACGTGAAGAAGAGATCCTCTTCTCTTTCTTTCAGCAACAAAGCCTATCTTGCGACCATTCAGAAGAATACTTTCGGGCTCTCTTGAATTTAAGAGTCTGATTTCTCTTGATGAATCTATGAGAGCAAGGCTCACCCTTCCGCTCCTTCTCTTGCGTTAATGCCCTGGGTGAGTTCGAAAGTCATAAGGCGGATAATTCACTGCATGTTCTGTAATAATCGCTGTGATTAGCTCAGCAGGAACCACATCGAATGCTGGATTAAAGCAGTTCACGTTTTCTGGTGCTATCCGGACACCGGAGATGTGTGTGATCTCGTCATGTGAACGTTCTTCAATCGGTATATCCTTTCCAGAATCCAATTTGCTGTCCAGCGTTGAAGATGGTGCGACCACATAGAATGGTATTCCATGATGCGAAGCAAGAATTGCCAAAGAATAGCTGCCAACCTTGTTGGCAGTGTCCCCATTTGCTGCGATTCTGTCTGCCCCAACTATAACAACATCGATTCCTTTACTCTTCATTACCCAACCTGCCATATTGTCTGTAATCAATGTACAGCTTATGCCAGCGTTCATCAGTTCCCATGAAGTCAGCCGAGCTCCCTGCAGATATGGGCGCGTCTCATCAACGAAGACATGGACCTTCTTTCCCTGCTCATGAGCAGCTCGAATAACTCCCAGAGCAGTACCATAATCAACTGTTGCAAGAGCGCCTGCATTACAGTGAGTGATTATCCTCATGTTGTTTCGTAAGAGAGAAGCACCCAGTACCCCGATCCGCTTGTTTGTACTGATGTCCTCCTCGGCAATTGAGAGAGCTTCAGACTCCAGTGATCTGATCAAATCAGACGCATCGAAAGACTTATCAAAACACTTGTGCATGCGATCAAGTGCCCAGAAAAGGTTAACTGCGGTTGGTCTGCTTGAAGCAAGTGTATCTTCAACCTGTCTCATAGCTTCTGATACATTATCTCTGGCGGTTTTCGAAACCTCGATTGCTCCAAGGAGATATCCAAAAGCAGCTGCTGCACCGATTGCAGGGGCACCCCGCACTATCATGTCTGAAATAGCTTTACTAACTGCAAGGAAATCAGAACACTGAATGTAAGAAATCTCGCCGGGCAGTTTTCGCTGATCCAGGAGCCATAAGCTCCTTCCATCCCATCTCATCGTAATAGTATTAAGACTCCTGCTCACTGAGACATCAACTCCTCCTGGACCCGTGAAGATAGTGATCTGTATGCCTTCTCGAGCTCAGAGCCTCTCATATACGATGAAATAGTTCTCCCTTCATCCGCAAGAATAGCGACCTGCGGATCAAATGGGATCCTGGCAAGTAAAGGGATACTGAAGCTCCTCGAAAGGTCTTCCCCCGCGTTGCCACCGAATAGGCTGATTATCTTGCCGCACTCCGGACACTTCATATGAGACATGTTCTCGACAAGTCCTATAGGGGCTACTCCGAGTTTCTGCACAAAGTTCAGTGCCCTTATAACGTCTACTTTCGCCACTTCCTGTGGTGTAGTAACAACGATTGAACGGAGACCAGTAATGATCTGAGAGACCGTTAGGGGTTCATCACCGGTGCCTGGAGGAGCGTCCACTATGAGAAAGTCGAGTTGCCCCCATGACGTCTGATTAACAAGTTGTCTTATTGCATTTGCCTTCAAAGGACCTCTCCAGACTATCGGACTGTCCAGATTCGTGAAATCAGCAATAGATATTGATTTCATGTTCGGCATTACTTCTGCCGGAAGAATCTGTTCCTCGACAACCATCGGTCGCTTCTTCTGACCTATCATTTTGGACACGTTTGGGCCGTGGATGTCGATGTCAAGCACACCTACCTTGAACCCTTCGTCGACCAGTGCGCAAGCCAGATTAACAGCCACAGTGGACTTTCCTACCCCACCTTTTCCAGACATCACGAGTATTCTGTGAGTGATTCCAGCCAGATTCTCAGACTGTTCTTCCAAATCATGTTTCTGATCTTCTCTGTTCAAATCTCTTCATCCCCAACGACAACCTTATACGACATACTTACGGCCTTGCCCAGCATTGCAGATACAGAACAATACTTATCCTGAGAAAGATTGACTGCCTTCATTATTTTCTCCTTGGGGAGATCTTCTCCTCTGAATCTATAGGTTAATTCTATGCTGGTATATGCTTTTGGATGTTGTTCGGCTTTCTCGCTTTCTACAACAACTTCCATGTTGTAGCCCTCGACCTTCATTTTTTCCAGTATTGAAACCACATCCATGGACGTACATCCCATTAAGGCAACCAGCACGAGTTCCATCGGAGTAGCTGCGCATTCGTTGCCTCCGAACTCCCGTTTTGTGTCTACAATCACATCATGACCACTGGGTGTACGCGCGTGAAACGTCATACTACCAATTCTCTTCATACTGAACTCCATGGTATTCCTCCTCGTCTCAGGTACAAAAAAAGGGGGCTTATCCCCCCTCAGTTTCCATTTAACGCCGACCTGGCTACTTCTACGTAGCCTTTAAAGGTCTCAAAATCATTTACAGCAAGATCTGCAAGCATCTTCCTGTTTATGTTGACACCGGCAATCTTCAATCCGTGAATAAGCTCATTGTACCTGGAGCCCGCTAATCTAGCGCCAGCATTGATCCTGGTTATCCATAATTTCCTGAAATCTCTCTTCCTCTGTTTCCTGCCCACATAGGCATAGACACCAGATCTCAGATAGTACTGTTTGGCAAGTCGATATCTCCTGCTCAACGCTCCCCTGTAACCTTTTGCGGCACGGAGATACTTCTTCCTCTTGTTCTTAGCGATCTGTGAACCTTTAACTCTCATCTAAACCACCTCATATAATATCGTGTTCGACGTTAAAGCCCCAGGCTCCTCTTAGCCTTCTTTACATAACCACCCTCGATAGTCTCCCACTTTCTGGCTTCACGTCTATTGTTTTCTCTCTTTTTCCCGGTATTGTGTCCTGTCCCGGAATGCTGTCTTACAATCTTTCCACTACCAGTAACCTTGAATCTCTTCGCGCTGGCTTTGTGTGTCTTGAACTTACTTCTGCTCATTCTAAAACCTCCCATTACGCCTTCGGCTTCAGAAGCATCCACATGTCTCGACCTTCCAGTTTCGGGCTGCGGTCAACATCTGATATCTCTTCCAGTTCAGCCGCTACTCGATTCAGGATTTCTTCACCCTTTTCGGCAAAGACGATTTCTCGACCCCTAAACATGATGACAACCCTGACTTTGCTTCCCTTTTCCAGAAAGTCTCTGATTCTTCCTACCTTTGTCTGGAAATCATGCTCGTCAATCTTAATCCTGAATTTCATCTGCTTCAGTTGTGTTTGCTTCGCCTTCTTCTTTGCTTCTCGATCCTTCCGATCTTTATGATACTTGAATTTTCCATAGTCCATTATTCTGGTAACCGGGGGATTTGAGTTTGGTGCAACCAGCACAAGATCTAATTCCTTCTCCTGAGCCAGCTTGACTGCCTCTCTTGTGGGCATGACACCAAGCTGAGAACCGTCCTCATCAATCACTCTTACACTTCTTGCAGTGATCTCTTCGTTCCTGGGAACTGAAGCTGTTTTTCGAGAAATACTCATCACCTCTCATGAAAAATGGCAGACCACCCGCCTGCCAATACACACTATCGTATTGACCCCTTAGCCTGGGCTGGGGGTGGGAGCTTTACTCCACTTATTCTGGTGGGCCGTGCAGGAGTCGAACCTGCAACCTACTGATTAAGAATCAGCCGCTCTGCCTACTGAGCTAACGGCCCAGCCTGTCATATTCTATCTTATGAGGAAATACCTGTCAACAAACCTAACGCACGTATAGCTCTGGTCTGAGGTTGGAGTAGTAACCATTCGAGTCCCCTCCTTCAACATAACGATACCGCTTCACAAGAGAAGTATTCAGTTCGGTGACGATGAAACCCTCAGCAGTTCCGGCATCAGCCAGGAGCTCGCCTGAAGGGGCTACTACTCGACTAGACCCTGTGAATTCCGTTTTCCCTGGTCTTCCTGTCTGACTTGAGGCAACCAGAAATGTCCCATTCTCTATTGATCGTGCTATAGTTGCGGTTTCATAAATCCTTGCCCTTTCCTTCCCAAAGGCAAAAACTGATATTATGACTTCCGAGCCTTTCTGACAGAGGTATCTTGATACTTCGGGAAAGCCAATTTCAAAACACATTAGAATTCCGAACTTTATCCCGGAATATTCAAAGACCACGAAACTGTCTCCAGGGGTAAATACATTCTTTTCGTCCCTGAAGAGATGTGTCTTGTTGTAATAGATGGGCTCAACGAAAGGCCTTATCACTACAACCGAGTTAAACCACTTCTCCTCAACTTTCCTGGCAATTCCACCAACAATCATCAACTCTCGATCATCCGCAAGCACAGAAAGAATCTCGATAGTCTCCTCATAAGACTCCTCTGCAGCTTCTAGTGCATGCAAATCAACACCATAGCCTGAATTGAACATTTCAGGCAGCACTACTACATCTACACCTTTATCAGATAGCATTTCAGCGCTGGTAAGTGCCTGTTCAAGATTCTCTCCGGCTTCACCAGGTATAGGTGATGTCTGTATGACGCCTACTTTGATTCTCCCAGGCATTTACACTCCCCCTAAAGTATTTTTTTCATCTTTCCTGACATTTCGAAGAATTCGACGAGTCTTTCTCAGATCCTGAAAGGCAACACCGCACATTAGAACAATGGACAGAACAATGCCTCCTGCACCGAGTTTCTCGTTTGCCGCATGACTCAATCCTGCGGCAACACCCCCCCAGAAGAGCGTGAGGAATAACAGAGATAGTCTTTCGAAATCGCGGGTGATACCATGGATCCCCAGAAGCAAATAACTTGTGGCAAGAAAGATGCTCTCGATTTGCAGAGATGCAATATCACGTGTTCCGAAGCCGCCAATCACAGTCAACGCAGTCATCAAGACGAGCGTTAGCCCGTGAAGCTGAAGAAGCCTGGTGTCTTTTTCGCCGAGAACGGAACCAAGAACCAGCATACTCGAGATGATGATGGCACTTACAACAGCGTAACCGGCAGAATGTGATATCCATCCAAATGCAACTGAGTATATGAGTAAATAGGGCACGTTAATTCAGATAACCGTTCTCCCTGAGCCAGGCTTCTGCATCTTGTTTTGCCTGCTTTCCCTGTGCTATCCATTCAGGTTGCAATTCCAGTTCGAGAACCTTCAAATATGCTTCTGCAGCTTTATCGCTATCCTTTATCTTTATGTAGAGCTCAGCCAGCTCGGTGTAGTTGTTAATGTAGTAAGGATTCTTCTCTATTGCCTTGAGAATAAGCTCTTCAGATCTCTTATAGTTACGATATGGCCAGGGTGTATCTCTGTACCGCATTCCCATTGCAAGAAATGGGAAATGATTATCGGGGATCATCTGCATGGCGGTCTCAATATAGTCGTCAAAATCCCCCAGCATGAATATTGACTTTATGATACTGACAAATTGAGCCAGCTGACCTATGGAAGCTCCAGCGACGTAATATGCATAACCATAGTCAGGATCGACTTCAATGGCCTTTTCTGCAAGAGATCTTGCCGTTTCGTAGTGGGTCCGTTTTTTGTCGTCCGCTGCCCAGTTCGCATACTCCCTGTGTGAATCAGCAAGAAGCGTCAAAAATCTTGCGTCATTGTTGATATCCGGAAACTCAGAAAGCAAGTCAATGAATGTCTCCATTCTCTCAAGGCTCTCTTCTGAACGGATTTCCACGAATTCGTTGTAGATGTTATCATAGTCAAGAGCACAAAGTGTGAGACCAGCAAGAATAACTGTGGCAATCAATATGATAGTTCTCATAAAAACACCCCCAATCTTCAAGCAATTATACCACTGGTCTTTACGGGGAGAGAATGGATTGGAATCGATTGCAGTTGTCCGTTACAATGAGATTGCTCTTAAAGGAAAGAACAGAGGTACATTTGAGAAGCAGCTTGTAGAAAATATAAGGACTGCTCTTCCAGACAGTCGAGTCTCGAGGCGACGCGGGAGGATAATAGTCAATCTTGACAGGAAGCTGCGTGATCATGTACAGAGGAAACTGAGCAGAGTTTTCGGAATTCAGAATTACAGCATCGCTCAAGTTACTGACTACGACATAGAGAACATATCGGAAACCAGTATACACACTGCAAAAGAGTTACTCAGTTCTGGCAATACCACCTTCAAAGTCTCAACAAAGAGAGAGTACAAGAAGTTTCCCGTTAAGAGTATGGAACTCAGTGCGATTATCGGCGAACGCATTCTGAAGGCACTCCCACAACTACAAGTCAACGTAAGAAATCCTGACTTTGTTATCGGAATAGAAGTTAGAAGTGACGGTGTCTACGTATTTCCCGGGAAGATTCACGGACCTGGTGGTCTTCCAACTGGAATAAGTGGAAAAGGTGCTTTGCTTTTGTCAGGAGGAATTGATAGTCCTGTCGCAGGGTGCCTGGCCATGAAACGAGGAATCACATTGATTGCCGTGCATTTCTCGAGTCCGCCCTACACGGGGAGTCGCTCTCTTGATAAGGTAAGAAAACTCGCGGGCATTCTTGCATCCTACTCTGATAGGAGAGAAATCGAGTTGTTCAACGTGCCTTTCACAGAGTGTCAGCTCACTATTAAGAAATGTGTCCCAGACAAGTTGAGCTTGCTGATTCAGCGTAGATTGATGATGAGAATCGCCTCGAGCCTGGCTGAAGCAGAGGGCGCAGAGTTGCTTGTCACTGGTGAGTCTGTTGGACAGGTAGCCAGTCAGACCATAAGAAACCTCTCTGTAATCGACCAGTCTTCCTCTATCCTTGTGATCAGGCCTCTCGTATGTTTTGACAAGCTAGAGACAATCGAATGCGCAAAGAAGTATAATACATACAACACGTCAATTCTTCCCTACGAAGACAGTTGTACTGTATTCTCCCCTCTTGAGCCTTCAACCTGGGCAAGCAAAGAACTCATTGAAAGAGCAGAGGAGAGACTGAATACCAGAGAGCTAACGGACGATGCCTTGGGAAAAGTCAGCAGAGAGCTTGTTCCCGAATCCGAGGTGTGATGGATGAGATTCATTCGCTACCTTATGACCATCAGAGATTTCCTCATCACAGTTATTGGAGCAGTGTTTTTCGTTTTATACGTGATGATTTACGGGGGACTGGTTCTCCTCGTGGGTAAAGTGCTCCGGAAGAAGAG
>DLVL01000124.1 GCA_003444085.1 Kosmotogaceae bacterium | reverse complement strand
TTCAGTTATTTCTTCTATTACAAGATAATCAGAGCAGCGAATAAGGTGATTGAGTTATCTGAAGACATAAGACAGATTAAGGAAGAGCTCAGACGCATTAATGCTCAAATCAAGCACGACAGACGCTCAGATTAGCCGTCAGAGGCGAAATTTGCCTTACTGTTGTCTTTGTGGTATAATCATTTTTGGCCGCAAGTGAAACTAAGCTCGGAGGTTGCCCTAATCAGATTCAAAGATCAACCGACGGCTAGTTAACTTAGCGTGAGCTAAACTCTATTTCCGCGCAATCTTCATTTGACTAGTCTGGCCAAAAACTGAAGTGAATCGGTTGATCGAAAGGCACGAAAGCCTCCGCCTTAGCTTTCTGAGTTGAAGTGGCTAAAAGGACAGGAGGTATGCCATGGAGTTTCTTGACTACGTAACGAGAAACCTCGATAGAATCGTTTCAGAGCTTCTCAGGCACATTCATATCATAGCAATCGCCGTTCCCATATCGATAGGTATAGGTGCTCCAATCGGCATAGCTATTGCCAATCACAAAAATCTTGCGAAAGTCGTGATCTACATCGCGAGCGTCATGATGACAATACCCAGTCTTGCGCTCTTCGGCGTGATGGTCGTTCTTCTTGCTCCATTTGGGGCTGGTCTTGGAATCCCGCCCGCAGTGATAGCGCTTGTCGTCTATTCGATGTTGCCAATAATCAGAAATGTTGTTGTGGCAATAAGGGCAGTGGACCCGGAGATGATTGAAGCTGCAAGGGGCATGGGAATGACCAAGGCCCAGGTGTTGTTTAAGGTGCGACTCCCTCTTTCTGTTCCGATAATCATGGCTGGAATAAGAAATGCCGCTGTTATGGGAATAGCTGTAACTACTATTGCATACCTTGTTGGTGCCAGGGGGCTTGGTTACTTCATATTCTCTGGACTTTCGAGAGCAAGGCTTGACATGATTCTTGTTGGAGCAATACTGGTTTCGGCAATGGGTATAGGCACAAACTACGGGTTGATGAAACTTGAGCAGTTTTTGACGCCACGTGGCGTAAGACTTGAACGACAGGAAAACAGATGATAAGGCCTGGAAGGAGAGTATAAGATGGCGATAGAACTAAAAAAGCTCAGGAAGGTGTACGGAGAATCTACCGTGGCTGTTGATGATGTTGATCTGACATTTGAAGACAAGAAGATATCAATCCTGATAGGTCCTTCGGGCTGTGGTAAAACGACAACGCTGAAGATGATCAACCGGCTTATTGAAAGAACTTCTGGTGACATCATAATAGACGGAAGATCGATAGATGAAATAGGTGTCATTGAGCTTAGAAGAAGTATTGGTTATGTAATCCAAGAGATCGGACTTTTTCCGCACATGACTGTGTTCGACAACATAGCGGTGGTTCCGAGGTTACTGAAGTGGCCTGAAGACAAGATAAAGAAGAGAGTTATGGAACTGCTGGATCTGATGAATCTTGATCCGGACGAGCACCCTTACAAGTATCCAGTGCAGCTTTCTGGCGGGCAGAAACAAAGAGTCGGGGTTGCAAGGGGATTAGCAGCTGATCCAGAGATTCTTCTCATGGATGAACCGTTTGGTGCTATTGACCCTATAAACAGGGAGAAGTTACAGGATGCCTTTATAGAAATACAGGAACAGATCAACAAGACGATCGTGTTTGTTACTCATGATATCAGAGAAGCTATAAAGCTTGGCGACAACATAGCCATATTCAACGAAGGAAAGCTTGTTCAGTACGACGAAACGATGACCGTGATCAATGAACCTGCAGACGACTTCGTTGAGAATCTGCTGGGTTCTGACAGGGGACTCAGAAGCATGGAGCTCGTTCGTGTTCATGATCATTACGACACGGACTTCTTCGCGCTTGAACTCACCGAAAAACTCACCGTTGGAGATGCTCTGAAGGAAATCGAGAAGACAGATCGAAGATATGCTTATGTCCTTAACGAAAAGAAGCGGCTCGCTGGCTACGTTGTCAGAAAGAAGATTGAAAAAGCCAACAAGTCTGATCCTCTGAAGAAGCACGTCAAGGAGACGGAGTCAATTCACCCATCGTCCAGCCTTCTTGAAGCAATGTCGTTGATGATGACCTCAGGACTATCGGCTGTTCCTGTTGTAGATGATAGGGGGCGTGTCCGCGGAGTCGTAAGGTTCTCGGCACTCATGGAGATGTTTGGCAGCGTAGACCTTACAGGGAGTGATTAAATGCAGGCTTTATTTGACTACTATAGATACAATATGGAGTACTTCCTGATAAAGCTTGGAGAACACATGTCCATCTTCGCTCTTTCGTGGGCAATGGCGATTGTTGTCGGGCTGCTTATTGCGATAGCCTCTACTCGCCCCGGGAGAATGAAGATTGGAAATGCTTTACTTACTATCACAGGTTTTTCCCAGGCAGTCCCGAGCATTGCAGTGATAGCTCTTGTTTTCATATTCACTGGAATAGGCTTCAGACCTGCTGTTCTCGCGTTATTCATCTACAGTCTCGTTCCCATAGTCTTTAACGCTGCATCCGGACTGGTAAGTGTCTCGCCTGGCATGAAAGAAGCAGCCAGAGGCATGGGTATGACCAATGGACAGATCCTGAGGAAAGTGGAGCTTCCTGCAAGCGTGCCGGCAATCCTTTCAGGCATAAGAAGCGCAGCAACGATAAACATTGGTACAACAACAATTGCAGCTGCCATAGGTGCTGGAGGACTTGGAGAGATAATTTTCACCGGGATCAGAAACTTCAATTTTACGATAATACTTGCGGGCGCTATCCCGACCGCAATTACTGCAATACTGGTAGATGTTGTTCTTTCAGTTGTAGAAAAACGAGTTACTTCCAAAGGTCTGCAGCTTGCAGAGCATTGGAGAGAATAGAAAAACCACATGGAGGTGGAACTATGAAGAAACTTGTTCTTGTTTTAGTTGTATTGGCCGTATTCGCAACGGCCAGTCTCGGTGCCAGACTAAATGTTGGAGCCAAGAATTTCACCGAGCAGTACATTGTGAGTAGCATGATCTCACAGCTCCTGTCCAACGCAGGATTCGATGTCAGAGAAGACTTCGGTATGAGCTCCTTTGTTGTGCGAAACGCTCTATTGACAGGCCAGATCGATCTGTACGCTGACTACACAGGCACGGCATGGACAGCGTATTTTGGTCACGAAGAGATTCCAAGAGATCCGGTTGAGCTTTATGAGAAAGTTGCGGCACAAGATCTTGAAGAGAACAACATCGTCTGGCTCGAAATGGCACCTTTCAACAATACCTACGCACTCGCCGTCACAGCAGAATTTGCCAGGGAACACGGTCTTATGACAGTTTCGGATCTGGCTGAACTCAGTCAGCAAAACCCTGACCTTAGATACGGTATTGAGTTTGAATTCCTTGACAGACCAGACGGCTTCTTCCCGATGGCAGAGCTTTACGGGATTGAAGTTACGAGGCGCAACGTGAGTGCTATGGAAATCGGATTGACCTACGAGGCAGTTTCACGTGGTGAGATTGATGTTGCAATGGTCTTCGCAACGGATGGGCTACTCGAGAGATTTGATCTTGTAGTTCTTGAGGACGACCTGAACTTCTTCCCCGCATACAACATTGCTGTTACTGTCAGGAAAGAGGTTCTGGATGAACACCCTGAGATAAGGGAAATCCTCAGGCCTATTGCACTGTACCTTTCTGAGCCAATAATGATCAGACTCAACTACCTTGTTGATACAGAAGGCTACGAACCTGACGAGGTAGCAGAGATGTTCCTCAAAGGACTCGGACTAATCGACTGAGGTTTCTGAGTCGCAAAACATACTGACTTGATTTTCAAGCGAAAAGGGCCGGTCAACAGACCGGCCTTCATTGTTGTTTGTGAAGAAGATCAAAAAGGCATCAAAAGTGAAATAGCGCTGATCATAGTTTGTCAGACAAACCAGTGTAGTGTCAAGCGCTGATTCGCTATATATGTGTATGTAAGAGACAAAGTTCCCTAGTGATCACTCAGATTATTACCATGCTAGAATACGTTGATTACTGCTTCATTGGACTAGAAAGCTGTGAACATGTTCTTCTGAGTAGAGGTTTGATTGTTCGTATGTTTTGAGAAAGACCCGACCATTAGGAGTGATTGTTGGATGCTGTGGGAGATAACACCGCGGGGTATTCCAGTTGCGCCGGGAGTAACTGATGAAATGCTTAAGCCAGACACGTGGACTGATCTTTGTCGTACACCAGATAAGGTGCTGATGTCTGAAGAGGAAATCAGCCAGTTCAATGACGAAACTGTGAAGAAGATGAAGGAGGTTGGTCTCGAGAGATTCATGTACGACATAAGGTCTTTTCCCAGGATTATTAGTAGACAGGATGTCCTGGAGCTTATGGATGAATCATCATCAGAGGAAGTCATATCAGCAAGAGATCTTGTCGACAATAACGGTGATGAGGTAACACACAAGAAAAAGGAACGACTCGTCGAAGAATCAAATATCAAAAACATTTCGGCGGTTCAGAAAACGCGTTTTGGCATCTTGACAAGACGTCAGGATCTTCGTGCTTTCCCGACTAATGAACTGCTTACGAGAGAGCGCGGAGCATTCGATGTGGACGCATTCCAGCTTACTGCACTTTCTCTGGGAACACCGGTTGCTGTGGTACATGAAAGCCGTTCAGGTGATTGGACATTCGTGCAATCTCCTCTCTACAAAGGCTGGGTGAGATCCGATTCTATTGCATTTGTTAGCGGACCTGAAGAAGCGTATGAATTCCTGGAAAAAGAACCGTTCCTCGTTGTTACGGCAAGCACACTTACCACTGAACCAGATCCGTATGATGCAAGCGTTTCCTGTGTGTTTCTTCAGATGGGAGACAGAGTACCTATAGCGGCTCCCAGGGACTTTGAGGCTAACATCCAGGCACAGGGTCCACAGTGCTGCTACAGTGTGTTACTTCCGGTTCGCGGTGAGAGTGGGATGCTTGAAAAAAGGACAGGTTTGATACCCTTGTCTGCTGATGTAAGAATCGGATTTCTTCCTCCTACCCGAGCAAATGTGATAAGGCAGGCTTTCAAGATGCTTGGCGAG
This sequence comes from Kosmotogaceae bacterium, assembly GCA_003444085.1. Lineage (GTDB taxonomy): Bacteria > Thermotogota > Thermotogae > Petrotogales > Kosmotogaceae > UBA9910. The sequence goes on along the minus strand of DLVL01000124.1, from coordinate 2,926 downwards.
CGATATGGTTGGGGATGTGCTTTTGGCCGGCGTGATTGCTCGCGATATATAATGGACATCTTCAGAACAGTTGGGCTGAGGTTACCGCGCAATACCAGGTGTCAGGAACAGGGAACCGCAGGAAAGACCATAGAGTTCAGTGGAAGTATTGCTGAACGGCTTAAGATAGCAGATGCGCTTGAACCAGGGGATGCCATATACATGAAAGGGCATGTGCTCATATATTTGGGCAAATACAATGGATCACACTATGTTATTCATGATGGAGCCGGCTATGCAGTCAAGGAAGGAGATAAAATCGTTCCTGTTTCTGGCCATTCAGTCTTCGTGATGCAACTCGAACAATTAGTCATGTCTGGACAAAGGACGTATCTTGAGGCAGCGACAAGTGCGAAACGTTTTCTTCAGTCTAGCTGAAGAAAACGTGCCAGTTCCGCAGGAGAAGCGGGCCAGCTCTGCCGAACCCAGGCAGGCCAGCTCCACTTCGTGGGCCAGTGCCGGCTACGCCGGGCAAACCCTAAGAACCAACGTGCGGAAAACCTCCGAAGTGCAGTGAATAGTGGAAAACCTTAAGGGACAAACGCGGACCATTGGGACAGAGTCGTTTTTCGTTCCAGGGGCGTTTAGCTCAGAAAAGCGCAGTCTGTCCCTTTGGTCACCACAGCGTCTCTTATGAAGGGCACAATATATTGTGACCCCAACACTACTGAAAGCTTCTTCTGCAAAGGTTTTAATTCCCCTCTTGGGAGGGGATGGACCGCTTGCGGTGGGGTGGGTGATCTTGATCTTTCTATCTCTGAGGTGAATGATGAACAAGAAGACACAACAAAGGAAGATACTACCTTACAAACCTCATCTTAAGAAACTGGCTCGAACTCTAAGGAAGAACTCAACGCTTTCCGAAGTGCTACTTTGGAAAGAGCTTAAGAACAGAAAGATCAGAGGAATGGATTTTGATAGACAAAAGCCTATTGGGGATTACATAGTTGATTTCTTCTGTAAGGAACTGATGCTCGCCATTGAAATCGATGGAGAAAGCCATTATGGGAAGAGAGAAACGGATGAGAAAAGACAGAATGCACTGGAAGGACTTGGAATATCGTTTCTGCGATTTTCTGACATAGATATTAAGACAAACCTTGCTGGAGTTGTATCAGCTATTGACAGATGGATTAATGAGCATACCGAAGAGACAAAAACAACCCACCCCGGCAAAGAACGCCACCCCTCCAAGGAGGGGACTTAGCCACAAGAGCGAAATACAGGAGACAATGTGTTGATTCCCCTCTTGGGAGGGGATGGACCGCTTGCGGTGGGGTGGGTGATCTTAGGACAAGTTGTTGGATGTTGAAGAACAGCAAATAGCTGATGACGTATAGCATATAGCAGGATCACAAAGACAAACCAGTGTCAAGAAACACATTCTGTTCAGCAATACCCAGCTGCGAAGCTGGTCGAGCAAAGATCACTGGAGAAGAGAAGGACCAAGATCAGGTCCGAAGCAGAATTCAGAACCCTTGCTCTTGCCAAACTGCTAATTTGCCAAGACTGTAAAACTGCTGAAATTCGCCACTTTAAACTCTTCTGTGCACTCTGAAAGTTTTCGGACGAACGTCGACCTTTTCGTATGGCGTTTATAGTCTTGCCTTCCATAATCGAGTTCATAAGAGTCTCTCACAAGAACCATCTCTAGGTTACGCCGATTATGGTAGTATCCGCTGTATCTGTTTGTTATAGCACAATTAGGGCATGTTGCGAATATGAGTTTAGAGACATAACGAAACCATTTTAACTCATTGGTTTGTCAATGTTAGTGTTAACGCAACCTGAAAGATGATTGTTTTTGAAAGCACGAGATTACCAGGAACAGAGAAATGAAATCATGAACTGGGAGCCTATCTACTATCATTCTTTCCGTTAGAGTAGGAAGGTTCAGCCGCGCTTTGTGAGGAGTCCTGCATTGCGGCATGTGTCAAGAAATGCAGCTATACTGGTTCTCTGATTGTCTGAAAGTTGATCAGGTATAATATTGTATAGCCGCGTTTTCGTGCTGTCAGTCTCACGAAGATGTTTAGTATGGAACTGCTAAGACCTGAACTGCGAAAAACTCTGAACAAGACTATCTTAGGGGGAAAAAATGAAGAAAAGGCGTAAGATTTGGATTATTGCCTTAGTGCTTATCATGCTGGTGGTGTTTATCACTTCTCTTGTGATGATCACGATCGCGAATTCTGTTGTTGCTTCTATGTCAAATGTTCGAGTCGTAAGGAATGATGCAACCCTTGAGGATTATGGTCTGATTTGAGATCGCATCAGTGTTAGAAGCGTGCTTATTCTTCACGGCATGCACGAGATGGATGCAACTTTATTGTTTGACTATGCTCGATTCGTCTACGATCTTGGATTCACCGCTGTGCCTGTAGACATGAGAGCGCACGGCAAGAGCAAGGGAAAGAGCCTCGGTTTTGGATACCAGAAGTCTGGGACGTAATGGCGGTTATTGAGTATATTAAGCAGTATGCCCAGCATAAGGATCTGCCAATCACAATCTACGGACTATCAATGGGAGGAAGCATTTCGATAAATGTGGCAGGGCAGTCTCAGGACGTGGATGGTATAGTCGCCATTAGCCCGGATCGTTCTATCCAGGCGCAGTTCTACGATTATATGCTTCGCGACGGAATGCCGGACTTGCTCGCGAAGGTCTTTCAGCCTTTTGTCAGAATGGTTATATGGTTCAGATACAGGGTTAACCCCGTGACAGATAGTCCTGAAAGTACTATCGAGAGGCTGGGAGACATTCCCATACTTATCGCCCATGGAGATGAAGATAGCCAGACGCGAGTTGATCACTCGAAGATTCTCTATGAAGCGTGCAGTAGTAACAAGAAAGAGATCTGGATAGCAGAAGGACAAGATCACCTAA
>DLVL01000109.1:2459-12062 GCA_003444085.1 Kosmotogaceae bacterium | reverse complement strand
ATAAGTCCCAGTCCATATTTCCGCTTTCCTTCTCCGATCTTGCCTTCAACTTTGTTCCTCACTCTTGCATCTTGTATCATGATCTTTCTCTCTTCTTTCTGTATCTGTGGGTTCTTCCTTCCCAGTCTCGGACCGGTAATCCTTATCCCTCTTTCCTGGCAATAACGTATGTTCTCACGGTTACGATACAGTTTGTCCACCAGCACCACTTCAGGATAGTAACCATAGGTCTGGCGGTATCGTTCTACGCTTTCTTTCATGGTTGCTCCTTCATTGAAGTTCTCCCAGCTCAGCTTTTCTATTCGAACAAGTCCGTTGATTACACTGATTGCTATCTTGGCTCCGAACTCCGTGGGGCTTTTCTTCTTCCCTCGCTTGATAGGGCGTATATGTGGTTGGCTGATGCTGACTATTCGATGATCGATTCTGCGAATCTTTGTCTCATACATGGTGCTTTGCTGATTGTAAAGTGTTCGGATCGTTTCCAGTTCTTTTCGCTGTTTCTGGTTCAATGTGTCTTGTGATTGTTGTCTCAACATCTCTTCGATGATTTTCAGGTCTCTTTTGACATATCTCAGTTGTTTCCCTATGGCTTTTCGCATCTGTAAAGCTCGATATGTTGGCTTTTTCGCCACAACCAGGTATTGCATGCGGGCTTTGTTTCTGTATGTTCGTGGCTTCTTTGGCTTGTCTTCTCGTTGATCTGCCTTGTAGAGGGTATCGATGATTCTTTCAAGTTTTTCTCTCCCCTCATTCAATAACCTCAGATCGGTGGGATATTGTATGTCACTGGGAGCACAGGTAGCATCCAGTAACAACGTCCCTTTGTTGTGACTGGGTTCATCGTTGTGTTGCTGCGTGTTTTCCTGGTCGTCCTGTTTTGTAATGTCGCCATCGTTATCTCTGGATGAAGGCGGTTCTTCTTTTGTTGGTCTTTCAGCTCTTTGGATGTATTGTATGATCATGTCGTTGATGTCTTTTGTATTCTCAAAGCCAAAGCGCCTTCTGAAATACACCATCATGGATGCGTCAAACAGTGGAACCACCTGGTATTCTTTCATTCCCAGGAAATACTGCAAATACGGGTTCTCCGCAACCTGTGCTGCTGTCTCTTCATCGGTGTAGTTCTTCATCGCCTGTATTACCAGTGCACCAAATGCGATCCTTGCACTCTTTGCAGGTGCTCCCATTCCAGAGTCTGCAAACAATTCAGCATATCTGTCTTCAATCTCTTTCCACGGTATGATCTCACTCAGTCGAACCCATTGATTCTCTTTTGATAACACTCTTGTCAGTGATCCTCCGAATCCAACCATCTCCATCTGGTTCTCTTTATGTCTCCTCAGAAACATCTTCGTCATCACCTCGGTGCAAGCTTTTTGAGTCTATACCTTGTTTTCCCTTGCACCATTATACCACATTATATCTCTGTACTTCGCTATTGATGCGCATTGTGTACTTTTTCAGGAAGCCCTAATTATTGTCCAAGTCTACACAAGCACGTCCGTTTCATGATTCTCCCAGCAACATCCAGGTGACATGCCCCAGGTGAGCAAAACCTGTGCCTAACATCAAAACCTTTATTGACACTTGCGGCACCTCCTATCTTGCCTCGTCAATAGGATCCCAATAGGGTTTGATTCCACCCGTAATGTATTTGCAGAATCCCACAATCTCTGCCGCAATCGTTAGAATGTAAATGAAGAAGAGATTTCTTGCCCCAGAAGAAATGATCATTATGAGAAGCAGTATAGCGGCACAAATTACTACCGAGATGAATGACATGAATCCAATCTGGAGAGTAGTACCAATCAATACCGCAAGAGTAAACAGAGGAAGCAATCGTCTCAGTGTTCTGTGAGAAAAGTGCATCATCCTGTATAAAAGAGGTGTCTTAGAGAGAATGCTTCTAATCTCCCTATCAAAATCAGCCGAAAAAGCTCTTCCACTCATTCTTACTCTCTTCCTGAAATAACTACTTGTGGATCTAATGCTCTTCTCATAGGCAACAGCTTCTTCGCAATATACTGCTCTCCGACCAATTGAAACAATATAGGGAGGCATAGTTGAATCGTGGCAATAAAGAGGACTTGTTCTCTTATATAGCTCGCTTCTCACACAATATATCGCGCCATTAGAGGTCAGAATCGACAAAATGCTGGACTCCATTTTCCTAACACTCATTTCATATTGCCAGTAGGAATAGTAGAAACCTGCTGGTTGAGAAGTTTCAACTTCATTGAACTTGACTTTACCAGCTGCAAAACCGACTTCTACATCAGCAAAGCTCTTTACGAGAGATGCTAATGCACCTCTATCCCAAAAACTGTTACCGTCTGAGAATGCGAGAAGGGAACCTTTGGCCATGCTAACAGCTCCATCTTGAGCATATGTCTTCCCCAGGTGTTTGTCTGGTTTGAAGTACTTGATCTTCCCGGCTGAAACATACTCAGAAATCACCTTGAATGTTTCATCAGTGGACCAGTCATCTACGAGTATTACTTCAAAACGGTCCTTGGGATAGTCCAGTGTCAAGGCGTTCTCAATCTTCTTCCCTATTACTTTACCTTCGTTATGAGCACTGATAATGACTGACACAAATGGGGTGTCGCAGAGGTTAGTGGATGGTGCTCCATTACGGGGTCTTGTCCGGACTAATAGCTTCAGTAGAAACCAGTACCCGATGAAATGGTACACAATAGGCACCAGCCCAATAACAATAAGCAAAAGCGAAAGAACCAATAGGAACATCAGGATCTACCTCCAGTAATTAAGTATTCCATTATCGTCACACTCAAAGGATTGCCTTTCTGGATACAGATCGAGCTAGCCGCTTTCCGGATTGTTCTGTACATAGTCACTCTGTTGCAAAATACCAAAACAAACCGTAGACATCCTCGAAAACTCGAGAAGAATAGGCTGCCCAAGGATGTTTTCTCGAGACTTCTGCAATCATCTCAATAGTCACTAAACTGCTCTTCCAAATACGTTTTACAACCCTTAAGGTTCTACACCCATTGTTGATCCTGTTTTGCATGTGCTTCTATGACAAATACTTACATCAGTTTCAGTTCGTTGAGAAGAATCATGAATGGCCCTATATCCCTCTTTCGATAACAATCCTCCCAAAGACACTTGCGAATTCAGTTGCAATCTTCGCATGCCTGTAATGTTTTTCGCGCCAGGCAAACTTACCAATAGCCACAGATACTCCTTAGAACCTCGCTGAGATTTCTTTGAGTATCACGACACCAGATATTTCGAAAACAGCAGCTTGCGATCACCTATAGTGAGTCATGCATCCCTCCAACAATCCGCCAGTTTTCCATTCTTGTCGCAATTCCCTCAAGGGCAAGATTAAGAGGGAGAGCGACAAGATTTTTTCTCTTCATTCTAAGAAACCCCAGTGATTTCAGTGAACTCATACTGTATCCACTGGTCATGATTGTAGTTATGAAATCTACATTCATTGATCTTGCGATATCGATAAGAGCCTTGAACAACTCCTTCGTCAAATCGCTAGAACCGAGAATATCGACAATAATCATCTCGCGTCTTGGCCCTTTTTGGTTGACCTCAAAGACTGCTGAGAGTCTTTTGCTCCCTTTTGTCATCTGAAATGCTCCATACTTAAGGAAAGGATTCAGCTTATATCGCCACTCGAAAAAACCTGGTGATTGTCTTGTTCTCAGCAAACTGTCAAAACTATCTCTCTCGACCATTCTGTGCAATAATTCATCAGTAATAGTGTATTTATTATCGATTTCCACTGGTGAAGCCCTTTCGCGTATTCTAAGATTCGTCAGAAGATGAAATGGTCTCAGAGGCTTGATTAGCCAAGGTAACCTGCCAATGTATTTCCATCCGAGTTTCAAATTTCCCGGGAGACTGTTCTGATTCGGGAAATTGAACAGAAGATCTGCACTTTCGTCGATTGCTTTTCTTACAGCCTTGATCGTCATCTTAGTGAACAGACCTCTGCCTTGGTAATCTGGGTGAACAACAGTATCAACTGGCTGATAGGCTTTGACTTGCTGGCCTCTACAAACAAGCTCCCACGGCCAGAAAGAACGAAAGCCAATTAATTCATCCCCTGCGGTTGCAACGATTTGTATCGGTATTCCAAAAACATTTCTCTCGTATTTCCAATTCCAAAACTCTCGGCTCCTCTTTGCGGCAAAATACTCTTGACCAGAGAAGACCTCAGAGGTAAGAGAGAGAACACTAGAGACATCTCCTTCACGAATTTCTCTGATTGTTTCTTTTTCGCTCATATGAGCTCCTTCATCCGTTTGAAAGAATAACCCTGATGCTTCAACCATCTAATGAACTCTCGAAATCTCCTCTTGTTTGCGCTCGCTCCAAGGCCACCTCTGACTCTCAATCGCATCGGTAGCACAGACATTCGTAGCCACCTTGGGTCAAAATCACAAGGGTGGAAATACAAGATCAGTGGTCTTCGTTGAGCATGCCTAGCCATGTGTTTAAGCATTCTAAACGGGAGCATTCTAAAATACGTGCCTCCTGAAAACGGGATTGTCAATCCAAAGACTTTCCCTGTAGGAATCTCAAACACTTTTAGCCCATTGATAATCATCTCGCTGACTTCTCCAGAGGTGACATCACCGTAAAGGCTATTTCCTCTTGCGCGATGCAGACTGGAATCGTATTTGTAACCTGACTCGCGGACCACTTCTAGAACTCTCGCCGAAATACTGAAACTTGCTGCTCTGTATCCTAGAACTTGTCTCCCGATAACCTTTTCGATGCTTAGCTTTGACTGCAGAATCTCGTATTGAAGGGCTTCATCGTCAAGAAGATTGTTTGGCTTGTGTGTCATTCCGTGACTGGCAATCTCGTGACCCCTATCTAGGATCATGTGAAGTATTCTTGGATGGTACTCAGCAAACCATCCCAAAACGAAGAACGTCGCACTAATCTGGAACTCTGCCAGAGTATCAAGAACATAAGTCAAGGGCTCAATTAGTGTTAGGTCTTTGTCACTCCAAGTCTCTATTGGATAATGGGGCCTCATTGTAATAGACTGAAACCAGTCTTCGACATCTATCGTGATAGCAGCGGTCTTCATTGCTCCCTCCATTTGTGAACCATGTGCTGCCTGGCAATCTGTATTACCAGAAGGCTTACTCGACATCCCTTCTATACTCTGGAAAGAACCCTTTGTCCTGAACAAAGCTCTTATCACCGCTCCTGAGTAACAGCAGATCATCATACTTCGATTGGTTGATTACTCTTCTTCCTATGTAGTAATCATGAATCCCGTTCGGGGCGAAGCTCTTTTTGAACCTGAATATACCGTCGTCTCTCCCATGGCCTCCACCCAGAACAAATCTCTTCAAACCTTTCTTTTTCGCCCACTTTATTGCTTCAAATTTCAGGAAATCATTGGGTCTCAGATCAAAATACTTTTCATCAGTTCCACCCAAGAAAGAATAGCAGTTATCCGGCCCATATAGAATAAGCTCAGAGGATATGATCAACTCTTTGAAATAGACGTGGAGGTACACATAATTGTCTGCAAGCTTATTGATCGTCTTGAAAAACACCTCCGAGAACACAGAATCCGTATCAACATTATTTCTTCGCATTGTTCCGTAGTAAATGCTCAGAAACTCATTTAACCTCTTTCCACTTGAATCAATCTCGCTTCTCAGCCCTGACCTAGATGCTTTCTTAAGATTCTTACGTACCTTGTATTCGAAGTCCATCACAATATCGTCAATGTCTTCATCTAACGATCGAATAACGTTTTTCTGGCGTGCTTCTGTTTCTCCTGAGAAACAGTTTCTGTAGTTGCTGAACAGATGAAATCTCACGAACTCGCTGACAAATCCTTTTTCTTCGCAGAACCTAACATACGCCTTCTCAACAGCTTCTTGGTTCTCCCCTTCGATCCAAAATCCTCCATATCCAGGAGGCGTTGACAAGTCGAACCATTCGTTCTTTGGCAATATTCTCTTGAATTGCTTCGCTTCTGAAATGTCCCTCTTCATGACTACATTCATGGCTCTTGTAGAATCATCTTCATAGTAAATCAGGATGGGAGTCCCTTCTCCATGATGCTCGAAAGCTTTAGCGTAACCGTTCAGGTACTGCACATCATACTTTTGAAAACTGCGAACAATTGTATCCCAAGTGTTACTTTCATCCACGTTAATCACTGAAAGCATTACCTATTGATGCCTCTCTTGCCGTGAGTTGTCCTGTCAGTCTCTTCACACACCCTGCCAAGAAGTGTGATCATTTCCTCGCAATAGTCATGATCTGCATCTTGGTGAGTGGGTAAGTTCAGAACTTGTTCAGATAACTCAATAGCAGAAATGAACTCGCCTCTTCTAAGAGGTTCTATAAGAGTATGATAAGGGCTCACAACGCCGTAACCTCTACTGTTCATAATCTCGTATACCATATTCTTTTCGCCACGGATAACTCGCAAAGGAAATGCTTGAGAAATAATGCCCGGTATTTCAGAGTTTTTAAGCACATAAGCAGATAATCATACTGTCTGGAATGGAAAGCACTCCGTATTCCTTTGTAGTTATCTATTCGCCCCGGCACGACTCTAAAGACCTCGTGGCATGAAGAATCGGCACCGGCTTTGCTCACTCGACAGTCGAAATCCCTTAGCCTCTGCAGCTGCTCAATAATCATTCTGAGCTCCTCCCAGCCAATGTCGAAGAGAAGTAGCTCCTCAGGCTAGAAAAAGAGACATTAGTGTCATCAACCTGTGATAGACATAAAAGCATCAAGGTTATAAACTGTCTCATTTTGTCCACGCTGAATACTCTCCTGTTCTAATGATTAATTACATCACCTGTTGGAACAATATCATATGACAGTAGTCAACAACCTCTGCGCTCTGCCGGCCTTCGCTGAATTATTGGCTCAGAGAAGACGTTCTAACATCGCTTTCGAGAGAGAGCTATCTGGTGGCATTTGCCAATCACAGCATCATTACTCTTGACATCGCAGATAGGATTGAAAGTCACACTAACACCTCTTTTTTAATAACCGAAAGGCCCTTCCCCAGAGAAACCTCGAGTGAGACTCTGGAAGCCACAGTTTTCTCAAAACCGAGAAACACTCAACTTAGATCTGCTGGTAGTTGAAATTTCTTGCTCTTGCGGCTCCTCGCAATGGCTTCCTTCACGGCACAGTCCATTATGGGTTCAAGTCTTTTTCAAGATGAATTCTGACAGGTTCAAAACCTCTGGATTCATAGAATCTAATCGCTTCAAGATTATCAAGAGTTGCAACAAGTTCAATTCTGTTTATCTCTTTTACCTTCGCGAGACTCTCTAGTCTATTCAGTAGTTTGGTTCCAAGTCCTCTTGACCTCATCTCTGGGATGACACCAAAGTGTTTTACATGTATTCGTGCTTCGCCAAGAACGTCTCTGATGTAACACCATAAGAAGCCCACAATAGAGTCCTTCTCGAAAGCCCCCAAAATGATAGCAGAACCATCTTCGTGAAAGCGAAGCATATCTTTGTAGTCTTTGGAGGCAACTAGCTCAAGATGATCTTTCATCGCGAAATTCACACTGTATATTTGTACTAGTAACTCGAGAAGCATAGACCTATTGGAGAATAGATCACTTTTCGTCACTTGTCTTACCTTAACAACGTTGTCAAGATCATTCATGAGCGCGTTCCTCACTTCTTTCAATATCTAGATCCTTTACGAAATTCTCATTTCCCATCAAGACGTCCTTCGGTGTCATAATGGCCTTAACTGTTCTCAAGATAATCCAGAGATCCAATATGAAACTGAGGTTTTCTACGTATTCCAGATCCGCAGCAAATCTATCTCTCCAAGACACGGCATTTCTGCCACTAACCTGGGCTAAACCAGTAACTCCGGGGCGTACCTTACTCCTTGCCCTTTCACGCTCAGTGAAGTAGGGCAGATATCTTAGCAGAAGGGGTCTCGGACCTACGAAACTCATGTCCCCTTTAAGGATGTTTATCAGCTCGGGAAGTTCATCAAGACTAGTTCTTCTGAGTGCCTTCCCGAATATCGTCAACCTCGCATCGTCAGAAAGCAGATTACCTTCACTATCGCGTTCATCAACCATTGTTCGGAATTTATAGATCGTAAATACCTTCTCGTTAAGTCCAGGTCTTTTTTGTTTGAACAATACTGGTTTCCCCAGCTTAATTCTTACCAGAATCGCAACAACAAGAAATACAGGACTTAGAACGACGATGGCTATCAACGATAGTACGAAATCAAGTGGTCTCTTGAAATATCTATTATATACACCCTTCTTGATGCCTCGCATTTAGATGTGCAACCCCTTGACAGTCTCTAAAACCTTCTTCATATCATCTTCTGTCATCTTTGTATCAGAAGGCAAACAAACGCCATTCTTGAAGAGACTCTCGGAGACACCGTTCCCAACGAACTCGAATCTCTCAAAGAACGGTTGCATGTGCATAGGTTTCCAAATAGGTCTGCATTCGATGTTCTCTTTCTCCAGGGCTTCCATGATATCAATCGGTCTGACTCTTCCGTTCATTGTAATACAACTCAACCAGTAGTTCGGCTCATTCCATTCATTTATCGGCATGAACTCAATTCCCTCAAGCGTTCCAAGATTCTTCTTGTAGAACTCAAAGATAGATGTCTTCTTCTGAACCCTTTTTTCCAGTACCTTGAGTTGGCCTCTTCCTATTCCAGCAAGAACGTTGCTCATTCTATAGTTGAAACCAAGCTCACTATGCTGGTAATGTCTTGCGGGATCTCTTGATTGAGTCGCCCAGAACCGCACCTTTTCGGCACGTTCTTCATCATTAGTTACAAGCATTCCTCCGCCTGACGTGGTTATAATCTTGTTGCCATTGAAACTGAAAATACCGTAATCACCAATCGTTCCTGTATGCTTTCCCTTGTAATATGCCCCTAAGCTCTCTGCTGCATCTTCTATGATAACAGCGTCGTGTTTCCTGCAAATGGGGAGTATCTTATCCATATCTGCGGAGAGCCCGTACAGATGAACCACAATGACTGCCTTGGCATCAGGATGCCTATCGAAAGCTTCTTCCAACGCTTCAGGACTCATATTCCATGTTTCGTAATCGCTATCGATGAAAACTGGGATTGCTCGTTCATAGATTATCGGGTTTGCTGAAGCGGAGAATGTCAGACTGGAACAGAATACCTTATCGCCATCCTTCACACCAGCTGCTCTGAGAGCAAGATGAATAGCCGCTGTTCCAGAAGAAAGCGCAACTGCACGCTCTGCACCAACTTTTGACGCGAACTCTTTTTCAAACATCTCGACATTAGGCCCAAGCGGTGCTATCCAATTGGTTTCAAATGCTTCCTTCACGAACTCCATCTCATATCCTTCATCGCTCATGTGGGGCGAAGAAAGGTAGATTTTCTTCTGCATTCAGCAAACCATCCTCAATAATCAAGCGCAGAACTATCTTCTGCCTGTAAATCTCCTAACCAACTATCCAACTAACCAACAAATTTTGGGAACTGCTTTGTGATTTCATATATCTTCAAAACCAGATCATGTGCCTTCTGCCATGTTATCAACTTGCTAGTGTCGTTGTACATGCAACTTTCCTT
>DLVL01000109.1:0-2233 GCA_003444085.1 Kosmotogaceae bacterium | reverse complement strand
TCACCAGGGCGCAGCCCCGTTATCTGTATTTTGATATCCACATCTGGTTCAAATCCGGATAAGCGAACAAGTTCCCTTGCAAGATCAATGATCTTTATGGGTTCACCCATATCGAGAACGAAGATTTCGCCGCCCTTGGCCATGGCACCTGCCTGGATGACGAGCTGAACTGCTTCACGAATGGTCATGAAATATCGTTTGATTTCGTTGTGGGTTACTGTTACAGGACCACCCTGCGCGATCTGTTTCTTAAACAGGGGAATGACACTTCCGTTGCTACCCAAAACGTTGCCAAAGCGAACTGCGACAAATTCTGTATTGCTTTTCTTGTCAAATGCTTGGATGATCATCTCTGCAATACGTTTTGTTGCTCCCATTATGCTGGTTGGATTCACGGCCTTGTCGGTTGAGATTAGCACGAATCGTTTTGTTTCGAATCTGTGGGCACACTCGGCTACATTTTGCGTGCCCAGAATGTTGTTCTTCAGCGCTTCCGATGGGTTATCTTCCATAAGGCAGACGTGTTTGTGAGCGGCTGCATGAAACACGACATCTGGTCTGTATGTGCCGAATATTTGCTCCAGTCTGGGTTTGTCTCTAATCGAAGCAATTACTATCCTTTGGTCAAGAGCAGGGAACCTGTGCTTGAGTTCATGTTGGAGAGTGTAGGCGTTGTTTTCATATATGTCCATTATGATTAGTTGTTTTGGGTCAAATCTGGCAATCTGTCTGCAAAGCTCAGAACCGATGGAACCTCCTCCACCAGTAACCATAACGACCTGTTGCTGAAGGTAATCGCTTATGTTTTCAACATCGAGCTTGACCTCATCTCGACCCAGGAGGTCTTCTATTTCTACATCACGGATCTTCTGTATCGTTACCTTTTCACCAATAAGCTCGTACATTCCGGGAAGGGTCTTGAGCTTGCACTTCGTTTTTTTGCACTCATTGAGAATCCTCTGGATCTCCCCTTTGGTTGCAGAAGGAATGGAAACGATTATCTCATCGATCTCAAGCTCTTCGGCAACAGGGACAATAGAATCCCTGGAACCACATACAGGGACTCCCATGAGCTTAGAGCGGTGTTTTGCAGGGTTATCATCAATCACAGCTACAGGCTTTAGAAGCATCTCTGGGTGCGATTGGAGTTCCTTAATAATCATTGCTCCTGCAGCGCCCGCACCGATTATCATTGCCCTTCGATGCTGTTTCATCCCGTTACTGGAGAAGCCCGTCTCGACTCTCCGCAGTATTCGATAGCCGAGTCGGCTGCTTCCGAGAAATGATGTTATCAGAAAGAAGTAGAGAGCATATACGCTCATTGGAAGGCGCATTCTAAGCAGCGTAAATGCTAGATAGGACGTGCCTGTAGCTACAGTAGAAGCTGCAACGATAAGCATGAGTTCGCGTATGCTGGCAAAACGCCACAGACTTTTGTACAGCTGAAAGAACCAGAATATTGGAAGTCCAACCGCTGTCATGACAATGCAGTAAGTAAGCAAGTTGTTACTGTATGATTGGTGAATAGCACCGTCAAAACGTATAAGAAACGCCAGAATAACAGAGAAGTTGACGAACAACGCGTCGAGAAGCAATAAGCTCGCTCTTCTCTTTAGAACTCTCAAGGGTGCTTTCCTCCTATTCCGAAAATTACGCCAGCTCCGTCTGACCCACACGGGCCAGTTCTAGCTACGCTAGGCCAGCTCTACCAAACCCAGGTAGGCCAGTTCGGCTTTGCCGGCTAGAACCAGATCCGAAAACCTAGAACAAAGATCATCGATCTCAAGCTGTTTCTTTGTTGCCGTTTCGGACGGCCAGTATCAGGCCTTTGAGTTTGTGTATGAGAACGTCAATTTTGCTCGATAATTCGTTATGCACTTCCGTTTCGAGATAGCCGAACTCTAGTGCCAGCTTGATCTGTGTTTTTAGCTCGTACAAGGAACCTCGGGCGATGTTGAGGAAGTTGATGAAATCTTTGGCTGTTCCTCTGCCCTTGCCCTCTGCGATATTCGACGGAACCGACACTGCTGCCCTGCGGGTTTGATTTGTAAGTCCGAAGAGCTCTTCTTTGGGATACTTTGACGTTACTGCGTATACTTCTTTGGCTAGGGCTATGCCTAATTGCCAGACTTCGAGACGCTCGACCTCCACAAGAGTATCTCCCTTCGTCAGCTTTGCTTCCTCGGTCGGCCAGTTCCGAGAAAACCACTCGGGCCAGCTCTACTTCGTAGGC
>DLVL01000006.1 GCA_003444085.1 Kosmotogaceae bacterium | reverse complement strand
CTGAAGCCCATATGCTCTTGCTCTTTCAATAAGGGATTGTGAGACAAATGTGTCAGCGGGAGACAGAATCCTGGCACCGATTTCCGAAGCCATTCTGGCTATGTCAAATCCAAACCTGATCATGCTGAGTCCATCAGTCCATGCTGAATCGATCAGATTTGAAGAAGATACAAGAGCAACAGTTGGGATTTCCGGGGCAATATCTCTTATTTTCCTGAGTGCAGTCCAGAAGAACGACTGTATAGAAACCCAGCCCTCCATACTGGCTTCTCTGACAGTTTCTATCACCAGGTCTACGAACTCTTCCAGAGGTACAGTATCATCCGGAGCAAGAGGTGAAGCCTTTATTTCGATGTTGAGGAATACCTCATTCTCGCTCTTTTCGTTGTGTTCCTTTACAAGAAGCAAAACTTCATTCAACGTTGGGATTCTGATTCCTTCGAGCTGGAGCTGCCTGGGCCACACATCAGCAGACTTTATCGATCCGATGTCATACTGGACAAGCTCTTCGTAAGTCAGATCTTTAATCAGAATTGGTTCAGAGATGAACGTGCCATCTTTTCTGACTCTAGTGGGTATCAACGTCGTATCATGATAGACAACAACTACTCTGTCAGCAGTAACTGCAAGATCGAGCTCAATGGTAGTGACGCCAATCTCTAATGCTTCTTCAAAAGCGACCATTGAGTTCTCTGGTTTTAAGCCTCTTGCTCCCCGATGTCCCTGGATGTCGAAGGGATAACCCCAGTCGATTGCAGTTGATCCGAAGAGATTGGCTGTGAGAATTAGCATCAGTACCAGAATCATTTTCTTCATAAATGCATCACCTCAGAAAGATTTGATATCTCTTAGTGTTATGACGGCTCTATTGTCTCTTAGTTCCAGTGAACCAGGTAGATCAACAACTCCTTCGATCGACACATTTCTGGCAACTTCGGAAGGCCTTCCATCGGTAAAGAACTCTCTTTTGTTGAACCTTCTGATGCACTTCTTGCTCTGAAAGCTTACTCTTGCTAATCATTACCGCAACAAAAACCACGATAATCATCGGAATCATCTGATACACAGATCAGACAGAACCTTATCGCTCTATATGTATCCGAGCAGTATTACCAGGCAAATAACTGCCAGAAGCGTTCCCCAGAGGATCATGGCGTTTCTTGCCCCGGTTCTGGCTGATTCCTCTTTCCACCATACTTTTGGTCTGACTCCGAAAACCCTAAATGTAACAACACCTGCAAGATTAACACATACAATGTTCACTAAAAACAAGATGAAAGCTCCGAGAGAGGCAGAGAAACTGCCGCTTCCCAGAAGCATTCCAAAGACTGCCAACGGTGGAAGCAAAGCAACTGCGACCATAACTCCAATGAGCGAGCTTAAAGCAGCAGAAGTAAATGCTAACGCTCCTACAACGCCTGATGACAAAGCCAGAGCATATCTGCCATGTTTACGTGAGTCCTGGAAACAATCTCGTGGGCTGTATGGTCAATGCTGAAGATCAAACCTATGAGAATTGATACGGCAATCCCAAGAACCAGGGTGATGAACAACTGTTTTGCCGCCTTTATAGCCAGCTTGAAGTCTCCGATAACTGTTCCCAATGAGACCGCAACGTTCGGGCCAAGAAACGGAGCGATGACCATAGCACCAATAATCACAGCAACATTATCCCTGGCGAGGCCAATGGCCGCAACAATCGAAGCAAGGATGCCCATTATTGCACTGTTCTGCACAGTGCCGACAGCCTCCGTGACATCCGCATAAAGCTCATCAATACTCACCCCAAGAATCTTGAAGCGTGGGGCATCTTTTCCTTCTTGTGTTTCTTCCTCCTTCTCTTCTTCTGGATCTTCAATTCGTGGGACGGAAGCTTCTAGCGGGAAGACAAGAATCCTGAAACTTTCGGAACTCCCGAAAGTTGTCTCAAGCTCTTTCATGAGATCTCCACTCTTTGCAGAATGAATCACCAGTCTTATTGAAACAAGGTTTTCTCCCACAAAGGAAGTTAGAATCCTGTCTTCGACGTGTCCTCAGATAATATCGCACGCTTTCTGCTCATCTTCTTTTGTGACAACAACTTCAAGAAGTCTGTTTGCCATAATTGTGCCCTCCGGAAATGGTCACTAAAGACTTGTTAGGTCGGTGCATGTGGATGCACGAGCTTCTTCTGGGTAAAGAGATTATAACGTTAAGACAGCTGACTTTATGCTAGACTTGTTACACAAACTGTTCACGGGGGATTGAATGTGCCGCTAATCGTCTTCATTTTGTCAGTTGTTGGGGCTGTCGTTGTATTGAGTATAGGACTTTCAGTAGTAGCGTGCCTATTTAGGATTATCTTTGGTCTTCTGTTCATCGGGCTTGCAGTTTTCAGTGTAATATGGTTGCTTACAGCAGTGCTTTCCGTTTTTTAGCGATTCTCAAGAGTCTGCGGGTTTGTACACGTGCTAAAGGTCCTTTCTGATGAGCTGTCTATCTACTTCACCACTTTATCCAGCTTTTCCCTGAGAATATCCCTGGCTTTGGATACATCAAGGTCCCTATAGGTTAGCTTCATCTTCCCGCCAACCCACTTTATTACAATTGTCTGCTGTTCGTTGGGTTGAGAAGGATCTGTAGAGCTTGTGTCGCGGATCTTGATTGACTTGATGGAAGGAAAATCAATAGAAATATTGTCATCATTCTCGGCCTTGATTTCATCAGGGGTCATTTTGAAGAATCTTTCATACAGCTTTGTAGACGACCTCATCTGGGCAGCAGCTTGCTTGAAGAATCCCTCGCCCTTCTCCTTTGCCTCATCACGAGCCTTCTTTATCGCCTCTTTCTGCAGCTGCGAGGAGATTCTTGCCAGAATTAACCTCTCTGTTGTCAAGACAAGATCATAAGACTTTGCTCCAAAGAGCCCCGCAGATCCTCCGGGTATAACATTCAGCACCTCTTCCACTGTCGCCACCTCCACAAATTGATAACAACTCAATGATACCAGAATGGCTGTTAAGTGCTTTCAGATGATCCATCAGATCTCAGAAGGATCTCTTTCCTCAAGATCTGATTTTTGGGAATGTGGATCTGAAAGAGGTAAGATATCATGGA
>DLVL01000039.1 GCA_003444085.1 Kosmotogaceae bacterium | reverse complement strand
GACAACGATTGCCTTGACTCCTGTAGCCAGTATAGATTTTATGAAGGCTGCCGGTGGGGTGTCTTTTATGCTGGACATATCGAGTTCTTCTATCTCGTTGATTCCAAGCGAACGGATTATCTGAAAGCGCTTGTGAACAGGGTATATGAGGCCAGGGAAATTCGGGAAGAAGGATGCCCACGGATTGAGAATAGAGATTGCTTTGGTGGAGAGGTTGTTTTCCTGGGCCTTTTGTATCGTTGTCCTGATAATCTCCTGGTGACCAATGTGCACACCATCAAAACAACCGATGCAGGCGGCGAACATACTAGCCTCTCAGCACCTTCACAAGCGTTGCGACACGTTCTCCTGAAGCTTTTGCCAGGGCTCCAAGAATGAACTTCGATGTCCTTTCCGATTTTGCAATAGCGACAAGGTTTTTCTTACGGTCCAGAAGACGGATAATCTGTCCTTTCGAGAAACGATCTAGAACCTTCGCAATCATAGGAGCATAGACCTGACTTCCCAGAATCACCGAATTCACGGCCGAATCATTGAGTATCATAGCTGGTATGAAAGAAGTGGCTTCAGAAAGAGACAGGCACTTGGAAAGGTCAAGTTTGTCAACAGGAACTGCTGACTCGAGCGAAAACATGCCGATTTCAGTTCTGACAAGCTCAGTTGCAGTTGCGCCAGTTTCGAGCTTGTAACCAAAGTCCATTACGAGCGATCGGATATATGTTCCCGCAGAGACCGTCACGGAGAAATCCACTTCCTTCTTTGTTTCATCGTAATGGATTAGCTCTATTGAGAAAATCTCCACTTCTCTTGGAGGGAGATTCATTATCTTCCCCTGTCTTGCCATCTTGTAGAGCCGTTGTCCCTGGTGCTTCCTGGCCGAGTAAGCGGGAGGAACCTGCATCTGCTTTCCAAGGAAGGATTTCAGTGTTTCTTCGATCATCTCTTTGGATAACGTGTCTACCTTTCTTTCTTCGACCACGTTTCCGGTGATGTCGTAGGTATCTGTTATCACTCCCAGGCGCATTTTCGCCCGGTAAGTCTTTCGGAGGTCTTTGAAGTACTCAAGAAGCCTAGTAGCTTTCCCGATCCCAAGAATCAGAAGCCCTGTTGCAAAGGGATCCAGGGTTCCAGAGTGCCCGATTTTCCGTATTCCCAGCTTCCTCCTTGCCAGATCTACTGCGTCGTGAGAAGTTAATCCCTTGTCCTTGCAGACAAGGGCAACCACATCACTCGTCACCTTTCTTTTCCTCCCGGATTTGTTCCAGTATCTTGGCAATCCTCAGGCTCGCATCTATCCCAATGTCCGGTTTGAAAGTGATTTCTGGAGCCTTGTATATTCGTATACTCTTTGCAACTGCCGTTCTAAACATTCCTTTGCTTTCATTCATGTAGTCAACAAGCTTCGATTTGTCTTCGGATTTACCAAGAGCGCTGACAAAGACATTGGCGAAGCGAAGATCCTTTGATAGCTCTACCCGGACAATAGACGGCATGGCATTCTTGATGTAATCATCCTTGCTGTCTGCTATTGCCTTGGTGAGAACTTTTCTGATTTCAGACTCAAGCATCGGTTTGCGATGTGTTGAGGCCATGAAACAACACCTCCGTTTTGAAGACCTCTCATATTCATTCTTTTGAAGGTAACTTGAACTCTGAGAATGTCTCGATTATTTTGTCATATCCTTCTCTCGTTGCTATGGAGTCATCTGCCTTCCTGTCCCATATGAATACAAGAAATTCAAGGAAGCCTGAATAACGAATCCTGGATATCATTGAGATCAGGTCTGGATCAAACTGTCCATCAGTGGACATTTTCACGATCTCTTCGACTAGCTCTGCAGGAGAGTAGGGCCGCAGAAGATCAAGCTCCATCAAAGAAGCGATCTCTTCAAGAAGCTTCGTCACGCTAATATCTGGCGGTGTGCCTCTTAGCCGTGTGACGCCTTCTATCCTGGGTAGCAACTGTGTGTAGTAGTGATATTCGGGAGGGGCCAGATCGACAGCCTTGATTCCAAGTATTTCAAGAGCCGCAGTTCTCTCCCCGGGAGGAAGTTTCAGAAACACTTCGGCGATAATATCCGAAGGGCCGTATATATGATAATTGTCTCCCTGAAGAACTCCGTATGCTTTCAGGGCATCCAGGTACCCCGCTTTCATGTATTTCAGCGATACTTCCGGATCGAAAGTGAGAATGGAGCCGTAATGCTTCTGAGCCTTTATGTACACGATATTGATCTCATCGTTAGCGTACACGTCAAGCATTGCGCGTACGTCGCTTATTCCATAAGATCCTATATCCACCGCTATGATTGATTTGAAGCCGCGCTGTTTTGCCAGTTCTATCGGCAGATTGGAGTAAATGCCTCCATCAAGATAACGCTTACCATCAATCTCTTCTTTCTTGAAGACAGGAAGGTTTGAGCTGGCGAGAATGTAGTCAACCAGTTTGCCTTCAGGGACTTCGTCGATGTATAGATAGACTGGTTTCATCTTACTGACCATATATGTAACAAGACCGTAGTCGGTATCCGAATTTCTTATCTTGTCTTCGTCAACCAAGCTATCAAGTCTTTCTCTAAGCGGAGATACATCAATACCCGATTGAGCAATCAGCTCACGTATGGCCCTTGAAGTGTTGGAGAAACTCAGTTTGTCCCAGTCTCTCTCAAAGACGGCCGTTAACTCCGGGGAGAGCTTCATAACCTGTTCATAATCAATGCTGAGCCAGAGATCCCTTGCAGTCTCATAATCACCCATGACTACTGCTGCACCGTTGATAGAACCCACGCTTGTCCCGTAGACCCCACCAATCTTGATGTCCAGGTCAATGAGTGCTCGCCAAACCCCTATTTCATATGCTCCTCTTCCTCCACCACCTGAAAGAACGAGCCCTACCTTGTCTTCACTGAATGAGATAGCCACAAGAATCAGTACTCCAATCAGAGAGATTATTTTCAAGTAAGCACCTTCTTCATTTGATTCTATCATTATCGTTGAAGTTCTTGCCTAAGAGTTTATAATGGTAATGGTTCGCTTTGCGAACATCGGTTCAGCCTGCGTGTCTCTTGCAAGATGAAGAGCTTCAAGGTGGAAAAACGATGCAATAAGCTATATCCTTTTACAAGTCCAGCAGCAGTTCAGAGGTGTAGGCAGTGAATGAAGCATGATCAAAGACTTTCTTAAGAGATATTGGTGGAGATACCTGATAGGTAGCATCTTCCTCATTGTTGTTGATGTTCTGATGATTCTGGTTCCGCGAATTACGGGGCTGGTGGTAGATTCTCTTAGGGTAACTCCAGACGACCTCTCAACAGTTAGAGTGCTCCTTTTCGGTATAGTTGGCGTGGCCTTCGGGCTGTTCTTTGCGAGATTCTTTTGGAGAGTCTTCATAATGGGAGCTGCAAGAAGGTTCGAGTATTTCTCAAAGGAAGTGCTTTTTGACAAGCTTCTTGGCCTTCCGGCAAGTTACTATGACAGGACCCGCGTCGGAGACCTTATGGCACGCTTCACAAATGATGTGAACGCGATGCGTATGGCCTTCGGTCCGGCTATAGTAATGCTGGTTGACGGGATCTTTCTTACAGGAATAACGATTGTTGCCATGGGATCTTTTGTTAATTGGAACCTGACATGGATAGCAATTGCCCCTCTCCCTGTGCTGACGTTCGTATCATTGTTTTTTGGGAAGATGATTCACAGACGTTTCAGAGCTGTTCAGGAGTCTTTTTCCGATTTGACAGATACTGCTGAAGAAAGCATCGCTGGAATCAGGGTGGTCAAGAGTTACGGAATCGAACCTGTGAGGTCTAGAATGATGGAAGACACCTCGAACAACTACGTGAGCAAGAACATGGACCTGGTAAAAGTTTGGGGAATGTTCTTTCCTCTGATCAACAGTCTGGCCATGATGGGTACACTGCTTGCGATCTTTTTCGGTGGCAGGATGGTCATACTTGGCAATATCACACTTGGTGAGTTCATCACGTTTGTTGGTTACCTGGGTATGCTCGTCTGGCCGACTATGGCTTTCGGATGGGTGGTTAACATTATTCAACGTGGAAGAGCCTCTTACAAAAGGCTGAAGCAGATCATTGAAGAGAAGAGCGACATCACGACCCCCAATCCTGTCAGAATAACCAAGCTGAAGGGCAATATCGTCTTCGACAATTTGTCGTTCACATACCCCACAGGGAAAGAACCCGCCTTGAAGAACGTGTCGCTTCGCATAGAATCAGGCTCGAAAGTAGCCCTGGTAGGAACTACCGGTTCCGGGAAATCGACAATCGGGAAACTCCTGGGAAGGGTGTATCCTGTGCCGGAAGGGAAAATCTTCATTGACGGCATAGATATCAACAGGCTTGATCCACAACTCATCAGGGATAACTTTGCTTACGTCCCACAGGAGACTTTCCTTTTTTCAGCCACTGTTCGCGATAATATCGCCTTTGCAGTAAATGGCGTTGACCACGAGAGAGTAAAGAGATACGCTGAAATAGCAGCCGTGCATGATGACATCATGGGCTTTTCAAAAGGCTATGACACGATTGTTGGGGAACGCGGAGTTACTCTTTCTGGTGGTCAGAAACAGCGAATCGCTATAGCCAGGGCTCTTATGAAGGAATCGCCTATCGTTTTTCTTGATGATTGTCTCTCCGCTGTTGATACAGAAACAGAGGCGAAAATACTCAACAGCTTGCAAAACTCAGGACAGGAGCGAACGATCATTGTCATTTCGCATCGTCTTAAAGCTGTTCTGGATTCAGACATGATATATGTGATGCACGATGGAGAGGTTGTGGAGAGTGGAAAACATGATGATCTCCTGAAGAATAACGGTCTTTATAAGAGGATGTATGATCGGCAGATGATCGAAGAAAAGCTAGAGGGGGAGTAAGATGGACCAGAGTGTTTACAGCGAGTTCGAAGAAAAGACCAAGGTCGAAGACTGGAGTGTAATCCTCAAGCTCTGGAAGTACGCCAGGCCATACCTGAAGCTCCTGATCTTAGGGATTGTTCTGATCATGGCCTCAACAGTCCTTGATCTTCTGCCCCCCTACCTCACCAAGATTGCAATAGATGACTATATGACTCCCAGAAGAGAATACACTGTCGTCGAAGAGAACGGATCTTTGAGTTACGTTCAGGAAGCCGGGGGCCCATATGAGTTGTTCCAGTATGAAGACGGAACCTGGGTGATGACAGACGGCGATGTCGAGTATCCTGTTAGTGAAGCGGAGCTAAGAGAAATCCGCGGAGCTGATATTACCGGAATAGGCCGGCTGGCTCTGATAATGCTGGCTGTATTGTTTTCGTTGTTCTTCGTGAACTTCGCTCAAGTAATGGTTACAACGTATATGGGGCAGAAAGTGACTCATGGTGTTCGAATGGCGCTGTTTGACAAGTTACTGAGATTGCCCATGCGTTTCTTTGACACAAATCCAAGCGGACGTCTGGCAACCCGGGTAGCTAATGATACGCAGAACCTTTCAGAGTTCTTCACATCGGTCATAACTTCGATCGTTAAAGATGTGCTGCTGCTTGTTGGAATAACGTTCATAATGCTGAGGCTCTCCATATATCTGGGAAGCATAACACTACTCATACTGCCGCTCATAGCCGTTGCAATACTTGTGTTCAGATATTTTGACAGGATAGCTTACAGGAAGGTAAGGACACGGCTCGCGATTATCAACGCGTTTCTTGCAGAACACATTTCAGGAATGTCGGTTATCCAGATTTTCAACCGTGAGAAGAAAAAGCGAGAAGAGTTCGAACAGGTTAACAAGAGCCACTTCAAGGCGATGATGGAACAGCTGTATGTTTTTGCGATTTTCAGGCCCCTTATGGATCTCATGTATTATCTCGCCATTGCAGTGGTTGTCTGGTTCGGGGCAAAAGCGATTTCTGGTAAGGCTCTGGAGTTCGGTGTTCTATATGCCTTTATTGCTTATATTGAGATGTTCTTCCGCCCCCTTCACGATATCGCAGAGAAATACGACATTGTGCAAAACGCACTCGCTTCTGCAGAGAAGATCTTTAAACTCATGGAAACTGACGAAGAAGAATACCAGGATGACAAGCCCGAAGTCAAGAAGCTTTCAGGAAGTCTAGAGTTTGACAACGTTTCATTCTCTTATGACGGAAACGATTATGTACTGAATGATATCTCGTTTAAGGTGGCCCCAAAGGAGAAGATCGCGATTGTTGGAGAGACGGGCGCTGGAAAGACTTCGATTATCAGTATTCTCAACGGTCTTTACCCGATCCAGAAAGGGCGAATCCTCGTCGATGGCAATTCGCTCTACGATCTGAACCTTCAGTCGCTAAGGAGAAAGATCGGTGTCGTACTGCAGGATGTTTTCCTGTTTTCGGGGACCATTCTTGACAACATAAGGCTGTTTGACGAGTCAGTTAGCCGTGAGCGCGTTATAGAAGCGTCAAAATATGTTTACGCTGACCAGTTTATCAAACGTTTCCCGGACAGCTATGACACAAAGATTTTCGAACGCGCCGGGACGCTCTCAGCTGGTGAAAGACAGCTTGTGGCACTGGCAAGAGCCGTCCTCTTCGATGCAGATATCCTGGTTCTCGATGAAGCGACTGCCAGCGTGGATACTGAAACGGAGGCTCTGATCCAGAAAGCAATGGAGAAGATCTCTTCAACCAAGACGCTTATCACAATTGCTCACAGGCTCTCAACGATACGATCTGCCAACAGGATCCTGGTCATTCATAAGGGCAGACTTGTTGAAGAAGGTTCTCATGGTGAATTGCTCAAGAAAGGCGGGATATATGCAGACCTGTACAAGCTGCAGTACGAACTTGGAGAGTCTGCCTGAGTTTCTCTTGAGTGTATGAAAGACAAATCACTTCATGACGTCTCGCAGAAGGAATATGAGACCCGACTTCTCTAACAGTGTAAATGATCACCTTCAGTTGCTCTTGGAAGTGTTCAAAGAGCGTCAGTTTTCGCAGCCAATTGCTATTATCGTATCAGATACCCCGAAGAGGTGAAACGATGAGAA
>DLVL01000129.1 GCA_003444085.1 Kosmotogaceae bacterium | reverse complement strand
CACACCCCGTCGACGATGGAGCCCTCTTGAGAGGGGATTAAAGAGCTTTTCAAGACTTTTCAAGATCCCAGATCCTTACTTGTCCTCATTGCTTTTCCCATCTCTCTACTCTCTGAATAATGGTTTGACCAAGAACGAAGAACAGATTCTCACTCTGGAAGAACAGGTTTGCTCGGCAAACGGATAACCGTCTAACGGGGAACCAGTTCTTTTGCTCTTCCAACCCCGTACTCCCAATCCAGCTCATAAGTCTTGATCCCGAAACAAGTTCGGTATGACCCTGAACAAGAGCCCCAAACAAAAGCATTTTGGGGCAGGCTAATCGGGGGAGGCGCTACGGGGTGATAATGTCAGACGATTATGCAATTCTTTTGTAGGGGCGAACGGCTGTTCGCCCTAAAGAGAACCAATAACGCCACGCATCTAATGACAGGCTCTAAGGGATGACAGAGTCTGGTAATCTTGAAGAACACAATCAATCAATCAATAGGTTCTCCTCATGGATTTGATGAGTATTCACAGATTCATCTGACTTTCTGAAGAAATAGATGACCTGAAGAAAAGCGGCGTGCAGCCGCACGCCCCCACATAATTAGTTCAGTTATGCCTCTTCTGACCATGGACTAATAGCAATTCTTCTCTTGAACAGGTTACCAAGAAGCGATTTGAGTTCACTTCTGCCCACCATCAAACCACTGCCGCGAACAGACGTCTCAATTCTAAGAGCTTCGACCTTACTTCGGTGCCCAGCGTTCGGTAGAATCTGAAATCTACTGTGAAGAATGCTTTCAAGTATCCCGTCATATTTCAGAAGAACGTAGTTAGTTCCAGAACTACACTCTATTTCCACTTCCGAGGAGCTCGATCTTTTCCCTGACGGTCTCTTTGACTCTTGGTACGGCCATCTTCAGCAATTTGAGCTGATCTTTCAGTTCTGCATCTTTGCTGAGCACTTCTCTTATGCCCTCGGTGAAGACGGTCTTGAGTCTTGTGCCAATATTTATCTTAGAAAAGCCAGTTTTGGAGATGTAACGAAGATCATCATCAGATGCTCCGCTTGAGCCGTGAAGTACAAGTGGAACAGGCGATACCTTAGAAATCGCGTTCACCAGATCGAGATGAATTTTGGCTTCCTGTTTCTGCATGCCATGTACCGTACCTACTGCGACAGCAAGAGCGTCAACATGTGTCTGTTCGCAGAACATTATGACATCTGAAGGATCGGTAAGTATTTCGACGGCCGATTCTCCCTCTTCGCCCTTGGCGACTCTTCCGAGTTCTGCTTCAACTGAAACGCCGAATGTCCTTGCCACTTTCACAACTATTTTGCTGTTTGCAACGTTTTCTTCAACTGGTAGCATGGAGCCATCATACATCACTGATGTGAATCCCGCATAGATAGATCTGAATATTAACTCAAGGCTACTCGCGTGATCGAGGTGAGCGACGACAGGTATATCGACTCTTGAAGCGACATCTTTTATAAGCGCTGCGGCTAAAGTCGGTCCCCAATGCTTTATACAGGTACCTGCGGCCATTAGTATTACTGGCGATCTCGCTTCCTGCGCTGCTTCAACGATTGCTACGAGGTCCTCATAGAGATGGAAATTGAATCCCGGTACAGCGTACTTGTTCTCTTGTGCATCTTTCATAACATCTGTAAGTGATACTAATGGCATGTTATCCCTCCTGAATGGCTATCTTCTTTTCTTCTTCTATTAGTGAGTATTTTTCAAGATTCTTTTCGTGTATCTCTCTGAGAGGATCAGCAATCCTTTCATCGGGTGAAGTCTTGCTGGGCTGATGGATGCTTACACAGCGATCAATAACTTCATCGGCACCAACTCCACGTGCTGCAGCGAAGGCCCCTCCCAGAGCAGTCAACTCGCTTGTCGGTAAGACCCAGATTTCTCTGTCTAGTAATGAGGCTTTGTATTTCATCAGAAGACAGTTGAGGCTGCCTCCCCCACCGCTGATTATCGGCAGCGCTTTTTCCGCGATTCTCTCAATATTGTCAACGATCCTTTTGCTTATGGAAGCAAGGTATATATAGGCTGATTGCATCAACTGTTCTCGTCTAAAAGGAATCGGCATCTCAAGAAGTGATATTCCCTGCAAACCTTCACCCGTAACGAGATCACCGTTCACCAAGAATAGAGGCTTTGAGTTCCATTGTTTCAGCTTTTCGATTTCACTGTTAATCTTCTCATATTCTTCTTTTGTGGCTTCTAAGCCTGTGAGATTCATTAGGGTCTGAAGGAGCTTTCCGTAATGCCTTACATTGCTCTCCATGTAGTACTGGTGGTCCTTGTACGCAATTCCGACAGTCCAGCCAGGCATTAAGGGGCGGTCAAAATTCAGGGTTTCTGCAGTGCCGGTTACTACAGCGGCGATAACGGAAGCAGAGCCCATTGAATCAAAGAGGAATTCTCTTCCCTGTGCAAAGACTTGGGCTGCGTACAGCCCTGTTATGTGATCGTGACCGGCGCTGACAAGAGGAACTCCATCCTTTGTACTGCCAATCCTTTCTCCTGTGTAGACAAGCCTGCCCATAGCTTCCTCGGTTTCTCCAATGTATTCAAGCAAGGGTGAGTTCCAGCTGCGCGAGTGAATGTCCACCATGAAGGATCTGCAGGCCTGACTCATATCCCATGTTGGCTCGGCTCCCAGTGAGTAAGGAAGATATGAAGATACAGGTAGCCAGTGTTCTACTGATTCCAGATTGGAATACGCCTTATGAAAAAGCATTTTATAGAACGAAAAGGTATAACTGTTTTCTACGCCTGTTATCCTGTACGGAGCCAATTTGTCAACAGCCTCTTTGTGACTCTCCCAGAGAGAATAAGTTGCCCTGTCATACCACATAACAGGTGTTGACAGTACTTCTCCTCTTTTTACTGGAACGATCGTCTCTCCAAAGCTGGAAAAGGCTACTGCGGCCGGACTATGGAGTTCAGTAATCTCACTGATCGCTTTTTCAATGTAAGATCTCGCAGCGTCGAGATCGAGAAATTCGACCCTGCCCTTGCGTTTCTTTGGCGTGGGAGAGTGGAGCACATCAAGGATTCTTCCGTCCTCTCCTAGTACAAGGCATTTGATGTTTGTTGTTCCTATGTCTACCCCCAGGAAGACCTTCATAGTGCCACGTCCGTCAAGACTACGTCGTCTATAACCTTCTTTACATCAGAGTATTCAAAGATTGCAGCTCCGTAGTGCAGCGTGTTTGCTGCCCCACACGCTGTTGCCAGCCGCAGGGCTTCCCTATTTGTCATTTTCTTCTCCTGGCCGTATATTAGTCCGGCAAAGAACGAGTCCCCAGATCCCACCGAGAAATCGGAGAAAAGTTTGGCCGATCTCGCCTGAAGTTTTTCTCTTTCGGAAAGCCAGGTACTTCCTTTCTTACCATTGGTGATTATGAGGTCTTTTATCGAATGATCTCTTCTGAAGGTTTCCATTGACTTCAGATCGTCCTTTTCTATTCCGAAGGCCACCTTTAGTTCATCCGCGTTTATTTTAAGGAGCTCCGGGGATGCGGTTACTATCTTTGTTAGCCACGAGCCGGCAATGTCTACTTTCAGGCTGCAACCAGCTTCTCTGGCGATCTCAACAAGATGTAGCAACGAGCCGTTCTCAAATCCTCTTGGTGCACTGCCCGAGATAACCAGGTTCATATCCGGTCTTACATGACTCTTGAAAAACTCCAGGAAGCTCTCTATTTCTGTAGGCTTCATCATCGGACCGGGCTCGTTAATCATGAGCATCTTATTCTCATACTCATAAACGAGAGCGGTGTTTATTCTGTTCGAATCTTCGATCCAGAAGTTCTCGGTAACTATTCCCAGACGGATGCACTCATTCTCTATTATGGTGCCTACCTGACCTCCCAGGATGTTTATGCAGAAGTACTCGTTAAGCCCAAGAATTCTGGAGAGCACTCGAGCAATATTAAGCCCTTTGCCGTCGACGAGTGTTACCACTTCGTCTCCGCGCACAACGTTGGGAATTTTTGTGGGATTCTTGAGAATAACCCAGTGATCGTAGCAGGGATTGAGATTAAGAATGCATGTGTTAATGTTATTCTCCCCCTTCATCATAAACAATGTACTCTTTCACAAACCTTGCTGTGAATTCATCTGTTATTAGAACGTCTGCAAACCCGCCGCGCAGAAGGCCCACAAGACCGTCTACTTTATGATGCCCGGCAGCTACTATAACTCTCTCCCCCGCATTGAGATATTGATCGAAACTCAGATTTATGCAGTTGTTCAAGATCTCCTTCTCGAATCTCTTACCGGTGATGTCGAAGTAATGGGTCAACACGTCTCCAACGACATTGCTTTTCTCGAGCTCGTCTGCGTAGCTCACGTCAAGCAAGTTCTCTCTAAAAAGGGGAGATCTGGCTATAGAATAACCCACGCTGCAGATTATTATGTCCAAAGAGTCCCATAGTCTCTGTATGTTCCTATACTCCAAAGATTGTTTTGTGTTTTCCAGCTGATGGGCATTCTCGAATATAAAGGGCAGATACATTGGTACCGCTTTGGCCGAGAGCCTTGTGGCGAAATTCTGCACAATATGGTTGATATTGAACCTCTTGTCGGCTAACCTTGCCGTGCCGCCTGAAAGAGGTATAAGCTGCCAGTCAGGCCTTTCAAGTTTTTCGATTGACTCGGCAACGGTGAAAACCGTGTTGCCCCACCCGAGACCAATGTTCAAAGGTTTTTCGGGCAAGGTTTTTAGGTACTTGAAGACCTCTCGCGAAAGAGTTTTGAGAACTGTTTTTTCGTTTCTTGCACCTCTGGCAATGAACATCTTCTTCAACCCGAACTTCTCAGTGAAGAAATCTTCATACTCCTTTCTGACAGACGTCTTCAGTGAAGGCTGTTCAACTTCGATGTGAACAATGCCTCTTTCTTGTGCCATCTTGAGATACTTGCTGATCTGCACTCTTGAGACACCGTACTTGGCTGCAATGTCCTTTTGAAGCATTCTCTTCACATAGTAGTCGGTCGCAACTTCGAAAAGTAGTTCATCGCTTATCATCTTTTACTCCTTAACAGACCCGCTGACTAGTCCGGCAATGAAGAACTTCTGCAGGATCATGAATATTATAAGTGGTGGAATCGTTGCAAGTATCGATCCTGCGAACAGCGGGCCCCACCTAGTCTGGTACTGGCCCACGAATAGCTGAAGGAACGTTGGAATTGTCTGCTTTGCCTTCGACGTGAGTATAGACATGGAGTACATCAGCTCACTCCAGGAAAACAAAAAGGCGTAGACTCCGACCGCGGCAATTCCCGGAAGCGTTATTGGCAATATGACCTTTCTGAATGCCTGGCCGAAAGTACAACCGTCGATTCTTGCCGCCTCTTCTAAAGATTTCGGAATGGATAGGAAGAAGGTTCTCATGAACATGATCGAAATTGGAGTTGTAAACGGCAGATACGACAGTATTAGGCCGGTATATGTGTTCAGTATGCCAAAGTTGTTAAGCGTCTTGAATATCGGCAAGAGGAATACGACCAGCGGAAGCATCTGGAAGACCATCACTCCTGCCAGCAACGTCCGCTTGTACCTGAATTCATATCTCGCAAACGCATATGCCGGAAACAAGCCGATCAGTATCGAGAAGAACATGGTGCCCGTTCCGACGATAACGCTGTTCTTGAAGTAAGCCCAGAAATTCATGTCGGCAATCTTGTCGAAGTGCTCTCTCGTTGGTTCGAAAATGAAGTACTTAATCGGATAAGCATAAATGTCCGGATAGGTTTTTATCGCAGTAAGGATTAGCCAGACAAAGGGAAAAGCTATTACCACCGACAGGAATACGAGGAGTGAATAGGTGATAGTCTTCTTGACCTTCTTCTTTGTGCTTCTCTTCATCTCGCTTCCTCCTTTGTGATGTTTCTCAGGAAGACAAATGCGATGGCGAATATTGCTACAAACAAGATATTCGATAGGGCTGCGGCCTTGTTGAATTCAAGGAACCTGAATCCAAGTTTGTAGATATAGGTAACGACAGTCTCTGTACCGTAACCAGGGCCGCCTCCTGTCATTATATATATGAGCGGGAAGTAGTTGATGGTCCAAATTATCGTCAACATAAGCGTTGTCATTATTACGGGTTTCAACTGCGGAATCGTGATTCTCCAGAACCTCTTGAAAGAATTGGCTCCGTCAATTTCGGCCGCCTCGTAGAGGTCTGGCGAAATTGTTTGTAGGCCTGCTAGGAAAAACATTCCAGAGAGACAGAAGCCTTTCCACACATTTGCGATAATCACCGACAGCATCGCCATATTCTCAGAGCCCAGCCAGGGTATGTAATCATTGATTATATGCAATTTGACAAGAACATCGTTCAGTACACCATACATGTCGTTGTACATCCATTTCCACATTACTCCTGCCACAATATCCAGAGTGGCCCAAGGAAGGATAAGGATGACACTTCTGAAGATAATCTGTCCTCTCGTTGATTCATTAAGAAGCAGGGCGACCAGTAGTCCCAATAAAAGCTGCCCGAGAACGCTACCAACTACCCAGACTACTGTGTTAGCCATGGCTCTGCCAACCACCGGATCTGTGAAGACTCTGTAGTAGTTCTGGAGCGTGAACTTACCCTCTTCAGTCGTGAAACTGCTATAGATATTCGAACCTATAAGAAAGATGAAGAGCAAAACTATTATCAAAAAATAAGGCAGTATCATTTTGAACGCTGTCTTCTCTTCTCTTACTAGTCTACTCATTTATTTCAACCCTTTCATTTAGGGATTATGAAAGGGGCGGGCAAGGGCCCGCCCCATGGAAAGTTCATCACTTGCCTAGTATTGCGTTGACGTTTGCTTCAGCTGTCTTGATTGCATCTTCTGGTGTTACCTTTCCAAGAAGTACGTCCTGAATCATTATCTGAATCTGCTCGGAGACCTGTGGATACTGAGGGATCGGAGGTCTTGAGACTGCGTGCGGGAAAGTCTCGAAAATAACTTTCCACTTTGGATCTTGAAGCACTGGTGAGGAAAAACAAACATCCTGTCTGGAAGGCATTGGACCGCCCTTTGCTTCGATCCAGGTCATCCAGGTATCGAAGCTGGTTAGGTACTTCGCGAGCTCCCATGCGTTTTCCTTGTTTTCGCTTGCCGACGGAATAACAAGTGCCCATCCGCCGAGAACGCTGGCTGGGGTTGCTCCGTATGGGTGAAGAGAAACGGTGTAGTTGTTAACTATTGCAGGATTTGCCGTTTCGATCAACGGGAAGGACCATGGGCCACCGATTGCCATAGCCACTCTGTTCTGAGCCATCATGTTCCTGTAGTCGTCCTCATTGTAGGTAACTGCATTGGGGCTGACACCGTATGTTAGGGCAAGATCGGTATAGAACTTCAGAGCCCTAAGTCCCTCGGGGGTATTGAATGCGGCTGCAGAGTAATCGTCGGTAAGAAGCTGTCCACCTGCACCGTAAAGGAATATTATGTATGCAAGTGTTGTGTGCTCGGTTTTGGTTCCACTGACTCCATAGCCATATACTCTCTTGCTCGCATCTGTCAGCTTCATTGCCTGGAAAACGAGTTCTTCCCATGTTTCTGGTGGGTTGTCTCTGTCAAGTCCAGCCTGGTCGAACATGATCTGATTGTAAAGAAGGAGTCTGCAGTCTGTGTACCAGGGAAGACCGTATCTCTCCCCGTTGTGGATAACTGTTGGCCAGAGGTTCGGCCAGATCTCTTCAGTTCCATCCCAGGAATCGAGAAGATCGCCCATTGGTTCTAGCCAGCCCTTTTCTGCGAACGTTGGAACCCATCCGCCCAGATCGGCAAAGGCTAGATCAGGTCCCTGACCACCCTGGAGTGCAGTCAGGAGCTTGTCGTAGTAAATGTCAAAGCCAAAGAGCTGTACCTCAACCTTCATTCCCGTTTCCTTTTCAAACTTTCCTACAATCATATCCCAGGTTTCGTCAAGTTCAGCAACTTGGCCACCAATCCAGATATTGATTACCTGGGACACGCCGGTGAACGCTAA
>DLVL01000108.1 GCA_003444085.1 Kosmotogaceae bacterium | reverse complement strand
TTTATACTCACGCGGCAGTATGGACAATCATTGCAGCAGCAAAGATGAAAGACGCTAAGCTCGTAGATATTGTATTCAATACACTTTCACCAGCACGGAGGTCGTCAAAAGATCCTGATCTGTATCGGGCAGAACCTTACGTCGGGCCTGGAAACAGTGACGGGCCTCTCTCAGAACAGCCCGGCAGAGCCGGATGGACATGGTATACAGGATCCGCAGGGTGGTTATACAGGTCCCTAATAGAGCATCTGATTGGAATAAGGCCAACAGGAAAAGGGATCTCTATTGCTCCGAGTACACAAAGAAGATGGAAATCTGCTTCTTTCTCCTTCACTCTCCGGGGAGGAGAATATGAGTTACGGGTGAAGAACCCAAATGAGAAGACTCTCGATTCCGATTTCTCATTGAAGTACGACGGTGAGGAAATTGAGAACAAGACAGTGCCTTATCAGAAAGGTAAACACATCATTGAGCTGGTGTACAGCTAGAGACAATGAGGAGGTGTTCGTATGAAAGGACTGAAGCTACTGCTTGCCCTGTTGCTCTTGATAGGAGTGTCACTATTCTCAGAACAAGTCATACATCCTATGGAGAGCATCGAGGGTCTGGACGACGACCATACAGGAGCATTATTCAGTCTTACTAACGAGTTTGTTAACCATGGTCGCAACGCCGTGGTTGTGAATCCCTCAGGTGAAGCAGAAGAGACAAAAGTTGCTTTTGAGCTATCCGGAGATTCTCTGGATAAGTGGATCGGAAACGACCTGGTTCTTCTGTCGCTCTATATTTATCCTGGTACCGAAATCCTTCCCAACAGCTTCTTCCTGGGAATGGCAGATGTTCAGGATGGCTGGGATTGGGTGGATGGAACCTTCACAAGAGTGAACGTTTTAGAAGGTTGGAACGAGATCGAGTACCATCTACTCCCTGCCATGCAGGAACTGAGAGAAGACGGAACTTACATGCTCTACTTCTCCTTCTTCAACGAAGAAGCTGGTACAAAACAACCTCTTGAGACTCCGTTTGGAATAGGTAGTGTTGTCGCAGCATTGTCCGATCTTCTTCCTTCAAGAGCATACATCTGGGATATGGAAAGTAAGGAAGAGATTGACACCTTTGATGATGACAACACAGGCGCTTTCTTTGAGCAGGACCATCGATTCGTTTCAAAGGGGAAGTCGTCGCTCAAAGTGATGCCTTCTGGAGACGCCCCAGAAACTAAAGTTGCGCTCGATCTGGCTGGAGAGAAGATTCATACATGGTCAGAAGCTGAATACGTTGTCATGGAGGTTTTTGTTCCTCAAAAAACGGAACTCATTCCGACAATGCTGTTTATGGGGATGGCGGATCTTACTGAAGGCTGGGATTGGGTCGACGGTCTGTTTCCTGTCCACAGCTTGAATCACGGTTGGAATACTGTTAAATATTACCTCTCCGACAGCATGAGAGAGTTAGATGAAAGTGGTCACTACAAAATCTATCTTGCTTTTGCTCATGAAGACGCTGAAGGCCAGAAGATTCCTTTACAGACCCCTTTCTATATCGATGGTCTCTATGCAGAAATCAGACCTGTAACCGAAGAGGAACCGCCCGAACCGGAAGTCGTATATGAGCAACCAGTAGAGGAAGTGGTAACATACATCTGGTCTATGGATACTGAAGAGGAGATAGATACATTTGATAATGACAATACAGGGGCGATCTTTGAGCTTTCAGGAGATTTTGTTCTTACCGATGACTACTCCATGAAAGTGATCCCCTCTGGAGAAGCCGAGGAGACCAAAGCCGCAATGCCTGTCCCCCAGGACAAAATTCTCTACTGGTCAAAGAGTAATCAGATTACCCTTAACATCTTTGTGCCCGAAGACAACGAAGTGGTGCCGTCAATGTTCTTCCTTGGCATGGCAGACCTGACAAGCGGCTGGGAATGGGTAGGTGGGGTCTTTTCAGAAGACACTGTAGAGCCGGGTGTCTGGAGTACAGTGAGTTACGATCTTGCAGGAAGTATGAAAGATATTCGAGAAGGAAGAAATTACGTTATCTATCTGGCTTTTGCAGGTATTGACGAAGAAAACAAGAAGATACCGCTCTTCGAACCATTCTATCTTGACGGAATGTTTGTTGAGACCACCGAGGTCATGACCATTGAAGAAAAACTGGCTCGTGCCGATCCTGCAAGAGTTGAAGAGATTGAGAAAATGCTGGATATGGATGATGAAGAGCTTCTTGACTTCATTCAGCACAGGACATTTCTCTACTTCTGGGAACTTGCTAATCCGGATAATGGTCTCGTAATAGACCGAAGCAGAGATGGGGCCCCAGCAAGCATTGCCGCAGTGGGCTTCGGCCTGGCAACTATTCCAGTGGGGATAGAGCGAGGTTGGATTACCTATGATGAAGGATTCACAAGGACACTAATCACTCTTCGCAGTTTCGCAGAGGGTAACGTGGAAGGTCATAGAGGATTCTTCTACCATTTTGTAGATATGAAGACAGGCGAAAGAGTCTGGGAATGTGAACTCTCCTCGATTGACACGGCGCTTCTTATGGCGGGCGTCGTAATATCTATGGAGTACTTCAAGGAAACTGAGATCGAAGACCTTGGAAGACAACTCTACGAGGCTGTCGACTGGAATTGGATGCTTGCAGGTGGAGACACGTTGTCTATGGGATGGAAGCCTGAAGGTCCTGCATTCCTGAGGTCACGCTGGGATTCATTCAATGAGGGTATTCTGGCCTACATACTCGCAATCGGATCCCCGACATATTCGATAAGCCCCTCCACTTGGGACAACATATACAGGCCCGTCAGGGATACCTTTGTCTCATTGCCTCAGGAAACCCTCTTCGTCTACCAGTACCCGAATGTCTTTGTTGACTTCAGAGACAAGGAAGACAAGTATGCGAACTACTTCAATAATGCAGCTGTGGCGACAAGATATAACTGGCTCTATTCGTTCATGAAGCGCTTTGAGTACGAGACCTACGACACAGACATCTGGGGACTCAGCGCTTCAGATGGGCCAACTGGTTACAAGGCATATGGAGCTGCGGACGGGAATCATGATGGTACAGTCGCTCCATATGCACCAATCGCATCAATTGTCTTTACTCCCGACCTTTCATTGAGAGCGATCAGAGCCATGCTCGAGAGATATGGCCCTCTTGTCTGGTCGGACTACGGCTTCGTTAGCGCCTTCAACGCGGATGCTGTCTGGTTCTCTGAAGAGCACATTGGAATCGATCAGGGTAGCATTGTCCTCATGATTGAAAACTATCGCTCAGAGTTGATATGGGATCTATTCATGAGCAGTGATTACATCCAGTCGGCAATGGAGAAGATCGGTTTTGAACATCGGGTTGCAGAATATGCAGTCAGGCCGGAATACGCAGAGGAGTTTGAGAGACTGCTTACTGATCCCGAACTGAAAACAGCAGTTGCGCCAAAGGCGACCAAAGCGATCTTGATTGACGGTGATCTTACAGAATGGGCAGACGTGACTGCAACATTGGTTAGCGAGGACATGAACGTACCTGCCGGCGGCATCATGCGTGTGGACAAGACGAGACAGATTCTGCACAGTTACTTTTATGCGATGTGGGATGAAGAGAATCTGTACCTGGCAGCACGTGTGCATGATGAATATGTTGTCATAAACATCGAACCCACGGACCGAGGAGCATACTACGGGACAGACTCAATCGAGTTCTATATTGATCCCGGCAGGGCGGGCTCGGAGAAGGGTCTTTTCAAGCTCGCGATGATTCCGTTTGATACAGAAGGCAATCCCCAGGCTGTAAGACACGAAGACGCCAATCCCGGTCCGATATCTGAAGTTTCTCCTGATGTGGAAATCGCGTCCTCAAAAACGGAATATGGCTATGATGTCGAAATCAAGATTCCACTTAAATATCTGACCATAGAACCTCAACCTGGTGTCGAAATCGGTTTCAGCCACACAATTCACAACTCAAATGTAAGAGATGCAGATATTGGAGCTTATGTGAGAGAGAATATCCTTTGCTGGAACCCCGTTGCAGATGTGTGGGCAAACCCCGAGGCCTGGGGAACCCTCAGACTTGAAGAATAGGAGGTGTGAATGATGAAAAACAAACTGGTCATCTTAAGTGTCTTTGTTTCACTCATCATTGCTTCAGCTGCGGGTGCCACGACACTACGCATCTGGGCAATGGGTGAGGAAGCAAAGAGCTTGCACATAATTGCAGAGAAGTTTACAGAAGAGAATCCAGGAGTGACCATCGATGTGCAGGCAATACCCTGGTCAGGCGCTTATGACAAACTCCTTACGGGTATAGCAGCTGGACAGCTGCCAGACATTGCACAGATGGGGACTACGTGGATGGCGCCTTTTGCTGCGATGGGTGCTTTTCAAGAACTGAGCGATTTCATTGCAAATTCAGATATCGTCGACCCTCAGAACTTCTTTGAGGGCTCATGGCAGACCGCAATAACTGAAGAAGGAACAGTTGGGATACCCTGGTATGTTGATGTTCGCGTGATGTATTACAGAACAGATCTTCTTTCAGAGGTCGGTTATGATCATCCTCCTCAGACCTGGGAAGATCTGTATGACGCCGGCAAGAAGCTTACTGCAAGGGGACCTCAGCAGTCAGGAATATCGTTGCTTTTTACAGGGACTTTTGCGAACGAGTTTATGCCTTTTGCATGGCAGAACGGTGCGCGAATCATTGATGATGAAGGCAATGTTGCTGTAAAAACCCCTGAGTTCGTTGAAGCAATAGAGTACTACTCTCGCTTCTTTTGGGATGAGATTGCTCTCAAGGCCGGGGGGGAACTTATCCATGATTTCGGAAGCGGTGCAGTGCCCATATTTTTCTCCGGTCCATGGATGATTAGCATGATTCGAAACCAGGTACCCCAGATTGATGGAAAATGGGACGTTGCACTCCTTCCTGGCAAAAAGAGCCAGACTTCTTTTGTCGGCGGATCTAACTGGGTACTCTTCAAACAATCACGCAACAAGGAGACTGCATGGGATTTCATTGAATTCATGTCAAGACCAGACATTCAGCTCCAGTGGTACAATATCGTGGCTTCCCTTCCCGCCGTAGTAGAAACATGGGGCTATCCTGAACTTGCTGAAGATCAAATGCTCAGCGTCTTTGGCGAACAGTTGCTTGATGCAAGGGCTACTCCGAATATCCCACAGTGGGGACAGATTGAACAGGCAATTTCAAGACGAGTCGAGGAAGCCCTGTTCCAACGCAAAACACCAGAACAGGCAGCGGAAGATCTCCATAAC
Organism: Kosmotogaceae bacterium; assembly: GCA_003444085.1. Lineage (GTDB taxonomy): Bacteria > Thermotogota > Thermotogae > Petrotogales > Kosmotogaceae > UBA9910. Next base: position 2,553 of record DLVL01000108.1, on the reverse strand, counting down.
GATATCGTCAAAATACTCGGAAAACGCAGATGATCTGACCATTACCCCTCCCTTTCAAGGGAGGGGTTTACTGGTATTGCTTTGGGAGGGGTCACATGAGGACACGGTTAGTGTGGATCCTATTGTTCTTGGGGCCAGCTTTGGCTGCATTGCTGATATTCCTGGTGATTCCGATATTCGCGTCGTTTGTCCTGAGCGTCACTGACTTTGACGTATATGCTCTTGCCGACTGGAGCAGGGCAAGATTCGTGGGCCTTTCGAATTTCCAGGAACTTCTTTCAGACCCCCTGTTCTGGCGCTCTTTGCTTAACACGCTGTATTGTCTCATCGTTGCAATGCCTTTGACTGTAGCCATTTCGTTGGGGGTGGCTATGCTCATCAACCGGGAGAAGACACGTTTCAAAGGATTGTTCCGCGTTATCTACTTTCTTCCGTTTGTTACAAACACCGTGGCAATAGCAGTTGTATGGAGCTGGATTCTCAACATGCATTATGGTCTTTTGAACTGGTTTCTTGGACTCTTCGGAATTTCGGGTCCCAACTGGCTGGGAGATCCAACATTTGCAATGTCATCGATAATTATGCTCGTTGTCTGGAAAGCGATTGGTTACAATATGATTCTGTTCATCTCAGGGCTTCAGAATATCCCGGATTTTCTTTACGAAGCGGCCGAACTTGACGGCGCATCGGGTTGGCAGAAATTTGTGCACATTACCATTCCGATGCTCAGACCCACGATGCTGTTCGTGACGACAATGATGTTAATTGGCTACCTCCAGTTGTTTGAGGAGCCGTACATGCTTACAGACGGAGGCCCGTTGAACTCAACGTTGTCAGTTGTGCTCTATCTGTACAGACAGGGTTTCAGGTTCTTTGAGCTGGGCTATGCATCAGCTCTCGCGGTAGCGCTATTCTTGATAATAATCACTATTACTCTCATAAGAATGCGATTGTCTAAACAGGTTTCCTAGGTGGTGGTGGAATGGTCACAAAGAAATCAGTTATTAGAGAGACTTCTGTATATGCTGTGCTGATTTTCGGAGCAGTAGTCATGGTTGTTCCGTTTTTCTGGATGGTGTCAACTTCTTTTAAGCTTCCAAGGGAGATCTTTGTCTTCCCACCAAAATGGATTCCTTCAGAACCTACTCTGAAGAACTACATTGAACTCTTCAGGAGTCTTGATTTCGCAAGACCTTTCATAAACACTGTAGTGGTGGCTGGTTCAATCACCGTTCTCTCTGTGCTCTTTTCTTCTATGGCGGGGTTCGCTTTTGCGAAGTTTCGCTTCAAGGGACGGGATGCTCTCTTTATGCTTGTTCTTGCCACGATAATGGTTCCTGGCCAGATGACCATAATTCCTGTATTCCTGATGTTGCGCCACCTTGGCCTTATTAACACCTATGCTGGGCTCATTATTCCTGCGATGGTCAGTGCGTTCAACGTCTTTTTCATGCGGCAGTTCATAATTACAATTCCTGACGATCTGTTGGAAGCGGCAAAGATGGACGGGGCTAGAGAGGGGTTCCTCTACTTCAAAATCATCTTACCATTGTGTAGACCAGCTCTATCGACAATTGCTATCTTTACATTCACAGGATCGTGGAACTCATTCTTGTGGCCATTGATTATCGCACAGGACGAGCGAATGTACACGCTTCCAGTTGCAATATCCGTACTGGCGGGACAGTATGGAGAAAACATTGCCATACAGATGGCAGGGTCCTGTATTGTCATAGCACCGATCCTCATCTTCTTCATTTTTGCTCAGCGCTATTTCATAAAGGGTATCGCTCTGACGGGTATGAAGTTTTGATCCTGAAGCCAGCTTCACGGAAAGGGGTACTTATTCTCGCTCACCAATGACCCGGACTGTTCTTACCCAGGAGGAGCTCTCTCTACCTATTGGTTCGGTGTTTCTGTAGTCGTGCTTCTTCATGAGTATTTCCATATCGTCAAGAAGAGCTTTAAGCTTTTTCTGCTGTATTGAAAGAAACCATTCTTTGCAAGTTGTGTTGATTCTGCTCATCTGTCGAGTGTGTTCAACACAGATTACACTGTTTGAGTTCTCAAAGGCTTCTCTGACAACCATTTTGTTGAAAAAAACAGCGAAGGCGTTGACAAATCTCTGTTCTGTCTCAGAGAAGACCTTGCACATGTGGCATCTGTTTCCGACCTTTGAGAAGCCACGTCTCCTGCGCCTCTTCCCCGACTCCAGTTCCTTTATATCCTGAATCTGACGGCGAAGAATGTCACACAGCATAATTGCTGCACTGAGAGACCCAATGCCTGAATCGCTTCTCACAACCTGAATGAATGTCTCGGAGTGAACCCTGCAAAGACCACCAGCGTTTAGTTTTGCTCGGGCGCTCTCATTATGGAGAAGATCAGAAAGGGCCCCTTTCAGCCATCCACGAACGGCCCTCTCAGAGGTTCTGCAAATAGGACAATCTTCTGTATTCTCATTGAGAAGATCGATAATCTCGCTTTCAACAATGTCTGTCGCCTTCAAGATCCTGTCAACTCCTTCTGTTGATCTATCGACTATAGATAATG
>DLVL01000127.1:2124-3729 GCA_003444085.1 Kosmotogaceae bacterium | reverse complement strand
GCAACATTGAGCCATCCCAGGAACACATACATTGAAGATTCCTCCTCATTCGTTTATCATGAATCCTACAATTGGGGAGCTGTCGATAATACCCGCAAGTGAATTGTCTTCATTGATCTCTCCAGTGATATCAGTTCCACCAAGTGTCAGGGCGGAATCTATTCCAGAGATGTCGTAGACGATCCCACCTGACGCGACGTAAGCTTTTGTTCCTGCTGCTCCTGAAAACCTCGCGAGCTCATCGTAGTCGAAAACGAGCAGACCAACTATCTCAGCACTTTCAAAGAAATTCGGACTGACAGGATGCTCTGGAATCTCCCTTGTGATATCGTGTCCAGGTTGAAGGACTCCGATCGTCTCAGATACATCAACCCAGCCTTCAGAAAAGGTTACATCACAGACCTTTCCTTCGATTGCGATAAAGCTCTTTCTGCCTTCTAGTCCGTCAAAAAAGGTAAGTTCTGAAGGGGTGTAAGCACTTATTCCCACAATGAGAGCCTTCTCCGGGCCGTCGCTCACATCGTAGACTTTTCCTACAATCGGAGAGTAAGTTTTACCGGTGCTGCCAGCCTCATGTTCAAGGATTTCTTTCATCGTGAAGACCAGTAGCGCTACAGGTTCTCCACGATCAAGCCTTGCAGCTTCATGAGGAGAGTCCCTGAGAATATCTGAAGTCAGTTCTTCTCCGGAGCTGTGCAGTCTCATGTGTGTGCCTCCGGCCCATCTCCTGGAACCTGTAAAATCAAATACCTTGCCAAATGCCGCAACATAGACAGGAGTGTTTCCAGTTCCATCGTACCGTGACAATCCTTTGAGAGAAAGAAGTCTGTATCCTCCCTCGAATTCTTCCAAGTTCATGGGAGCCAGGTCAATCTGCTCAATAGTTCGAAAGAATCAGCCAATAAGATCGTCAATGCACTTAACAGAAATATCACAAGAATGAACAATCGTTTTCTCATCTAAAACACCTCTCCAATTCCGAAAATTCTACTCTGGATTTTGTGCTCTTATTCAAGAGAATATCATAAGAGAGGTTATATGCAATCGTTATGTGACTCCTGTTATGGAAATCTCCATTGTATTATAATGATACTTGAGGGATCGTAAATGAGAACAGGTAGTTATCGTCGGTTACTCAGGAATAGTATAAGGAACCCGAAGCTAGAAGAAGCTGTCAGAAACATTGATCGGGCGCATTTCCTTCCGGACAGTGAGAAGCACCTTGCAGAGAGCAATCATGTGGTGCCGACGTGTATCCGGCATGGCAGAGTCATAAGTACTGCGAGCCAGCCGTCCCTGGTTTTCGAAATGCTTGACATGCTGGATCTCGAGGGAAATGAGACTGTACTTGATATAGGAACCGGGACTGGCTACAGTACAGCACTTCTGAGCCGCATGGTAAGTGATGGGCATGTGGTCTCGATAGAGTACGATCGGGAACTTGCTGATATAGCAGAAGAAAGACTGATGGAACTGGGAATAGATAACGTCACAGTACTGAACAGGGATGGCTATTACGGCTATGCTGAAGGGGCGCCTTACGATGCGATTATCTCAATGGTTGCTGTGGGTGATTTTCCAGCCCAGTGGATCGAACAACTCAAA
>DLVL01000127.1:0-1875 GCA_003444085.1 Kosmotogaceae bacterium | reverse complement strand
ATCAGGATGTGATAAATGTGAAAGTTGCTGGAATCTTACTCTTTTTGGTGCTGGTTGTTTCACTAGCTTCAATGACAGGCTGTACTGCTGGAAGCACAAAGGTGATCTTCTGTCAGGATATTGTGCCAATTACGCTTGATCCGATATATCCCAGTTATGAATTAAGGACCGGGACCTTTTTCGTAATTCTGGAAGCAATCAATCCTTTTGAGGTTGAGACGATAACCACGCGTTTCTGGGAGACCTCAACGGGAGTCGACAGATTTGTCAAAGAAGTGACGCACGAGATCAACCCCGAGGTGCCACTTGTTGCGCTTGAGTTCGAGATAGATGAAGAAGGGCGGTACAAAGCATCATTCTTGCGTCCGGATGGCCGCAGAATTGCTTCAGGACAATTTGTTCTTCGGTGAGAATCCGCCTAGAAGAACTCCATTAGCAATGTGACCTGCTTAGGAAAGTCCACGTTGACAGGTCTCTCTGATGGTTTGATTCTTCCACATGCCTGCATTTCTTCTAGATTCGTGAAACCTGAAATAACCGAAGAGAGCGTTGAAATGTCGCACTGAAAGTCATATTCGTCCGCTCTTCTTACACTGAGAGTTCCTGATTTCACGATGAGACGGAATACTCCGTCATTCCAGGGAGCAAGGCTGTCCACGACCTTCACTGCGATATCCAGATCAGGAGCTTTAATTGATAACCCTTCAAGGCCTTCTAGTGAGACAATTCTTATCATCCCGGCATCCTGAATGAGTTGTTCCTTTGGTCTGTCAGACAAGTAAGGCCATAGTTCCTCGTCCAGCGGAAGTGTGAATACGACTTCATCAATCTGCTGAGAAAGCCTTTTCACGAATCCCAGCATGGCTCTCCTGGCATTTTCTGTAAGGCATAAGAATTGTCTGATACTAAGAAGCTGCTTTCTCTCTTTCCCTTCCCTTGAGTAAGAAAGATCCATTATACCCACGACCCGATCATCTTCGGTGAACTTCACTATGTTTCGTGCAATAATATCCGGCCAGGGATGCGAAACTGCCATCTTCCAGTATTCGATTGTTCTTGGACAGAAGTTGTAGTGTTCCCGAGCATAGGCGTTATAGAAATCAACTGATTCTTCATCAGGGGTCTCGAGCAGTTCTGATGAAACGGAATTCACTTCATCGGGCAAATTGATCGTTCCTGGAGAGAATTTGATCTTCTTCATCCTGAAGAACAGCTCCCACCCATACTTTCTGTAAAAACCCTGGTTGAATGGATACAGAACAGATACAGCGTGTCCTTTCTCGTGCATTGTTTTCAGGGATTCCTTGAGAAGGAACTTGACTGCCCCTTTTCCTCTGTAGTCAACCCGCGTGCAAACGAAGCCTATTCCTCCCATCTTGACAACGGATTCTCTGAATCTCATGCAGTACTCATCGAGTACGTAACCTGCTACAAGTGAGGATTTATCGTAAGCACCCCAGGCTTCACTGCCCAGTTCCAGGCTCTTCTTGACCATTGTTCTGACTGGTTCTCTATACTTCTGATCCACAGAAAAGGAGAACTCTGCGATTCTGTAGAAGGGGTTGAGATCTGATATCTGTTGGTAATCAAACATGTGCTCACACTCCTATATCTGGTTGTCTGTCAGAAGATTATACACGATTGGAAATCGCAGATGTAGGCTGTTATCCGGCACATTATTACTAAAATACTCGGATAATACTCAGACAACATTCGGGAAATAAAGCAAGGTATAATTGTACTAAAGCCAGTCAGGAGGTGAACGCATTGTTCTTCTTGGGGAAGAAAGAACTTTCGATTATCGAGCTCTTCAAGGAGCATCTCTTTCTAGTAGACCATACAATGGAGGCTCTCTACAAGCTTCTAAACGCGATT
>DLVL01000141.1 GCA_003444085.1 Kosmotogaceae bacterium | reverse complement strand
ATCTGCGTGAGGGCGCTTACGTAGATCTTGTATTTCTTGTTCTTGGGAATCGAAGAGGTAAGCAGCTCGTTCAGACCATGAATCCCTTCGATGATAATCGGCTGATCAGAATCGATCCTGATTCTATTGCCATCATATACCCTTTTGCCTGTCCTGAAATCGAACCTGGGAATCTCAACTTCTTTGCTATCAAGCAGAGCAGCGATCTGTTTGTTGAAAAGCTCCAGATCCAGTGCATAGATCGATTCAAAGTCGTACTCACCCTTCTCATTTCTGGGTGTTTTCTCCCGGTCAACGAAATAATCATCCAGGGAGATCTGAATCGGCCTTAAACCTACCACTCTCAGGTGGAGCATGAGTCTCTTTGAGAACGTCGTCTTTCCCGAACTCGATGGCCCTGCTATGAGTATCAGGCGTGTCTCAGGCCTGTCGTATACGTAATCGGCAATCTGGGCCATTTTCTTCTCGTGGAGTGCTTCTGCAGTTCTTATGAGTTCTGTGGTCTCTGCAGTGCCTGCTGCGATTATCTCGTTGAGCTCACCGATTGCATGGACACCCAGGATTCTTCCCCATTTCGCTCCTTCCATGTTTACTGATGCGAGTTTGGGATAGTCTACGAACGGAGGAACTTCGCCAGGTGAGCTTGTCGTCGGAAGATTCAGCACAAAGACATCCCTGTAAGGCAGAAGCTCAAAGACCCGCTGCGAACCGGTGGAAGATGGCATATAACCGTAGAAATAGTTGAAGTATCCTTCACACCTGAATATATTGACCGTGGACTTCTTCCTGTACTTGAAGAGCTTTGACTTCATGAGTTGTCTGTCCTCTTTGAACATTTTGATAGCCTCGAATTTGTCTATGGTATCTTTCTCAAAGGGAAGATCTTCATCGACGATCCTCTGCATTTCTTCCTTCAGAAGCGACAGAACGTTCTGATCGACCTTCTTGCCCTCAAGATCACATACCAGGGCTGACCCCAGCGAATGATGTATAAAAAGCCTGACATTGGGCCAAAGATTTCGAACAGCCATGAACAGTATGAATAACACTCCACGGGTGTAGATTCTGAGACCGTCTTTATCACTGACATCGAGAAACTCCAGCTCGCAGTCCTTGTGAAGCCTACGCGTGATTTCGTATATGGAGTTCCCTATCTTGCCAGCCATTATCGGATACTCGCAGAGGTCACTGTGTTTGCGGGCGAGTTCATCGATTCTTGTACCTGCTTCAACATGTTCAACTTCCCCAGACTGTTTCAGCAATACCTTTATCAGAGCCATAACGCACCTCCGTCACTGTTGACACGGTTATACTGCGGTGTTAGAATCTTCGATGCATTGGGGCGTGGCCAAGCGGTAAGGCGACGGATTTTGGATCCGTTATTCGGGGGTTCGAATCCTCCCGCCCCAGCCAGACAAACAACGGGGTGACTCAAGCACCCCGTTGTTTTATTTGGTATCATTCTGTTCCAAATGGTCCGATATCAAGCTCGAAATCCTCTTCGTCGAGTTCATCCAGCGTACCAGGAAGCCCTTCAAGCTCAAGCTCGGCTTCAAATTCACCCGGTTCAACTATCTCCTCAGGTTTGAGCTGTTCTTCAAGCATTCTGATCTGGGTATTAACGAGTTCTATGGTCTGAAGTACACCTTCATCGCCCGGGATTATCTCTTCCAGCTTTTCCAGATAATTCCTCTGTGTGAGCAGGTAGATACGTGCTACCGCAGAATCATGATAAAGATTCGCCAGTCTGTCATAGACTTCTATGAGGAGGTAGAGCGCTGTTACTTTGAGATCGTCTGAAGCCTCAGGATTTCTTACAACCCTTTCCAGAAGATCTTCCTCCATGTTTCTTACGGGCATATCTATAAGGAAACTGGCTGCCTGTTGACCGAGGAATTGCTGATAGTATTCGAGATACATCTGGAACGTATCGCGATTCGATATGATGAAGGACAGATTCTTGTCGTAGTTGTTTTCATGGTAGCGCAGAACGACTTCCGGATTGTCCCTTTCGATCCTGTACATGTACTCGAGAACGGTTGAAGAGAATGGCAGGTCTTTGTAGAGATATCTCACAGCTCTCTTGAACTGCTCTTCAAGTTCGGCCTCTGTGGCCCTTTTTGCATCAAGCATACTCCTGGCTTCCTCAGCAGAGCTGATGCCTAACCTGTCTTCAATATCCTTGAGCTTGAGAGCTTGTTCAAGATCCTCCCTGATGAACCCTGACTCAGAGTAGACTGGCTCAGGTTCTTCCGGATTGTCTTCAGATGCTTCGGGGTTTTCACCGGTTTCTTCAGTCTCAATTTCCTCAACTTCTGTCTCCGATGCTTCGTCAGCTTCTTCAATTTCTAAGAGTTTTTCAAGCTCTTCTTCTATCTCTGCCCTTGACATGTCCCGGAGGTTCTCTGGAAGGGTTTCGTAGTAGTAGACAGCATCTTCCAGATCGTACACGGTGGAGTCGAGTCGATTGAGTCTGGAATCAGCCAGCTGAACGAACACAACAGCTGGAAGATAACTCTCCATAAGAGCAACAGACTCATCATCATCTTCAGGGAACAGATCCTGGGCAAGTTCTCTCAGGAGTTCCTCGGTCTTGTCAGGATCAGTTTTTGCTTTCTCGTATTTGTCATAGAGCAGGAGATCCGAGTCGTTCAGTTCATAGCCGAAATCACCTGATGCCTTGTAGTTGGTGAACCATTCCATGAACTTCTGCTGAGTGAATTCATTCTTCAAATCTTCGTAAAGACCCTTGCTCTGCAGATCTTCCAGACTATCGAAGGTCGACTTTGATCTCACCTGAATGAGATGGTAACCGTAGTGGGTTTGTACGGGACCCACAATATCACCAATAGACGCATCGAAGGCCGCTTCTTCGAATTCGAAGATCATCTGTCCTCGCCCGAAAGTTCCCAGGTCGCCACCTCTTGGAGCACTTCCAGCATCTACAGAATACTCAACCGCAGCTTCGGCGAAGTCGATTTCTCCACTCTCGATAAGTGTCTTGAGTTCAAGAGCTTCCTGTTCCGTATCGACCAGGATATGGCTGGCCGTTACGTTTTCATACTCATGCTTAATAGCATCCTTGTTTGCTTCAAAGTGTTCTCTGAAGGCTTCGTCGACATCTCCCAGGGCACTGGCAATTGCATTCATTACAAGAAGCTCGGTCGTGACAAACCTTTCAACTATATCGGTGAAAGCATTGACGCTTCCGTAGTATTGAATGATCTGATTCCTGGTATTTGAGTCAGCAACGAAATCATCCACTATTCGCTTGGTCTCTGCCTGTATCTGAGCGCTGCTGGGTAAAACTTCTTCTTCTTTTGCGTAGTATCTCAGGATTCGCTGGTCCAGGAGATCCTTGAGTACTTCATACCGAATCTCCATCTCTCCGGGGACCTGTGCCGTGCCGAAATATGGATCCACGGTCATCCCCTGTTGCCTTATGTTGTTAAGCGATTCTCTCACAGCCGTCTCGTACTCCTGGAATGATACCCAAAAGATGGGCTCATCCAGTTGAATACCGTCCTTGGTGAGCACTGCTACCGCATCGGCAAGCGTAAGCTCTGGTTCAAGTGAGAAATCTCCCTGGTTTCTTCCTCCTACGTAGGCAGCTATCCCCCACCAGACAACACCAGCTCCAAACATGATCGCAACTGCCCAGATAACAGGAACCTGTATGCGTTTGATCAGCCGTCTCGTGTTCATAAGCGAACTCAACTCCCTCCAACAACCTTATTTCTTTCTTCATTGTAACCAATAAGGGGAGGTTTTTCACCTCCCCCGAAATCTACTGGAAGCAACTTCAGCCAAAAATCTATCAAAAAGGGACTATCCGATCACTCAGCATATACCCTGAAATCTATGTTCGAGAATATACCGTCGATCCATTCCAGTGTTTCGAGATAAGCTTCGTCTATATTACCACTCTTCAATTGCTCCTCAAGGTCAAGGAAGCGCTTAACATGCGTCTTTGTTCTGTTAACGGCATACTCAACCGTTGTGCCTGTAGTCATTATAAAGGCCCAGTCGCTTGATTGCGCGAGAAGTAGCTCCCTTGCCATCTGGTTGAGGACCCTCTCTTTCTTTGGATCGCTGATGTCCCGGTATTGTTCAGCAGAGCTTACCATTCTCTCGGTTATTTCATCGAGATGGTTGTATATCCAGTCATTTTTTCCATTCAACCAGACCTCATTGTAACCGTTGGCTCCCCATGTTGAATCGCTGGGCGTAGCAACCTGGACCTGTTCAAGTGAATCGATCACTTCAGTGGGAGTAGAAGGTACAACTTCAGGGACTTTGCTGAGTTCTCTGAAGAGTTCTTCAATGAAAAACGGTCCTTCGTACCACCAGTGTCCAAAAAGCTCCGCATCGAACGGGGCAACTATCACGGGTTCCACGCCTTCGAACTGACTATAAAGGTTCTTGACCTGCTCTCTCTTCTTTGCAGCGAAGTCCCTGGCGTGTCCCCTGGCAGCTTCCATAGCCTCGTCGATATCGTAGTACTCCTTGTCCTTCAGATCGACATCTTTGCCAGTTATCTTGTGATACTTGATCCCTGTATTGGAGCGCTCACCACTGCTATCCATGTAAGGTCTCATGTACCAGTCTTCTCTGTCAAAGCCGATGTCCCTGTAGAACTCACGATACCTCGGATCTCCAGGATAACCTGCTTCTGCACTCCACACCTGCTGGCTTGATTCGGGATCCCTTGCAAAAACGAAAACATCGTTAGGAGTGATAACAGGCCTGTAGACACCATAGCGCGGAGCAGGATCTGCATACCATAAACCGTGAGAATCAACGAAGAAGAACTCAAGCCCATTATTCTTCAGGTGACTATCCTGACCCGAGACATAGCCACATTCTGCGAGCCATATGCCTCTGGGCTTTCGGCCTGTATGTTGTTCGTAGGTCTCGACACCGATTTTCACCTGGGCATTGATTGCTTTTGGATGTCTGATCATCAAAGGCAAGAAACCATGCGTAGCATTACAGGTGATGATGTCCAGATTGCCCTTTTCTTGAAACTCTGCGAAGGCCCTGGGGAGATCCCCATCTACTTCCTTGTATATATTGAGCGTGTTCTCGAAGTGTTGTTTGTAGTATCTGGCCATTTTGTGCTTTCGTGGACTCTCGTCCGCCGTTCTCTCAACTTCCTTACCGGAAAGATCTATAAGCCTTTCAAGATGTCTGACGTACTTTCTCTGCAAGTCCTGGTTTGTCATCATCTCCATGAGGGGAGGTGTGATACTCATAGTAACCTTGAAATCCACAGCGTCTTTATCCAGCTTTCTGAAAACTTCAAGCAAAGGAATGTAAGTCTCCGTTATTCCTTCAAAGAGCCAGCTTTCTTCCATGAAATTCGGAAAATCGGGGTGGTTAATGAAAGGAAGGTGAGCATGCAGAACCAGTAAAAAGCTCCCCTTGCTCATCTTCGCCCACCTCCACTGGCGCTCTTTGCAAGGTAATTGAGGTATTCCTCAGAACTCGGATTTCCCATCCTCGCTGAACTCGATGCTCTGATCGCGTCAGACATGAAAGCCTCGCTAACAGGCCTGGCTTCTCTTCTCTTCTTCTTCAGATCTAACCAGGTCTCGGTCTCAGCGAATTTTGGATAATCTGCAGGAGTTCTTGCCACGTTGGATCGGATGAGTGGTACAAACACGTAATCGTCATTGAAGTAGCCAAGTTCAGCAATATAGTCTGCATCTGAAGCTTCTACATCGAGGTACCAGTCCATGGCACCATAGGCAATGTTTATCACTTTCGTTTTGTTGGATGTCGAACCACTGAAAATGATCGATGTCACATCGTGAATTCTGAGAACGAGATCTTTGCCACTTTGGCTGATCTTCTCCAGCGTCTCTTTAGAGAAGTCCCAGCACAGGTGCATCCATTTTGGGTTTATCGGCATGAGCATCAGTTTGTCTCTTCCGTAAGAGTCAGGAAGAGGAAATGAATCGGGCTTCGATGGATAGACCGGTTCTTCGATCGGTCCGACTACAGAAGATTCCGAAGATGATGGCATATCCTTGGCACCATTTCTTATGAGTTTGACAATCTCTCTCTTCTTCATTCTTCTTTTCAGTCGCAACCCCAGCATTTTTGCATAGCGCCTGAGATCCTGTATAGATGGCTCACTGTCCAGGAACGCTTCCATTTCTCTTCTGTCCATATTGTTATCCCTCCCTTGAATTCACAAGTAATTATATCACGGCTACTCGGGGGATTACAAGAGATTATAAGGGATTAGCGCGTCTGTTCTTTTATAGACTCTCGGAGATAACTGCTGAAAACCTAGCTCAACTCAAGTTTCTCTTCAATGTAGTCCTCAAGATACGCTGCATCAACTTGTGCCTGGCTGCCATCAATCATGTTCTTGACGGTTACTATGCTGGCTTCCAGCTCGTTGTCACCAAACACGACGGCAAGCCGTGTGCCTATTCGCCCTGCATGTTTGAGTCGATTACTGAGGTTCCGGTTCATCACATCGACAAATACTGGAATCCCTCTTCTTCTTATTCTCGATGCAAAATCAAATGCATGGTGAAACACGGCATCGCCAAGTGGGAGGATAGAAACCAGCATTCCTTCTTCTGCTTCAATGTCGAGTCTCTGTTTCTTCAGCAGCATGACAATGCGTTCCAGGCCAGCGGCAAATCCCACAGCAGGGATCGGTTTTCCTCCCAAAAACTCACCAAGACCGTCATATCGTCCGCCACCCAGAATCTGGCTCTGCCCACCAAGAGCAGCCGTATTGATTTCAAAGGCTGTCCTTGTGTAATAATCGAGTCCTCTAACCAGCCTCGGATCGATCTCGTATTCGATGCTGGCCTTGACAAGGAGGTCCTTCACCTGATCGAAATGTTCGGCACACTCATCACACAGGTAGTCCAGTATGCTGGGAGCACCGGCAGTGGCTTCTTTGTCCACTTTACAGTCAAGAAGCCTGAGGACGTTCACTTCATAACGTCTTTGACAGTCCTCGCACAGGTTGTTCAGCTTTTCTAAATAGTAAGCTTTCAGGGCTTCTCTGTATTGCGGCCTGCACTTCTGACAGCCTATGGAGTTAATGGTGAGCTTTGTCTCTTCAAGCTTTAGCTGACGCAAAAGTGCAACTGAGAACTCGATGACTTCAAAATCTGCCGTGGGGTGCGCAGATCCTATCGTCTCTATTCCAAACTGATGAAATTGTCTCAGTCTGCCAGCTTGTGGCCTCTCGTATCTGAACATCGGTCCCATGTAGTAGAGTTTCCTGGGGGCTCCCTGGTTGATCATTCCGTTTTCCATATACGCACGAACGATACACGCGGTTGCTTCGGGTCTCAATGTGACAGATCTTCCACCCTTGTCCATGAATGTGTACATCTCTTTCTGCACAACATCCGTCGTCTCTCCCACGCTTCGCTCAAAAAGCTCTGTGGCTTCAAATATTGGCGTTCTTATCTCACTGAATGAGTAAAGCTGTGTGAGGCTTCTTATGGTTTCCTCAATGTAATGCCACAACTCAATTTCATCAGGAAGAATGTCCTGTGTGCCTTTGGGTCTGTTAATTATCTCAATCACTCCTCTTTTTTGCCTTCAGAGATGTTCCAGCATCTTTGAAGAACCTCGAGAACGCAAAGATCACCACTATGAATTCCAGTCTGCCCAGGAACATGCCTGCTGTCTGGGTCCAGATGATCCCCAAAGGAGCATCGGGACCTGTTATTCCTACTGAGAGCCCTACAGTGTTCAAGGCAGAAGAAAACTCAAAAAGCGAGAAGCTCAAAGAGTACCCATAGCCTGATATTATCCCGACACCGATCAGGAGTGTAACAACGTAGAACGTCATGACAAGGAGAATCTCTTTGAGCATCAGATCGTCAAGGTAGTTCTTTGTCTCTGCTTTCCAGATCTCAACCCGGGTGACAGCACTCCTGGGTAAGAGCATACGTTTGATTTCATTTATCACGAACTTGAATACCACATAGATTCTATACTGCTTGATTCCACCTGATGTGGAATCCATCATACCACCACATATCATTAGAAGTGCAAGGACATATAACCCAACTGAAGGCCAGGGAACAAGATCAGCTGTTGAAAATCCGGTGCCGGTCAGAGCTGACACGGCCTGAAACGTTGTGTACCTGAAACTGTCAGAAAAACCAGCGAATAGTCCACCGACTGCACTGAACATAAGAAACGGAATGGCAATCAGGAGCAGTACCCCGAGTGTCTTCCACTCACCATTTTTCTTGAGTGCTCCGAAATTGCCTTTCCAGAACGCATAATGAACGCCAAAGCCGGTCGCACCGAGGACCATCAGGACGATGGTGATACTCTCTATGGCAGGACTGTTGAAGGCTCCGATCGAAGCGTTTCTCGTTGAAAAGCCTCCAGTGGCAAGAGCAGTGAGAGCATGATTAAGCGAGTCGAACCAGGGCATTCCCGCGATAACGTACATGACAAATCCTGCTGCAGTGTAGCTCGAATATATAAGGAGGATGGTATTGATAGAACGCCTGATGTTGGGTACAAGGTTATCAACACGCCCTTCCGCATGATACAAATTGAAGCCACTGGGACCAAGAATCGCTGACATCATGATCACGGCAAAACCGGCTCCACCAAAGAACTGCATGAGACTCCGCCAAAGAAGAAAGGCCCGCGGAACAGTCTCTTCTTCAAACATGGTCAGTCCTGTTGTTGTCCAGCCACTCGTCGCTTCAAAAACACCTCTGGAGAAATCCAGAAGACCGCCAAATACGAAAGGCAACGCGGAAAAAACTATGGACATTATCCATGCAATAACTACAATTATCGGGGCTTCCTGTGGAGTTATTGGGGTTCTTGGCTTCACTCTTGTTGATGTTTTGAGCATGAACCCAAATGCAAACGCAATTGCGGCTGAAATGAGAAAAGGAAGGGTGTGAGAGATTTCTTCTGAGAATAAAAGAGTAAAGAAAACCGGTATCATCAGCAGTAAAGGAAAGAATACAAAGAGGTTCCCCACGTAACCGAATATCACCCTATAACGTTCCCTAAGAGACATCGAAGTCATTACTCTTCTCCAATCAACCTCTCGAGTACCCGGGTCTGTGCTTTGGCATTCATGAGGACAATTAGAACATCCTGTTCCTCAATCATTGTATCCCCTCTGGGGATTACAACATCTCTTCCTCTTAAGATTGCACCGATTACACCTTCTTCGGGAATCTCTGCCTCTCTGATCTTCTTTCCGAGAACCGGAGCCCCCTCTTTGATCTGGACCCTGAATATGGCAACTTTGTCAGAATTCGGAAAGATGTTGACGATTTCCTCTCTCAGCATACTGTCTTCTATTGCGGTCGCCAGTATCTCCGTGGGACTGACAACGGTGTGAATGCCCATCCTCCGGAACACCTCTTTATTGTCAGGATCGTTGACCAGAGCAGCGGTGTTCTCTATGTCAAAAGCCTGTTTCGCCAACAGGCAAGAGACCAGGTTGTCTGAATCGTGCATTGTTAGAGCAACAAATAGATCATCTTTTGCGAGTTCGAGCTGTTCGATAACATGCCTGTCACTACCGTCTCCGTGAATAACGGTTGCCCTGAACTTCTTGGCCATGTCTGCACAGAAGGATTCGTCCCTGTTCACGACTATCACATTGTGCCCTTTGTTGAGAAAGGTCCTTGTCAAATGGTAGGCGATATTCCGTCCTCCGACCATAACCACCTTCATGACTCATCACCTGCGATTTCTAGTGCCTCCTTGATGCTTTCAACAGCCAGAAGCGTTGGGCAAATAATCTCAATACCGAATTGAGAGAAGACCTCCAGGTTATTGGGATCGTATACTCGCGCGATAACCCTCGGGGTGCTGAAGTATTCCTTAGCAACTAGGGCAATCATTATGTTCGTGTTGTCGTCAGGTGAAAGGACGAGCGCAATATCTGCTTTGTCGAGCTTCGCGTTTTTGAGGGTGTCCAGTTCAGTGGCTTCTCCCAATATGGTGAAGCCGGAGAACTCGTATGAGAGTGCTTGCAGGGCATCCTCGTCCCTATCAACAACCACGACACTGTGTCCCTGTGATGAAAGAAGGCTCGCGATTCGCGAACCCAGCCTCCCACAACCGATTATCACAATGTAATACTCTTTCTTCTTGACCGTTCCTTTGATAATAGCCACGTCATTCTACTCCAAGGGATTTCAGTTCGGACTCCGCTTCTTTCAGTGTGTCGTCCATGGCAACGGCTGCCCTGAAATGCTTTGCTGCTGTCTTTGGGTGGTCCTTCTTCACTACCAGTCCCATCAGAAGATGAGGTAAGGCAGATTCCGGATAATCAAAGAATAGTTTCCTGGTCAGCTGAGCAGCCTTGTGGTACTTCTTCTGATCGATGAGTTTCCTTATTTCCCTGGAACGCTTCTGAAGACTCTCTTCACTCTTAAAGCACTTTTCAATACTGTCTTTTAGTTCCTGGGGAGTAAAGGGTTTTGTAATGAAATCACAAATTCCGAGGCGGAAAGCAGACCTTATCGCTTCCACCGAAGTAACCGAGGAAATAACGATTATGCGGAAGTCGTATGCTTTGTCATTCACCGTCTTTATGAATTCAATGCCATCCATTGCTGGCAGTGAGATATCACAGAAAACCACATCAGGTTGCCGAGTTTGGATCGCCTCCAGGGCCTCTTCTGCTGTAGCAAACGTGTCGACTTCGTAGCCTTCACTCTCCATGGTCTGACGAATAAGCCTTCTGACGTTCATTTCATCGTCGACCGCGTAGATAATAGGCATGAGATCACCCCCGAGCCACAAAGAAGATATTACCACAACTGCATCGCTAAGTGAGAACAGACTGCTGCATAGCTCCCACTGAATACTCTACTCACTCATCTTACAGGGATCAGCTTTCGTTTATATCTCATTCCTATGATAGACCTTATCAGTCTCGGGGCCAAACGATATGTAGGTGATCTGCCGTTTGACAGCCATCTCAACATACTCCACAAACCTGGCAAAAGAAGAATCTTCAATGTCTTTCCACCCGGGAAGTGTTTCATATAAGGGCTCGGCCCCGAAGAAATCGTGGGAGGAGGCGGGCATTTCGGTGATCCCGTCACCTGTCCTGTATGCTCTACACACTTTTATATCCCCGATTCCTGCGAGGACATCTGCTTTTGTCATAATCAATGAGTCTACTGAAGATCTCTCACATGCGTACCTTAGCGCAGGAAGATCAAGCCATCCCACTCTTCTGGGCCTTCCGGTGGTAGCTCCGTATTCTCTTCCCTTCTCGCGGATCCTTGACGTGATATCACTTCTCTCTTCAGTAGGGAACGGCCCGGTCCCCACCCTGGTTGTATAGGCTTTCACCACACCAAAGACCTCATCGAGTTCAGATGGCGAGAAGCCAGTAACAGCTATCCCGTGAGCCAGGCAGGAAGAAGAAGTAACGTAGGGATATGTGCCGAAATCCAGATCGAGCAACACTCCCTGGGCCCCCTCAAAGAGGACAGACTCTTCTCGTAAACGCTTCGAAACATCAAGTGAAGACGCAAAATGAACGCCAAGATCAACGAGTTCCTGCCTCTGACTGATCAGGCTTCTTGCAACTTCCTCCGGTTCATTGAGCACGGCTTCACCATAACGACTTCGCTTCTCTGTATAGATGCGCTTAAGTAGCTCTAAAAGAACGTCTTCCTCGAACAGCCAGTATATCTTGATTCCTTTTCTGGACACCTTATCCGTGTAAGCAGGGCCAATCCCTCTTCGTGTAGTTCCTATGGGGTGAGAAGCTTGCTCTTCCTGGAAGGCGTCTTCCTGTTTATGCCAGGGCAGCACCATAAAGGCCTCTGGATCAATGTATATGCGTTCGGCAAAGCCTTCGGTCCTGCCTGTCATTACCCTGATCTCTCCGATCAACTGCCCAAGATCTATCACCATTCCCGCACCCAGAAAGCCTTTTGTATCCGATTGCGGGTGCAAAGACGGAAGTAGATGGTTCACATACTGGGTCCCGTCAAAATAGATGGTGTGCCCCGCGTTGGCACCGCCTGAATAGCGTACGACCCAGTCGAAATCTGAAGAGAAGTAGTTTACAATCTTCCCTTTACCTTCATCACCCCATTGTGTCCCGATTATCGCAATCTTCTTCATAACTATCACTTCCGTTCTCAAATCTTCTGAAAACTTCATCCACGTTTCTCAAATAGAAAGAAGGATCGAAGAGCTTTTCTATCTCCAAAGTATCCATGATGCTCGTAATTTCCGGTGCTCTCTTGATTCGCTCGATGAATGGCTCCTTACTCTTCCAGGACTCAAGCGATTCTCTCTGGACGATCTCGTAAGCGCGTTCTCTGCTAAGACCCTTTTCGATCAGCTTTATCATGACCTGGTGAGAGAATACGAGTCCATATGAAAACGAAAGGTTCTCTCTCATCCTCTCTTCATTCACAAACAGGTGTGAGACAATCTCCACTATTTCCCGGAGCATGAAAAACAACAGCTGAGTTGCATCTGGGATGATTACTCTTTCAGCAGAAGAGTGAGAGATATCCCTCTCGTGCCACAGAACAGTGTTTTCGCCAGCTGCAACGGTGTAAGACCTCAGCAGACGAGCGAGCCCTGAAAGACGCTCGCTGTGAACAGGGTTTTTCTTGTGTGGCATGGCCGAAGAGCCTCTCTGTCCTTGCTTAAAAGGCTCTTCCACTTCAAGAACCTCGGTCCTCTGAAGGAGGCGTATTTCCGTAGCAAGCCTTTCAATCTCGTTGCCTATAAGCGCCAGGGTATTGACGAACTCCGCGTGAATATCCCTGGGAATGACTTGAGTCGAGACAGCACACGGCTTCAACCCCAGGAAGCTTAGCGCACGACTCTCCGTATCTGGATGCACGCTTGAATAGTTCCCCACAGCTCCGCTTAGCTTCCCAACAGAAATCTCTTCAATCGATGCCGAAAGCCTTCTTCTGTTACGAAGTGTCTCTGAATAGAAGCCAAGCATCTTGAGACCAAATGAGGTTGGTTCCGCATGGACCCCATGGGTTCGCCCAACTATGATTGTGTTCTTATGGACCTTCGCAGTATTCAGCAATACCTCTGCAAGTCTCTTTAGCTCTTCCTGGATCAGGCAAGCAGCTTCTTTCATAACCAAAGACAGTGCGGTGTCCACGATGTCCGATGAGGTTAGACCCTTGTGGAAAAACCGTTCTTCTTCTCCCAGAGTCTGGGAGACTGCCTTTATGAAAGCAACGACATCGTGATCCACTGTTCTTTCGATTTCCTGTATTCTTTCCAGGTCGATGGCTGCGTTCTTCTCAACTTTGGCAGCGGTTCCTCCAGGAATTGCACCTTCTTCTTCCAGCGCTCTCAGGTAAGCAATCTCTACAGTGAGCCATCTACTGAACTTCTGGCTCTCCTGCCACAGCTCTTTCATGGGAGATAGAGCATACCTTTCTATCAAGACCATCCACCTCCGCTTCAATACAACGAGACTATATCACAGACAAATCAAAGGATTATGGAAGACTGCACTTGTATCAGCAGCTGGTTGTTGTATCATTGAACTAGGTAATTTCAATCGAAGCAAGCCAAGGAGTGTTATTAATGGCCGCCGAGAAATACGACGAAACCTACGGAAAGATGGAGCTGGAAGACGCAGAAAAGGAAAAAGCAGTCAGTGAAATAGCTCAGCAAATGAAAAAGTCAAGCCTTAAGCGAATAAGAAAGCTTCGTGAGAAGGAAGGCGAACTCTGGTGGAAGGCTTATCACTACTCCTATGGTCTTGAAGTGCGGAAGATACTTCGCGATGCCGGTTTCAACTGGGAAGAAGGTACTGTAGACGCATTCTGGCCTCTTCTTGCCGAAGAAGCCGCAGAGAAAGTGCTGGGGAAAAAATAGCACTGTTGACGAAGCTTCCGAACTCGCCCTTGCCTGCGCATATATAGTCTTTCCACCTTGAACAGATTCAGGTCGTTCCCTGTCTTAATACAGAGTTTGTTCTTTGAACTTCTTTGCATCACCGCTTTTGAATGAAAGGGGGTTGATCTCTGCGAGATTGGCGCCACCGGTGAGGCTTCTGTGTTCCACATCTTGACTCAGGGGAGGGAAGCTTATGTACATTGTCTGCGACATGGAATTCTCGGTGCCAGAAAGCAGATCAGTGGAAGCTGTTGGTAAAGTGCTCAAGACCCTGTCACACCAGATCCTTCTGGGTGCAAAAGGAGATTCACTGGACATAAGAGCGTCTGACGACAGTACCATCGAAATCCTGATCTACGCACTAAAGGGAACATGTACTCTGGGAGAGGTAATAGAAAGAGTTAACGAGTATGTTGGTCTGATATCAAGTACACTTGAGAAGAGTTATTCTGACTGTGCGGTTCTGAGCTCCTATATCTATCCTGAAGACGAAACCCAACCTTACTTGATTTGTTAGTGTCACAGCTTTTTCTATTTAGATAAGCAAAACCCGGGACTTGTCCCGGGTTTTGCTTTGGAAGATTATCGAGTTCTGTAACCGTGCTATAATTACCTACCGGAGGTGACAGTGATGAAGATCAGATGGTTTGGGCACGCCTGTTTTTCTTTGGAAAGCAAGGGAAAGATACTTCTGATCGACCCTTTTGATGAATCAGTGGGGTATCCTATTCCTGACATTACTCCGGACGTAGTACTGGAAAGCCACCAGCATTTCGATCATGCAGCACACAACCTGGTAAAGGGTGATTTTGAACTGGTAAGAGATCCTTCAGCCAGGGAAGTCGCAGGCTTTGCCATCAAAGGTTACCGAAGCTTTCACGACGAGCAGCATGGTTCAAAAAGAGGTGACAATATCCTCTTCGAGGTTACTACACCAGAAGGGATAAGGGTTCTGCATTGTGGTGACCTTGGACACATGCTTTCTGACGACACCATAGAGAAACTGAAGGAACCTCACGTATTCATGGTTCCTGTAGGTGGAGTATACACGATCGAGGGAAAGACAGCAGCAGACTTGTGCAGGCTTATTTCCCCTAGCATTGTTATTCCCATGCATTACAAGACTCCTCCGTTGAAGATCGGACTTTCCTCGGTTGACGAGTTCCTTGAGGAATTTGAGGATATCGAAGAGAAGAAAGATCTGACTATTAGCTCACCTGCAGAAATTGAAGAGTTCCGCTGCAAGGTTATTGTACTTGACTACAAGCAGGAGGCGTAACTAATAGAAGAAAGCAAGATTTTGGGCCTGTTAGGTCTGGCAAAAAAGGCAGGATCTGTTGCATTTGGCAAGGATGCTCTCAGAGCATATCTGAGAAGCCGACGACGAAACAAAGTCATACTGGTTGCTTCGAATGCCAGCAATTCCGTCAAGCTTGATTGGGTCAAGCGATGCTCCCATCATGGAGCAACTGCCGTATTCCTCATGAAGACCGACAGAACAACGCTTGGTGATGCAATCGGCAAGAATAACGTTTCTGCGGTCGCGATTACGGACGAGATGCTGGCAGACAGGATATTGCAGTTAGCCGTACCTGAAAGGAGAGAGAACTGTTGAGAAAGACAAGAGTATATGAACTTGCCAAGAAACTGAAGATAACAACGCGAGAGCTGGTTGATGACCTTACCGAGCTTGGAGTTACGGTCAAGAACCACATGTCAACACTTGATGATGAGACAGTTAATATAATCCTGGGGATATATGAAACAGAAAGCAAAACAACAAAAGAGACAAAGCTCGAAAAACCAAAGCTAAAACCAAAAGAGCTTGACCGTGACGATGTGGACGACGTTGAGAGAGAAAAGAGAAGAAAAGCAGCGAAAAAGAAAGAAGAAGAAGAGCTTCAGGAGAATATTCTCCGTGTCAAGGGAAGCGATTTGAGACTGGACACGTTCTCTTCGAAACTCAATATACCTGCTTCCAAGATAATCAAAGACCAGTTCATGAAAGGAGTGATTCTTCGACCCGGGCAGGCAATTTCTCTTGAAGATGCCCAACAGATTGCCTCCGAATACGGCTGGACTGTGGAACTTGAGCTTGAAGAATACGCCGATCCTTATGCAAAGGTGAAGAAGCACTTTGAAGACCTTTATTCAGATGAGAGTCGTCTGGTACAACGTCCACCCATAGTAACCGTGATGGGACATGTTGACCACGGTAAGACCACTCTTCTGGATAATCTTAGAAAGACCCATGTCGCAGACAAGGAAGTCGGTGGAATAACTCAATCGATCGGTGCCTATCAGATCGAACAAAATGGTCGTAAGATCACCTTCATCGATACACCTGGACACGAGGCTTTCACTGAAATGCGGGCTCGCGGAGCACAGGCCACAGATATTGTCGTGCTGGTAGTAGCTGCCGATGACGGCGTAATGCCACAGACCATCGAGGCTTTCAACCACGCAAAGACAGCCAAAGTCCCCATTATTGTCGCAATCAACAAAATCGATAAGCCGAATGCAAATGTAGACATGACCAAACAGCAACTCGCATCGAAACTGGGACTTGTCCCTGAAGACTGGGGCGGTGACACGATCGTCGTTCCGATTTCTGCAAAAACTGGTGAAAGAATGGACGATCTTCTTGAGATGATACTGCTGGTTGCAGAGATGTCAGACATAAGAGGCATACCGGATGGACCAGCAAGAGGAATCATCATTGAGTCAGAGCTCGACAAGGCAAAGGGACCTCTCGCAACTGCGATCGTGAAGGATGGCGTACTCAAAACAGGCGATTTCGTGGTAGCCGGTTCTGCCTACGGTAAGGTGAGGGCACTCTCCGATGAGAAGGGAAAGCGTCTAAAGGAAGCTGGCCCTTCTGAACCCGTTAGAATTATGGGATTCAACGATGTTCCCAATGTTCACGGTGTGCTGTATGTTGTCGACAGCCTTCAGGCTGCAAGAGAGATCTCGCAGTATGCAACTGAAGAGAAGGACCGAAAGAATGCGATATCTGCGCCCAAGCATGTGCGTCTTGAAGAATTCATGGCCCGTGCAGGAGAGTCAGCCCAGAAAGAACTCAACCTGATTCTCAAGGCCGAATCCTTTGGAACCATCGAAGCACTGAAACAGGCAATAGGGAAGCTTCAGACCCAAGAAGTGAAGATAAACTTAGTTCACTCCGGGATAGGCTCCGTCAACTCAAACGACGTATTGCTGGCCGCTGCTTCGGATGCTGTTGTTATCGGGTTCAGAGTAAGACCCGATTCTCAGGCAAGGAGCCATGCCGAGACTGAGGGCGTGCAAATCAGGATCTATGAGATTATCTTCGACCTTATAGACGATATCAAGAAGGCTCTCGAAGGATTGCTGGAACCTGAAGAAGTCCTTGAAACAACCGGTAAAGGTGAGGTTAGAAAAATCTTCAAGGTCGGTAAACTCGGAACAATTGCGGGTGTTCAGCTTACTGAAGGCTACGTTTCAAAAAATTCAATCATAAGAGTCTACAGAAAAGACAAAGAGATCTTCGACGGAGAGATAGAGAACCTTAAACACTACAAGGATGAAGTCAAGCGAGTCGACGCTCCAAAAGAATGTGGTATCAAAATCGATGGTTTTGATGACCTGGAGGTTGACGACAGGCTTGAGTTCAGGATCAAAAAGCAGGTCAGGAGAACTCTCGACTTCCAGCAGTAGTGGTTTTCAGATTGGGGAGTACGGAAGTGCCATATCTGATATTCTAGGAACGCTCTCTTGTTAGACTGAAGTTCCCCGGGATTATCAGCAAAAAAGCTTTAACAGAGAGGTTTACACTCATAGGTAGTCTGGAAGCTCAACATCGATAACCGTGAAGTCTTTACCATACTTTAGTTTCAATTCCTCATAGGTAGTCTGGAAGCACTTTAGGCCCTACTCTGGTTGTCTTATAGTATACGTTTCAATTCCTCATAGGTAGTCTGGAAGCAGTTTAATCTTCTTCTTGGTAAAGATCCGTATTAGTTTCAATTCCTCATAGGTAGTCTGCAAGCCATGGCTCTCTTAAATCGTTTTGCGGTAGTCTCTCTCAAGTTTCAATTCCTCATAGGTAGTCTGCAAGCCATACACACTTTTTTGCTATCGATAGAATAAGAGAAGTTTCAATTCCTCATAGGTAGTCTGCAAGCAAACGACTAAAGGAGTGATAGAGATGGCGCATGAAGGTTTCAATTCCTCATAGGTAGTCTGCAAGCCCAACTTCTCCAATTTCAACTTTCTCCACAGCGAGAAGTTTCAATTCCTCATAGGTAGTCTGCAAGCCGAAAGAATTAAGAGAATTGTTTGAGAGGTTAGCGTTTCAATTCCTCATAGGTAGTCTGCAAGCGATATACTGGATCTGAGGGGGGGTTATCAGTACATGAGTTTCAATTCCTCATAGGTAGTCTGCAAGCCAAAACGTTTTTCTGCCTCTGGCGACAACTCTTCAGTTTCAATTCCTCATAGGTAGTCTGCAAGCGAGGGTATACGGGAAGTGAAGGAGGGTTATCATCTCAGTTTCAATTCCTCATAGGTAGTCTGCAAGCTCCAGCTCTCTTACCAAGAGCCATTTCTTGTTCAGAGTTTCAATTCCTCATAGGTAGTCTGCAAGCCCGCCGTGAATAGATGACATCACACGTTGAACATCGGGTTTCAATTCCTCATAGGTAGTCTGCAAGCTGTCGGGATCTCCTAGCATATATGGGTGTTTGTCACGTTTCAATTCCTCATAGGTAGTCTGCAAGCACATTACAGTTTTATTAACCAACCACAACAACCCTAGTTTCAATTCCTCATAGGTAGTCTGCAAGCGAAAGGGCAGAACGCAAAGCTGCCACCGATGCGCGAGTTTCAATTCCTCATAGGTAGTCTGCAAGCTTGAAGCCCTGCTTCAAATGCGCCTATGTAGAGTTTATGTTTCAATTCCTCATAGGTAGTCTGCAAGCGCACTGAATCGTACTGATAGAAGATGAATTGATACTGAGTTTCAATTCCTCATAGGTAGTCTGCAAGCTTTCATCAATTATCAGTGTGCTATTATTTCATTCAAGTTTCAATTCCTCATAGGTAGTCTGCAAGCTATCTCACACGCTCAGATATAGTCATATTCGGGTCAGTTTCAATTCCTCATAGGTAGTCTGCAAGCCTTCCAGCTGCCATATTATCACCTCTTATGTTACCGGTTTCAATTCCTCATAGGTAGTCTGCAAGCGGTTATCTTACCAATTGCACCAGTAGCAGAGATGCCCTGTTTCAATTCCTCATAGGTAGTCTGCAAGCACGAGTCATGGTTAAGATTATCCGTTCTGATCGCCTGTTTCAATTCCTCATAGGTAGTCTGCAAGCCATACATTATCAGACTCCAAAATGTTTATTATCAGTTTCAATTCCTCATAGGTAGTCTGCAAGCTGGTAGATCATTCTGCTTTGCAGATGCTATTTTATATGTTTCAATTCCTCATAGGTAGTCTGCAAGCTTGAAAATCCCTGGGGAAACATCTGGAAATGGCTCGAGTTTCAATTCCTCATAGGTAGTCTGCAAGCAATTCCAGGATTGGCGACACATCAAGAGACCATAGTTTCAATTCCTCATAGGTAGTCTGCAAGCATGTTTCCTTCTCTGACCCCCTTAATCAAGCTAGCAGTTTCAATTCCTCATAGGTAGTCTGCAAGCCCATATCGGCCCGAACGGTAGCATCAGTTATGGCAGTTTCAATTCCTCATAGGTAGTCTGCAAGCCCATATCGGCCCGAACGGTAGCATCAGTTATGGCAGTTTCAATTCCTCATAGGTAGTCTGCAAGCGAAGAGCTCCTACAACTCCCCCTGCTCCTGTTGCGAGTTTCAATTCCTCATAGGTAGTCTGCAAGCGGAACATGATACTACGTGTCGGTATTCTGCTTCTTGGTTTCAATTCCTCATAGGTAGTCTGCAAGCTTTGGGCTGTAGATTCTACGCCACGTGTTGCACCCGGTTTCAATTCCTCATAGGTAGTCTGCAAGCTCTCGGAAAGAACTGAGTCTTGTGAGCCATGAGCAGTTTCAATTCCTCATAGGTAGTCTGGAAGCCCAATATGCAGCGATTTCTTTTGCTGTTACATAATGTTTCAATTCCTCATAGGTAGTCTGGAAGCCGTTGGCTCTGCTCCAACCGTTGATTTGGGTAAAACGTTTCAATTCCTCATAGGTAGTCTGGAAGCGGTATGGAATATGGTGTGTTTGTAGAAGCCCGGGGTTAGTTTCAATTCCTCATAGGTAGTCTGGAAGCCTGTTGGGCTGGCACAGAATATCGAACGAGTGTATTGTTTCAATTCCTCATAGGTAGTCTGGAAGCGAGATAAATGGCTACATTTGTTGGCTGGTATGGGTTTCAATTCCTCATAGGTAGTCTGGAAGCAATAAATACCTTTGGCTTTATATTTCCTGAATTGTGTTTCAATTCCTCATAGGTAGTCTGGAAGCCTTCCGGGAAATCTACGTTTGTATCGTTCATAGTATGTTTCAATTCCTCATAGGT
>DLVL01000120.1:18616-30238 GCA_003444085.1 Kosmotogaceae bacterium | reverse complement strand
CTGTTGGACTTGCTGGGTTAAGACCCCGGGGAGTGTTTTCACAATACTGGAAAATGAAATCCATCACGTTTCAAGCTACGAGAAGCGCCCGTCGCTGGGTGTAATAGTCTTCGCAGGAGAGGATACAGATAGCGAGGATCTGGAGATAATCTTTGATGTCTAGAAAAGGAATTCTTTGAATCTTTCCACGGACCTGGCCTTCTTCAAAGCCTTTGACAGAAAGCGAAAGGAGAAAGGAGATAATGGCTGTATGAAACTCTTCGTTTTGAATGGTTCTCCAAGAGGACGATCAAGCAATACCAGGGTGATTCTTGATGCTCTGATCGAAGGGTATTTGACTGCCAGTGAACACGAGATTATCTCATCAGACCTGATGCTGGAGAAAGGCATGGATAATACTGTCCGATCAGCAGCAGCAACAAGCGACTCCATACTGATTGCATTTCCCCTCTACGTGGATTCAATGCCAGGGATAGTCAAGGAGTTTCTATAACATCTTCATGAGAACCTGAATTCAATCAAAGGCAAGCAGATGATCTTCTTGATTCATTCGGGATTCCCAGAAGCAGTTCATTCCAGGGCTGTCGAGCGATACTGCAGGAAGTTCTGTATTCGGTGCAACTGTGAATATGTTGGGACGATTGTAAAAGGAGGTTCTGAAGGTATAAGACTCCTTTATCCGGAGACGAAAAGTGAATTGCTGCCAAAGTTGAAGCAACTTGGTAAACATCTGGCTTTGCATGGAGAACTTTCGGGGGAAATCCTGGCAGAGCTTGCAACCCCAGAACGCTTAGAGGGAGAAGCTCTTGGAGCAATCAAGCGATATGTGGGAGATGGGACGAAACATCCATACTGGGACGGCTTGCTGAAGAATAACTCAGCATATGATAAGCGATTTTCAAGACCTCTGACAGGTTGAGTGAGTCGCTTCACTCCATCGCGTAGACTACAGCGGCTTCTGCATGAATTCTGGTGGTATCAAAGACGGGGATACTAACGTCTTCCTGTCTGATGATATTGGGCAACTCTGTGCAGCCAAGTACTGCACCTTGAGCGCCATCCTTCTTCATCTCTTCAATCAGATCAAGCAGAATCTGTTTTGATTCGCGCAGAATCTCACCTCTGCAAAGCTCGTCGAAGATTATCCTGTCCATTATCGCTCGGGTAGTGTTTCCAGGAACTAGGAGTTCAATACCCATTCGGCGAAATGGCTCACGGTAGTATTCTCCTTCCATCGTGTGAGTCGTTCCCAGCAGGGCAACACGATTAATCCCTCTTTCAGAAATCTTTGCGGCAGTTGAATCACCGATGTGAAGCACCTCAAGAGACGAAAGGTCCGAAATCCGGTCAGCCACTTTATGCATCGTATTTGTGCAGATCACGAGAAATTCTGCTCCCGCGTGCTTCAAGGAGACGGCAGCTTCAGAGAGTTTTGAAGCGACTTGACTCCATTGCCCTGACTTCATAAGATCTACAATTGGTGAAAACTCCACCGAGTAAAGGACGCATTCTGCGGAGTGAAGTCCCCCTAGTCGACTTCTGACCGATTCGTTTATTATTCTGTAGTAATGAATCGTTGACTCCCAGCTCATTCCTCCCAACAGTCCGATTCTTTTCATTCCGATCATCTCCTTCTGCCATAGAGGGTACTGAAATGGTGAAAAATGTCAAAGATTCACCAGAACCAGGGAAAACAGGATCAGACTAACTGCGAGCACTTCGGAACGCTCAAGCCTCTCTGAGAAGAATAGCACTCCCCATATCGTAATAAGTGCCACGCTACCAGCGCTGTATAGTGGAAACGCAACAGAACTCTTTATTGACTCTAATGCCATTATAAGGAAAAACGATGAGAAGAGGTTGGGTATTCCAAGAATGAGTCCTGTTAATACTTCGCGTCGACCGAAACGCTTTCTTGAGATGATGAGCACGGTGCTGCTTATGACAAAGGCACTGCTAAAAACAGAAAGAAGAAAAACACTCCTGTAGCCAGAGATACTATAGTGCTGGAAGACTTTGTTGCTGAACTCCGCAATTCCGCCAAAGACAAACAGAAAAGCAAGTGGCAACAGCTTCTCTTTGTCAAGAGTTACCCCGAAAGGCTTATAGATAATGATTATTGCAAGAAGAGCCAGGATTATCCCTGTCCACTGCACTGCTGATGGATATTCACCCCATAGAATTATGGCCATCGTCATAGGGACCAGGATTCCAAGTTTTGAGAATGCACCGGCAAGGCTTATGCTCCCGTGATGAATGCTCTTCTGATAGAAGACAAAGGCAAGGAAGAAGAAAAGACCAGCGGGAATCCCAACAAGAACCCCCCAGTAGATGCTGTTTATTCCCTCGAATACCAGGTGATTGCTGGCTAAGACAGAAGGCAGTTCCTCGAAGAAACTCTCGCCCCGATTGACTGGCGCAGGAGGGTTGAAAGAAAGCAGTAAAGCAGATACGATAACCGCTCCGAGATAGTTGAAAGAAGTGACCCCCAGTCGATTCATCTTTCTGGTTTCACTGAAACGGAAAATGATAGCGATAGACGAACTACATAGGATTGCTAAGATGAGATAGAACAAGAGAACACCTCCCCAAGGGCATATTGTGGCTTTCCTGTTTCAACAGGTGAATTCCTTCGCATGATGATTTCGGACTCACCTGTCTGACTTGTTTGATGACCTGTTCTTGAGCTTCAAAAGCTGCACAAGCTCCTGAATCTCTTGAGATTTAAGAATCCTGGCTGTTATGAGAAAAGTGGCGATAGCGATCAACAATAGAACTATTGTGGCAGTGGTCCCGGGCTCAAGCATCATCTTCAGAAGAGATATCGCCAACAGCATAACAAGAGAAGAAACAAGAGATCTAAAAATGCTTCCAAGGTCTTCCATAGAAGGCGGAGAATTCCGGAGGAGTGCAAATGCCAGCAATGCAAATCCTACAGCTCCGGCAATACTGGTTGCCAGAGCTATCCCTATGGGTCCGATAGTAAGCCCGAGCCAGATGTCAAGGAACACGTTAACACCAACCATGATAATGGTTATCAAAGAAGGCAGTCTTGCGCTCTTCTTAGCATAGTATGCTCGAGAAAGAACACCGAAAGCCCCATAAAATGGCAACCCCAGCGTGTAGGCTGCCAAAAGCTCGCTCGTTGCCGAAGTGTCTGCTGCGGTGAAAGCTCCCCGCTCGAACAACAGAGAGACTATTCCGGTCCTCAGACTGAGCAGGCCAAGAGTTGCCGGCAACAGAAAAAACATGAGGAGTCTGAGAAGCTTCCACAGAGAACGGACGAAAAGAACTCTATCTGTGTTATCACGCGATAGCTCAGGAAGGGCAACGGTTGCAACAGCAACTGCGAAGACTCCAAGTGGCAGTTGGTAAACCCTCATTGCATACTGTAGAGTAGCGACTACTCCTGACCCCAACTCTGTAGCAACACGAACATCAACGAGTGAATTTATCTGGTTAATAGCAGGTGCTATGGAAGCTACCACGAAAAACAGCAGGAATTGCTTTGCATCTTGTGTAGAGAAAGACGGAAGAAGCCTGAAACCTTTTCTTCTGACAAAGAAGGCAAGAAGCAACAGCTGTGCCAGCCCACCAAGAACAAAACCGATCGTAGCTCCAAGAATTGCGGGCTCTGTATATGAAGAAAGAGTGATTCCTGCAATAGTTGTCAGGTTTATTATTGTTGGACTCAAAGCTGCTATGAAGAAGGCATCTAGGCTATTGAGTATTCCATAGAAGACTGCCCATAACGAAACGAGCATCACAAAAGGAAAAGATATTTTCATAAGCATGCTTGTTAACTCGACGACTTCGTTACTCAGTGGTCCAGCAAAGGCCGCAGACAGCTGGTCTGAGAAAATGATGCCAGCGACTGAGACAATCCCGGCAATAACACAGACAACGATTAATGCTGTTGTGGCAAAGACTTGAGCACGTTTTCGCGAAATCCTCAATCTGTCGTTGAATATGGGTACAAAAGAAAGGGTCATTGCACCTTCTGCGAATATTTTCCTCAAGAAGAAAGGAATAAGAATAGCGATCAAATAAGCATCGTACTGCTCAGAAGTTCCGAAATAGCCAGCGAACAGGGCATCCCTGAGCAAGCCCGTCAATCTCGAGATCATGGTAGCAAGAGCAAAAGCAAGCGTTTTGCCTAAGACGTTGTTTGTCATCATACCCTCCAACCAGAGTAATTATACATTGTCAGAATTGAAGGCAAGTCGATTATGGTAAAGAAAGCAAAACGAAAGCAAAAGAAAGGCGAAAGAAAACAAAGGGATGAAAAGAGAAGAGAAACAACAAGCATAACGCTTGTAACCACAAATAATCTCGAGACAACGGCAATGATCAGGTTATGCTTATCACTCCCGATATGCTACGTTTGGTACAGGAGGCGAGAATAATCCTTGCTGAAGAAAGACGCAGGTACATACTCGATAAACTGAATAGCCATGGCAGGCTTCATTCTGGAGAACTTGCCAGAGAACTCGGCGTTTCCGAGGTGACTCTGCGAAGCGATCTCAAGGAGCTGGAGCGAGAAGGGCATCTGAAGAGAGTTTATGGAGGAGCGGTGCGCTCAAGGATTCAGAGATATGATCCTGAGTTTCAGGAACAGATCGCTATTGATGTTGAAGAGAAGCGGGAAATCGCTGCAAAAGCTGCCAGAATTGTTGAAAAGAACGACATCATCTTTGTTGACTCTGGAAGTACCACCCTGTTCTTCGTCGAAGAGCTATACAAGTCTCCCCCACTTAACCTTACGGTGATCACAAACTCCCTGTACATAATAAACGCTGTGGCACAGACAAGTAGAATCAACCTTGTTGTTATGGGCGGAACCTTTCAGCAGAACACCATGAACTTCCTTGACTTCGAGATTAATTCTTTCCTGAGCAGGTACAACGTTAACAAAGCATTTCTCGGGATAAACGGCATAGATGAGAATGGTTACTACGCATCCAACATACTTGAAGCTGAAGCGAAGAAGCTCATCTGTGATGTGTGTGATGACATATATGTTCTGGCCAGCAGTTCCAAGCTCTTCAAGAGATCCCTAGTTCTCATTCGTGAATGGACAGGGAACGAGCACTTGGTTTTACCGGATCTGGGGGAAGATATCATGCACCGATTTGAGAAACTGAAGCAGGAGAAACACGTGACAATAGCCTGAGCATATGCTCAGAAAATTCATCAATACAGGAGGGAAAACATGAAGAGAATTACGGTACTACTGACACTTGCAGTATTCGTGCTGCTAAGTGCAATGTCGTTTGCGCAGATTGAGCTTACTGTCTGGTATCATGATGGACAGGAGTTCGAAAGAGCAGTGATCAGAGACCAGATCGAGAGGTTCAACGCTAGTCAGGATAGGATAAAGATAACCGGAGTCGAAATACCCGAAGGAACGTACACACAGCAGGTGAATGCTGCAGCGCTGGCGGGTAGACTGCCTGACATACTCGATCTTGACGGACCGACTGTTGCAAATTTCGCGTGGGGATACTACCTTCATCCGCTCGATGAGTTCATGACGGAAGAACTCATCGAGGACTTCTTGCCGAGTATTATTCAGCAGGGTCTGTACCACGACAACATATGGGCACTCGGTACGTTTGACTCAGGACTGGGTTTCTACGCTAACAAGTCTTACCTGGAACGAGTGGGTGCAAGGATTCCCGAAGGCGTTGAAGACGCATGGACAATGGACGAGTTCATGGAAATCCTCTACGACTTGAAGGAGCTTCCTGAAGTAACCTACCCGATTGACTTCAAGATCAACTATGGCGTTGGAGAATGGTTCACATACGGATTCTCTCCGTTCTGGCAGGCGTTCGGTGCTGACCTTATCGACAGAGAATCCTTCATGACCGCAGAAGGCGTTCTGAACGGACCCGAAGGAATCGCTGCCGGTGAATGGTTCCAGGGTTTGTTCACGGAAGGACTTGCTCATCCGAATCCTCCGGGGGATGCTGAATTTGTTGAAGGAAGAGCGGCACTCTCCTGGGTAGGACACTGGGCATATGTGGGATACAATGAAGCACTGGGAGACGATCTGGTTCTTGTACCACCGCCGATATTCCCCGCGGGTCAGGCAGCAGGTATGGGTTCATGGGCATGGAGCATCACATCTGTATGTGAAGACCCTGCAGCGGCATGGGAATTCCTTGAGTTTATTCTTCAGCCCGAGGAAATTGTGAAAATGACCAACGCTAACGGAGCAGTACCTTCCAGATTCAGCGCAGTCGAGCTTTCTGAATACTATAAGGAAGGCGGACCTCTTGAGCTGTTTGTCGAGCAGCTCAATACAATAGCAGTTGAGAGGCCCGTGACACCAGCATACCCAACGATCACGTCAGTATTTGCAAATGCGGTAGACAACATAATCAAGGGTGGAGACGTCAAAGCGATCCTTGATAGAGCTGTCAGAGATATCGACAGGGACATCCGCGACAACGACGGATATCCATTTGAGTGGTAGTAACTGAATGTAAGATCAGGGTGGGCAAATTGCCCACCCTGACTTGATTGGGGGGTCTCTATGGCGAAACACGTCTCGACAGACAAAAGAAGAGGATTCAAACACGCCCTAATCTTTCTGATTCCAGGTCTGGCATTACTTATTACATTCATGATTGTTCCTTTTGCATCTGCTTTCATTATCTCATTCACTAACATGAGATTGATAGCCAGGATACCTGCAAGATTCATAGGTTTTGACAACTACATCAGGATGTTTCAGGATGATGTTTTTGGAAGGTCGCTCCTGAACATCTTCTACTTTGTTGCAGTTGTAGTCCCAATCCAAACAATGTTTGCCCTGGGTTTGGCGATCCTGGTGAACAAGAAAATCAAGGGAGCCACATTCTTCAGAACCGTGTATTTCCTGCCCACGGTCACCGTAATGGTAGTAGTTTCGGTAATCTGGAGCTTTCTTTATCATCCTGAGGGGCTTCTCAATGGGTTCATGAATACCATCACACTTGGGAACTGGACCCCCATTGATTTTCTTAATAACAAAGCGTGGGCTTTTCCCGCGATAATGCTGATGTCAATATGGCAGGGAGTGGGTTTCCAGATGCTTATCTATCTTGCAGGCCTGCAGGGTATTCCCGAATCATTGTACGAGGCAGCGACGATAGATGGGGCGAATGCCAGGAAACAATTCCTCTACATAACTCTTCCACAACTCAGGAGCACTACAACGTTCGTGGTGATATCGACAACCATACTAGCGTTCAGATTGTTTGACCAGGTCTACATGATGACTGGTGGTGGTCCGGAGCGAGCAACCTATACCGTTATGCTGCATATATACACTCAGGGATTTGTCAGACAGAATGTCGGATATGCATCTGCTCTGACAGTGGTCTTTTTCCTCATAGTGCTTGGAATATCGATAACCCAGCGGTTTATACTCAAAGAGGAACGGGAGGTGGCCTGAGTGGAGAAACTGAGGAGTAAAAAGAAGACTGAGTTTATCAGTAAGCTAATCAGTTATGTTCTGCTACTCATACTGGGCTTCTTCTTCCTGTTCCCACTTGTATACATGATTACAACGTCGCTGAATCCGGATGAAAGATCTATAGAAAGGCAGATGGGATCGGTTCGAGCGTTCATTCCCGAACAGGTTTCACTGGAGAACTACGGGAACGTCTTCGAACGGATGCCTTTTGGGCGTTATCTATTCAACTCAGTGTTCATTGTTGGTACTACAGTCTTCATAGGTGTTATCGTAAATAGTATGGCAGCGTACGGGCTCGCAAGATTCACTTTCAGAGGCCGAGGTGCGCTGGTGTCACTGGTGGTTGCGTTGATGATAATCCCGTTTGAGGCTATTGCAATCCCGTTATTGCTCATGACAGCGAGGTGGGGCTGGCTTGACAGTTACCATGTTCAGATCATACCGTTCATAGCAAACCCGCTCTATCTATTCCTTTTCTATCAGTTCTTCATTGGATTTCCGGTTGCCCTGGAAGAAGCCGCACTACTGGACGGTGCAGGCTGGATGAAGATTTTCTGGAAGATCGCTCTGCCCTTGTCGAAACCAATTATCGCCAGTGTTGCGATACTGCATTTCCTGATGCAGTGGGGGATGTTCCTGTGGCCGCTCATGGTTACAGTTGGTCCAGAGTTCAGGCCTTTGCCCGTAGCAATGCAAGTATTCTTTGGGCAGTATCCAAGACTCTGGGGAGACATCATGGCATTTGCTGCTATGATAACACTTCCAGTGGTTGCTCTCTTTGTGTTGCTGCAAGGGCAGTATGTGAGAAGTGTTGCGCAATCAGGCATAAAATAGGAAGTGGATTTTGAGCAAGATTGTTGTTATTGGAGAACTCCTGGTAGATATGATCTCGACCGAATACGTTGATGATCTGGCAAGTGCTTCGACTTTTTCGAGGCACTTTGCCGGTTCGCCTGGAAATCTTGCTCTGAACCTTGCGGACCTCAAATTCGAAACATATCTGCTGGCAAGGGTTGGGGATGATCCCTTTGGTAAGGCTCACATGAAGTATCTCTCAGATAGAGGTGTAAAGACAGATTTCGTGCAGGTTGACCCCGAATGGTGTACGAGCTTCATATTCATAACAAGATCGAAGGGAACGCCGCTCTTCCTTCCTTTGAGGCAGGCAGATTACAGGATAATGTTGCCGACAAATCTGCAAGAGTTGCTCAATAACGCTATGTTCATCCATCTGACCGCCTGGCCTCTTTCAAGGGAACCATCTCGATCGACAACGCTCAGGATCATTGAAGAAGCGCGAAAGATGGGTATCAGTATTTGCTTTGATCCTAACTACAGAAAGAAGTTCTGGGAAAGCGGGCACGATGGGGTGCATTTCATTAAGGAGAATGTACTCAATGGTTTGTTCTTATCAAAACCGTCAGTCGACGATGTGTACAATATGTTTGGTGAAATGGAACCCGAACAGGCCATAACCATGTTTCATGATCATGGTGTTCAGAACGTTGTACTGAGTCTTGGTGAAGAAGGTGCGATCGTTTCCGACGGCTCCAGAATGAGACACATACCAACGCTTGCACGCTTTGTTATTGACACAACTGGTGCTGGTGACGGTTTCTGGTCCGGAATGTACTTTGCTCTTTCTCAGAATCTGGATATCTTCACTGCAGCAAGTTTTGGTAGCGCCATTGCAGCACATCGTGTTGAAAGTAGCGCCAAGAACGATCCGTTACCACCCATAAGAGAAATCCTTCATAGATATGGACTGGAGTGATAATTTGAGAGTAGCATTCTTGAATCCTCAAGGTAACTTTGACCCTGAAGATACTTACTGGACAAAGCATCCTGATTTTGGAGGGCAACTCGTCTACGTGAAGGAGCTTGCAATAGCGATGGCTTCGATGGGTGTTAAGGCAGACATAATCACAAGAAGAATCGAAGATGCTGAATGGCCTGAGTTTTCACGAGAAGTTGATGGTTATCCTGGCATAGACAATCTGAGAATTGTCCGGGCTGAATTTGGAGGAAAACAATTTCTCAGAAAAGAGTTCTTGTGGCCTCACCTATCTGAATACGTAGAAAAGATCCTTCAGTTTTATGACCAGGAAAAGACACGCCCCAACTTCATAACCACCCACTATGGTGACGGAGGCATAGCTGGTGCAATGATGGCAAAGACAACAGGAATTCCATATTCGTTTACAGCACATTCTCTGGGTGCCCAGAAGATGGAGAAACTGAGAGCAAACAAGAAGAGCTTTTCTGAACTCGATAAGGAGTATAACTTCACCGCAAGAATCAGGGCTGAAGGCGTTTCGATGAAGTATTCTGCCGTAAACTTCGTGAGTACATCAATGGAGCGATTTGAGCAGTATGGGCACCGGCTCTATGAGGAATATATCAATGTAAACGATGACGACAAGTTCTGTGTTGCTCCTCCGGGAGTGAATACGGATGTTTTCCATTCAGAGACTATGCCTGAAGACGATCTGGTCGAAGACAGAATAGGGAAGCTCTTTGCCAGGTTCTCTTCACGTCAAAGAGTTTCACTACCCATGATTGTCTCTTCCAGCAGGCTTGACAAGAAGAAAAATCATGTAAGCCTTCTCAGGGCCTACATGTCCAGTAAGTATCTCAAAGATAACGTCAATCTTATCATTGTCACCAGCGGCGTAAGCGATCCTTACAGCAGAACACACGATGCTTTGCAACCGGAACGAGAGGTGCTGAATAATCTTGTCGATATTGTGAGGAGAAGTAATCTGAAGGATCGTGTTCTATTTGCGGATATTAGGAACCAGAAGGAGCTTGCATCTCTTTATCGTCTTGCTGCCAGAAGGAACTCGGTTTTCTGTCTCACGGCTCTCTACGAACCTTTTGGTCTTGCTCCATTAGAGGCCATGGCATGTGGATTGCCTGCAGTTGTAACGAAAAACGGAGGTCCTTCTGAGTCGCTGAAAGACTCAAACAACGAATATGGTGTCCTAGTCGATCCAACTGATGTGGATGACATCAAAGACGGCCTTCTCTCTCTCCTGGGACCAGAAAGAAGAGATCGACTTCTTGAGATGAGGGCATTAGGTGAGAGAAGAGTCCTCTCCAGATATACGTGGCAAGCTACTGCAGAGAAATATCTTGGGGAAATCGAGAAAAAACTCTGCAAGGAGTTTGAAGAACCGGTTATTCCAGAGTGGTTTTTCGGCAAGGGGAAGCTCCTTGAGCTTAATATCGAGTGACTGTCGTTCGGTTTCAATACCTTCGAAAGTACATGACTTCCGAAAACCTGGTATTTTGTTGAGTTCTGCAGCCTGAGACGGAGACTACCTCAGATTCCCTGTCGCAGGCTGCAGAATTGTGTTATTCTCTTAGACTACCGAAATGTTTTGCTTCATTCACTGGATAGCATGTCAGATCAGAAAGACAATCTCTACAAGTCCACAAGCTGAGAAATCTCTATGGAATGAATTCTTCTGAATAGTCGTTCACTCCTCTCCCAATAACTGCGATCGAACAGGATTAACTTATGATTCACAAGAGAAGTATAGTTCTAAGCAAAAGAAAAAGAAGAATTATCGAAATTAAGCCAAAAGCAAACAAACTCATAAAGAAGAGCGTTAAGAAGCTGACGCAAAATAAACAGAGATAATCCTGTTTATTTGGCCTTCTCCCGGTTGAGTATTCTGAGCTGGTAAGTGATAAGGTCTTTCCATGGAGGCGAGGAAGATTATCGCAGAGGAGAGACTTAAGCAAATAATTGACAGATTAAGTGTCCACGGAAGAGTTCACTCTGCCGGTCTTGCAAGAGAGCTCGGAGTTTCTGAAGTAACCATCAGAAACGACTTGAAAGTGTTGGAGAAGGAAGGCCTGTTGAAGAGAGTACACGGCGGTGCGGTTCAGATCAGAATACAGCGATATGATCCTCAATTCCAGGAACAGATCGCCATGGATGTCGAGGAGAAACGAGAGATCGCCAGAAAAGCGGTAGGTTTCGTTGAGAAGAATGATGTTGTTTTCATCGATTCCGGGAGCACGACCCTTTTCTTCTTCGAAGAACTCAGCAAGAACCCCCCTGTTACCCTTACCGTTGTTACTAATTCACTTTATATAATCAACGCTGTCGCTCAGTCTTCAAGGATGAATCTTGTTGTGATAGGAGG
>DLVL01000120.1:0-18385 GCA_003444085.1 Kosmotogaceae bacterium | reverse complement strand
TGTGACGAAATATACGTTCTGGCAAGCAGCTCCAAGCACTTCAGGAGATCGCTGGTGCTCATTCAGGAATGGACCGGAAGAGAGAGGATTGTGACAGCGAGTCTTACTGAAGACAAGGATCAGAGATTCCGAGACCTGAGTGTCAGAAAGCAGGTAGAAGTCTATTGATAACAGGTAGACTACTACCAAACCAAATCACAGGAGGGAAAACTGGATGTCAGTAAAAAGGATGCTTCTAATCTGAAGTTCCCCGGGATTATCAGCAAAAAAAGCTTTAGCAGAGAGGTTTTGAAGATGTCAGAAGCGTTCTTTCTGTCTACTATTGTTCAGGTTCGTATTCCCCGAGTTCGACATCCACTAGACAAACAAAATGCCTCAATCCATTGCACTGAAAGGAATAGAGGCATTCTTAAGAAAGCAAGGCGTGTTACTAGGTGTTTATCTGGATATTCAGAAAGGTTGGAGGAGGTTTGACCCCAAGTTCTGTGTAGATTTCTTTCTGTTTGGCAGTGAGTTGAGTGGTCTTGTAGATATCGCTCTTATCGTAAGAAAAGTGTCCCAGGTGAAGTCGATCAAGTTCAGAACGTATCTTTGACCAGGATATCCTGGTCCTCACTTCTGCTATCCTGACAAGAAGAAGTGCCAACCAGCACAAGAGAATATGCGGACGTATCCTTCCTTCCTTTCGATGATGCATCGGTCTGAGTTCCAGGACGGTCTTCAATGTTCGGAAAGCATTCTCCACATCTACCAGTTGCTTGTATCCAAGAGCCACATCTTCACCTGAGAGAGTATCATCAGAGGTTCGAAGCAGGTATTTGCCATCATAACGCTCTTCTTGAAGTATCGCATTCTTGTTCAGTTTGAGTGTCCCGTTTTCTGTCTGTAACAGGTATTTGCTGTATACAGAATTTGTCCTGTCAAGGGATGAGATCCTGAGTGAGATTCATGAGAATATTCGCTCTTCATAAATAAACACTGCAATAGCGCAATAGCTGTTTCCTCAGGCTGTTGATTAGCCACAAACTGGGAGAAAGTGTGTGAAAGCTCGCTGGACAGTAACACAGCGAGCTTTCATATGCAGGATCTTACTGATGTCTTGACCTTATGAGATGACTGACATATACTATTCCGCGAACAAGGGGGTGCACAATGGTTTCTGTTAGAGATGTCAGCAAGACGTTTACTTCCCGGAAGAAGAAAGTGAAGGCACTGGAAAAGGTCTCTTTTGAAGCTAAACCAGGTGAAATCTTCGGGCTCCTGGGACCTAATGGTGCGGGTAAAACCACTGCGTTGAGAATTGTTTCTACTCTTCTCAAACCCGATGAGGGTGAAGTCAAAGTCAACGGGTTCAGTACGTTGAAACAACCTCAGGAAGTGAGAAAGACGATAGGTTTCTTAACAAGTGATATGAGATTATCAGGGAATCTTTCTGCGAAAGATCTAATCTTCTTCTTTGCGGATCTCAGTAGGGTACCAAGAGACGTTACGCAGAAGAGGATGAAAGAGCTGGCAGATTATCTCGATATGAACGACTTTCTTGAACGTTCAGTTGACAAGCTTTCGACAGGGATGAAGCAGAAAGCAGCAATCGCAGTCTCGTTGATCCACGATCCTGATGTTATAGTCTTTGACGAACCGACAAATGGGCTTGACATCATAACCAGCAAGACCGTCACCGACTTTCTCAGGGACTTTCGCGAAAGAGGGAAGACAGTCATAATCTCTACACACGTTATGTCCGTTGCAGAAAAACTTTGTGACAGGGTGGCGATTATTCTTGAAGGAAGAATTGTTGAGAATGACAAACTGAAGGATATGTATGCGCGTTACTCAACTGATAACCTTGAGGACGTCTTCTTTACTGTCGCAGAAAAGGAAGGAGTGCTGGAAGATGCTTAAAGACTCGTTTGTCATATACAGGAAAGAACTCAAGAACATCATGAAGGACAGGCGAGCGATCTTCTCCGTATTCATACTTCCCATGATAATTCTGCCGATAATCTTCCTGACAATTGGATTCGTTACAAGTGCTCAGCAAAGAACTGATGCTGAAACCCTGTATGTGGTGAACATAATCGGTGATGAAGATGGCAGGTTCACAGAGGTTCTTCAGAACTTTCTGGTATTTGAGCGTGATGAAGCTAGAGTACCTGACTATACAAGAGCAATGGAGTCTGAAAACTACATAATCGTTGAACTCGAAGGAACAGACAGTGATTTGACCCAGGTAGGGAACACATTGGACGCAAGGATCTACTACAGGTCGACGTCGAGAAGATCCAATTTTGCTGCACAACAGGTTCGAAATGCACTCAATCAGTACTCCTCGATGATAATGTCTGAAAGACTGAGAACCCTGGGATTGTCTTTGGGTGACCTGAACCCCGTGAAAACAGAGATGCAGGATCTTGCCCCTGAAGAGGCGAGGGGAACAGAGTTTCTCGCAATTATGCTGCCGTATTTTGTGCTGATATTCATCTTTGCCGGGTCCATGAACATAGGTCTCGATACAACAGCAGGAGAAAAGGAGCGAGGTAGCCTTGCTCCAGTTCTTGTCAACCAGGTATCCAGAACTTCTATTGCTCTTGGAAAGGTCTTCTACGTGATGACGGTCGCCGTCTTGAATAGCTTATTCACATTCGTTGGTCTCATGGTGGCTTTCATCC
The DNA here is from genome assembly GCA_003444085.1 of Kosmotogaceae bacterium. GTDB lineage: Bacteria > Thermotogota > Thermotogae > Petrotogales > Kosmotogaceae > UBA9910. Next base: position 15,716 of record DLVL01000120.1, on the reverse strand, counting down.
TGGGAGGTTCAGAGGCTTTCGGTGGTGAAATACCAGTCAATTTGGCAGGTTTTGGTATAGGCTCTCTGATAGCACTGCTACTTGTATTACTTGTGCTTGCTGGTTTTGCTGCCTCACTGATAATACTTATAGGTAGTTTTGCTCGAAATATGAAAGAAGGGGCTGGCTACGTCATGCCTTTCTACTTGCTCGCGATATTTGCCGGGATTGCGACGATGAACATGGAATCTGTTCATCAGATACACTTCTACGCTTTGCCACTTGTAAACAGCGTCTTTGTTATGAAGGATATCCTGACACTCCAGTTCTTCTGGAGCAGATTTGTAGTTATGCTCTTGAGTAATCTCCTTTACACAAGCCTTCTTGTTCTTGGCGTTGCACGGCTCTTCAACAGTGAGAAAGTTTTGAACACAGGGAGCTAAGAATAGAGGGATCCCGATTGCGGGATCCCTCCTCTTGATGTTACAGTTCCAGAATCAAAAAGTTGGTCCAAAACCAAAGAAGAACTGTCCATAAGGGTTCTTTTCAAGGTTCTGAGTGTTCAACCCATAACCAAGCCTTACAGTTCCGAGTAATGGTATTCCTATGTCTATACTGAGCCCTGCATCAGCAGCAACAAACCCGCCAAAGGCGTCCCAACCACTCTCGCCTATTCTCGTAGTCCCTCCAAGAACGATGTTTCCGAATATCACCAGGTCCACAGGAATCTGTGCAACATCCGTTATTGGGAGTCTCAGCTGAAGCGAGGCGGACGACATTGTAAGATACGGCGGTGATACTATGAACTTTGGACTCACCCGCAAGAATCTGCTGGGAGACAAACGGTACTTCTCGTATACATCGTAATCACTGCTGAAAGCAGCCACGTGTTCTACAACCGCTCTGATTCCAAGAACGGGACCATCAAGCGGTATGAAGAGTTTGTAGTCAGCTGTTACCCCTGCGAAGGGTCCGTAGCGATCATCGCCGTCATGTAATAGACCACGAGTTGAAAGCCTCACGGAAAAATCGGTACCCTGTGTGGGTCGCATGATGTCATCTCTGGTGCTATATCTATAAGTGCCGATCACAAACATACCAGTGAACATCTGTCCGTCTTCCAGTTCCCCGTCCACTGTCTTGCTCTCCTCTATGTATTCATATCCAGGTCTGAAGGATACTCTCTGAGCAGGGGATATTCTGTACGCTGGAGCTATTGAGCCGCTAAGGTCTATCTCCCTGTAACTGCTCTCGATCTCTTCATCCGTGTCGCCATCTATAGATAGGAGATCGTAACCTGAGCTATTGAGCCCCACTGACGCTTCAATGTCGAACTGTGATCCCATAACTCGCGGAAGCATATAAGAAAATGAAACATCGTATGATGGATGGCGAGTGCGAATACCTTCGTCAGTCTCTTTGGTTTTACCTGCTCCAACAGGAATGTTGATATCCAGCATGGCAGAGATATCCTGTCCCAGACCAAACGGATTCAGAAAACCAAGCTCGAGATTCAGCATCAGTCCATCCTGCCAGCCCCCGCCACCTGACAGTCTGCCATTGTTCTCTTTCTCCTTTAGAACAATATCGACATCAAGCTGAGTATCTGAAATGGGCATGGGATTGATCAGCACAGATTCAAAGTAGCCCGTTGCGTTGAGAAAGGAATAGGTATTTTGGAAGTCTCTCAGGCTGAGAACCTGGCCTTTCTCTATGACGATTTTGTCATAGATGAGATAGTCTCTTGTTTTCTGATCACCGTCGAAAGCCACCTCGATTTCATTGATGGTGAGTTCGGTTGCCTTGAACCTGAGAAAGCCAAAACGGGCCTCAGTTGATGCAGTGAGTCGAGTAAACGGGTATCCCTGCTTCGAGTACTCTGCGTACATTCTCTGGAGAGCAGTAGCGATAGCTTCAGAGTCTATCGTTGTGCCCTCTTCAAGTTCGGTTGCTTCGATTAGCCTCAAACCGGGGACATTCTTGTTTCCTTCGATGAAGATGCTCTTCAAGGAAAATGGAGATGTCACATATTCAACAGGCACAAATGATATTATCAGCTCCAGTGCCTGTCCCTCTTCTCCTTCGGGCATAGGAACGACTCTCGGATTCTTCAAGCCCCTTTCCACTGCGAGCATGAAGGCACGCGAAACAGCTTGATCCATTCCCATCGATCCGTTTGGATTAGCGTAATAGGTGGAGAAGATCGCTCTGTAAGCATTGATTAGTTCATCAAAAGTAGGCACGTACCTCTTCCTTGAATAAACCCACCTGAAGATCTTTGCAGTATCATAGTAGTCTTTCATGATATCGAGCTCAGTCAGCTCTTTCAGTTCTTCATTGACCTGTTCAGAGAGGTTTGCGTCGATAACCAGGTCCCACAGGTAGAAGACCGTTATCTTAAAAGTCACCGTGATCTCTTCATTCACTTCACCACGAGCGATTGCGGTACGGTCCGGAACAGAATCCCAGCTCACTTTGACAAATGGTTCAATATACCCCGCTTCCTGCAGAGCGGCCGCGATATTGTCAATGGAACGCGGAATCTCTACCATCAAACGTCTTGGATTGATGGGCATTCCGTCTTCGAAGGTTATTGAAGTGTTTAGAAGGTCTCTCTTGCTTACGATGTCAGGACCATCGTAGACGAGAGAGACTCTGACAGGTGCGTATTCTTCCACTTCAATATGCAGGATTCTGCTCTCAGAATCATATTCATGGCTGACATTCCTGAAATAGTGGGTATCGACGAGACGCTGAATTGCCTCGCTCAACTCCTGATCACTTATATCTGTTCGGGTTTCAATCCCAAGAATGTCGAGCACTTCACTCCTTCCTATCTTGTCGTTTCCACTCACAGTTACCCTTCGTGGAGAGATCCCAGCAACAGCAAGAACCGAGAAAAGGATAACGAAGAAAAGAATCATCGAAAACCTTTTGGTCACACTAGTTCCTCCTCGATAATCTCTCAGCTTCTTCAAGAAAGCTGTAGAGCTTCTTCATTTTTGAGGGGTTTGAGCGATAGTCATCTCCCAGGAGATTCGGTAACTCTTGCGAGTCAATGGAGTATCCCTCACTACCGACAACCCTTTCGATCACAACTCTCACGTGGTCTTTCATCGTGAGAGCAGATAAAAACACATCTGCCAGATTGCCCACAGGCTGACAGTCAATGTTCGACAAAATGAATTTCGCTTCGACTTTGGTTCCTTCACCTGGTTTAGATTCTATCGAAAAGCTTCCTCCTGTGTTTTCAGCTGCATGTTTCAGTAGCGGCAGCCCCAGACCGAATACTTTTTGCTTCTTCTTCTCCGTATAGAAGGGATCAAGAACCAGTCTGAGCTTATCTGCTTCAATGCCTCTGCCATCATCTGTGACGACGAAATAGAAAACCTCACCCGGCTGTTCGTCTACTTTTAGCTCAACATGCTTTGCACCCGAGTCCATGGAGTTCTGCAGTATATCAAGAATGTGGTCAGAGATTGTATTCAGCCCCATATAATTGTCTTCCTCTCCCGATCGCACGAATGAACAGCCTCTATGAGCTTCTGCAGAGTTCTGCTTTCACACCTGATCTTCATTGCTGGTGCAAGTGTATTGGGGGAATGCGAATCTGAGGAATGCCACACGAAGTATCGCCTGCAATCACTGTAAGTCTCATAGTTTCTCTCAAAGGCCACCTCGATATCGGCAGGAAATGAGTCCTCACCAAGACCACCGAGCTGGTATACAACCCCCATACTTCTGTCAATGTGTGCATATACAGCAAGAGCGCCAGCGTCCTTCAAAGCATCAATAACCTGAGAAGTATTCAAAGACACGGGTTGACCCAGCCACTTCTCTTCAATACCTGTGAACTGGTCTTCTTCGTTAACATATATCTGGTATCCAAACACTTCAGGATCTACTGAAACGTCAGGGATTTTTTTGTAGAGCCAGCCAGAAAACGACTCAGCTGAATCCAGGTCGAAGAAATAGCCAAGTACATGAACATCATCTGATGAATGCACTTCAATTCCGGGGATGACTCTTATTCCTTCTCTTTTCAGGCGCACTCCGAAAGATCTTGCGTTCATGGTGCTATTATGGTCTGTAATGGCGATCCAATCGACTCCTTTTTCGCTTAGCTTCCTGGCTACAACGCCAGGTGTCATAGTGATATCAGCACACGGCGAGAGACAGGAATGTATGTGAAAGTCACAGTGATACTCATTCAAAGTCTTGCGCACCTATCCCTTAAATCCAGCCTCGAAAAGTTTCATACATGCCTCAAAGGATGAAAGCGGGGTCTTCATAAGATTTACCCCAGTGCTCTTCGCCTTCTCGAGAGTCTCATCTTCAAAGGAGCGACCGTTGCAAAGCAGGATAACACTCGCGTTCACTATTGAGGCCACTGCTATTATGTTCTGATGAGACTGTACGGTCATCCAGACACAATTTGATGGTGCATTACCCATGACATCACTCAAGAGGTCTCCTACATATCCACTATTGACCTCTGCTTCAAGACTATTGCCTGCAACGAGGGTGAAACCGCACTTATCAGTTAGATCGCTCACTGTCATCTTTCTTTCCTCCTGAAATCTCGAAGATCATCTCAACTACAACACCTTTGCCAACCTCAGACATTACCATCATCTTGTCTGAACACCGACGCATATTCGAAAGCCCCATACCGGCTCCAAAACCGAGCTCTCTCACATGATCAGATGCAGTTGAGTAACCTTCTTTGAGTGCTTGCTCGATGTTTTCAATACCTTTCCCGGTGTCTTCAACTCGAACCTTCACCGTCTTACCGTTCTCCATCCAGCAGTATATAGTCCCTTCGCTTCCACTGTGAATTACCACATTGACTTCAGCTTCGTAGGTGGCGATCGATATCCTTCTTACCGATTGCTCATCCAGACCTCTTGCGATAAGGAATTTCTTGAGTTCTGCGGCACCAATGCCTACCATGTCAACATCTGTGTAATCGATATTGAAGGCAAAGTTTGCTGAATCCTTTTCTACATAATCGCCGCTTATCAGAGATTTTTCAAACCATTCTGTTGTTCCTTCCAGAGCGCTCTTTCGTCTCTCATCGTGAACGTACATCAGTCTGAAACGCTCCAAAATCGCTCCGATGATATCTTTCTTGGTGATTATTCCAAGAAGAGTACCCTCGGAGTTCACTACAGGGAACCGTCCAAAACGATACCTGTTGAACTTTGCAACTACCGAAGTAAGCGTTTCATCCGGAGCGACGGTAACCACTCTTCTGGTCATATGCTTTTCAATGCGCTCGCCTATTAACTCATTCTCAAGAGCAACAATGATGTCCTCGATGCTAACAAGGCCAATGAGTCTTCTTTTCTGATCCACAATAGGCACACCAGAAATCTTCCGGATCCTCATGAGCTCTTTTGTATGCCAGAGAGTCCGATCCTTGGACATTGTGAGTACATTCGGGTTCATCAACTCAGACGCAGGCATGTCTGCAAAGTACTCTCCAAGCTTTTCGAGCAGTGAGTCTATGGAGCTCTTGTCAGTAGTGGGCTGCATCATCCATTCAATTCTCGCGCGTCTTTCAGTCTCTGAGAATACAGCACTCCACACGCTTTGTACATTGAGGTCGGGGCGTATAAAAGAGGCATTCCGAGGTCTTTTGCAAGTTTGACAGTGTTGTCAAGGACCTCTCTCTTTCTAACAACCAGGACCCCACACGCACCAACAACTGCTGCAGTTCTCACGCATTGGGGGCTGTTCAATCCCGTTATGAGAAGCATCCCCGGTGATCCAAAGGCCAGCACGTCGCTCATAAGGTCTGAGGCTCCCACAGACTCGACCGCTATCTTGTCCAGGTCATCTTCTCCACTGAGCACATTACAGTTAAGTAAGTCAGCTACTTCCTTAAGTGTCATTTTGATCCCCCCGTGTGATAATGTCCCCGCTGTAATGATACCTGACAAAAGCCTCGAAAGTCATCGGACATGTTCTCTTGAAGATTTCAGCTATTGCTTCAGCACACTCTCTTATTTCATACTGGGCATGTGAATCTGCCCTCAAAGAGAGGAAATTCATAAGACTTCTAGCATTTATGGTCCAGTAGAATTCCGTGTACATTGCTGTGGGGAGAACAATCCTTGCGAGTTCTCTTGCAACGCCCATCCCGAGAAGCCTTCTGTAAGTCTTGTATGAGCTGGAAATCGATTCTTCTATCAAAGCAAGAGACTTCTGGTTGAGCTCTTCATCATCACTGAATCTGGAGCCCTGGATATTCCCTTTCTCCGGTTCTCTGACCCTTTCAGGCGTATACCAGTCTTCTTCAAATTCGGTGTAACGGCCACTTCTTTCGTTGATGGAAGCAATTCTATGTCTCACGAGTTGCCTCATAACGAAGATCGGGACTTTGATATGGAACTTGAACACTATGTGCTCAAAAGGAGAATGATGATCGTTCTCCATAAGGTAAAATATAAGCCTTCTGTCCCTTTCGGGCGTCGTCAGGCCCTTCCCTGTACTGACACGCGCAGCCTGAACAGGGGAAAAATCATCACCCATCATCTCCACCAGTCTCACAAACCCTTTATCCAGTACCTTTAGTTCATCTGGCTTCAGCATGACCATCTCCATTCTCTTCAAGTGCTTTCTTCTCTTCTAGCCTCTTTCTTCTCTTATGAAAGTATTCGACAACAATCAGAGTGATGACAACGGCAGCTGCTAAGGGAAGAATCTGAGTGACGAGCACTCTTCCCACGACTCTTATCCTGAGCTCTCTAAGTACCTGAGCAACCTCAGGATCAAAGTCTTCAAGGTTACTCCGCTCCAGGTAGAATCTTGCAAGCGTCTCTCTGTTAGGTTCATCAGACTTAAGGTAAGCAAGTGCCAGCCTCTTCAAGGCCTGCCTGTTGTTTGAGTCGTGTTGAACCGATTTGCTGTACATTTCGATGGCGCCGCTAATATCGCCTTTATCTTCAGCAATTTGACCTCTCACGAAAAACAACAGTGTAAGATCTCTTGGAGATATTGCACGGAGGTCATCAATACTTGCTAGAAGCTTCTCTGCTGAATCGTGATCACCCGTTTTGAAACTGGAAACCCCGGCATAGAAGGTACTCTGGTGTTCTGGGGACTGCATCCGCGAGAAGTCATCAATCACCATATCGAATTCTCCCAGCCTGTACAGGCCCTCCACGATGACCGCCAGGATACTGTCACCTTCGAGATTCTCTAAAGCAAGCTCTCTCATTCTTAAGAACTCTTCGCGCACACCAAAAGCAGATGTTGAATGATATACAAGTATCACCTTATATGGGAAGAATGATGTGGGGTACCTTGTTCTGAGGGATTCTGCTTTCTCAAGAGCCGTCCTGGCATGTTCAGGGGCTCCAGTTGTCAACCAGTTGGCGAAATGAACCCGCAATGATATAACCTCCAGAAGGTCAACAGGCTCCTGCTCTGCGAGAAGTCTTAAACCCTTTATTGTCGACTCAAGCACATTGACTCTCACTATTTCAAGTGCGATTGACAGGACCTCACTCAGTTCTTCTCTTTCGACGTGCTCATAGCTGTCAATAAAACGAATTCTGTAATAGGGGCGCACTGTCTCAATATACCTGAGTCCGTTAACTATAGCGATTGCTGCTCTTGTTGTAGGAGAATCCGTCAGGAAGTGCTCAAGTTTGAGGTGATAATCTTCTTCAAGCAAGAGAGTGGTGAGTTCTTCTTCGGTGATAGGGAACAAACACGTCGAAATTGCAAGAATGGTCATAAGCAGAAAGAGTTTCTTCAAGAGCTCACCTCTTTCCAATAATCTCCAAGAGTGATCCACATGAACTCCGCTTCATTCTCAACTACGTCATCGATTACGACACGAAGAACGGGCCTTTCCTCTAAAGTAAGCATTATTCCTGTTCCTGAAGCCTGTTTTATCATCGCTACAGAGAATAGGTCATTACTGATCTCTCGACAATTCCTCAAGATATGTGGCTCCAGATAAGGTTTTACCGCTTTATTGCCTTTTTCTATATGGAGTTTTCGGTCTCTTCCCCAGTCAAACAATCTGTAGGTCAGGTCAGATGACTGCTGGACTTCTATGAGTCTTGTATTTGGGCCGATTGCATGTACCAGTCCTGGTTCGATGCAGATGGCATCACCTTTGTATGGGTGCAGAATATTTAGTGACTTCTCATCGAACGTGGTTTTCGAGTCAAAAAAATCAGGTCTTCTAAGCCCTGCGGCTATTATGCTATCAGTTAGAAAGAACCAGCATTCACTCTTGCCCCAGGGTTCGTTCTCCACCGTTCGTGCCATCTCGTCGTCGGGGTGAACCTGGTATGATAACCAGCTTGTCGTAGAGATGAGCTTCACCAGCAGCGGGAAGCGAGGTAATGGTTTTCCTGCAAAGGATTCAATGATTTGAGATGGTGCTATTTCATTGTCTCCTGACCTGAGCATAGTCGTCATGGAAGGCATATCAGAAAGGAGCCAGACCTCACCAATTGGTTCTTCAGATGCAACACTAAATACATCATTCAAGGATTTGTCTCCCCACGGTCTTGGAGAAAAGACAGGATCAGCAGTATACACCATCAATTGCATTCCTCCATTCAACTGCAAATCGTCTGGTTTGCTTCAGGGCACGCTCTGTCTGAAGCAGCCTTGTCAGCTTCTTTCCCTGGCGTGGAAGCCCTTCCCTTGGAAGGAGACCGAAATTCGCATAAACAGGTTTTAGAGGGCTCCTTGCGCTTCTGGTTATATGATCAATCAGTGATCCCAGCATCGTTTCTCGTGGTAGCTCTCTCCTTGTAGAGACTAATTTTAGAGAAGCAACGTTCATCGCTACAAATCTTCCCGACGAGATTGCTTCCGGGTAGCCTTCCAGACCTGTTATCTGGCCGCAGAAGAACGTGTTCTGAAGACTTCTGGATTTGAGGGTTGGATCGAGAGTCTTTGGTGAATCGATGTATGTGTTTCTGTGCATTACTCCATATCTGACAAACTCAGCATTCTTCAAGGCAGGAATCTTTGAAAACACACGTTTCTGATCCTTCCATCTGAGTCTGGTTTGAAAGCCGACAGGACTCATTAAGGTCTCCTGAAGATTCTCTTTTCTCAATTGGACCACAGCGAATGGCTGCTTTCCAGTTTTTGGATCAACGAGTCCTACAGGTTTCATCGGACCAAACCGAAGGGCATCGCGTCCCTGGCGAGCGATTTCTTCCACGGGCTGGCAACGTTCGAACAGCAGTCTGCTGTCGAAGCCTTCAAGGGGTAAAGTCTCTGCTTCCATGAGAGCATTAACAAACGCTTCATATTCCTTCTCATTAAGTGGGCAGTTAATGTAGTCGCCTTCTCCCGTTCCATATCTGTCTGCAGTGAAAGCATCACTCATATCAATAGATTCCGTGGTAACCATCGGAGAAACAGCATCAAAGAAATACAGAGCTTCTCCCAAATGCTCGCTCAGATGGTTGAAGAGTCGTGAAGAAGTTAAAGGTCCGGTTGCCACAATGTTTATGATCTGGGATGAATACTCCAGTTCTTCCACTTCTTTGCTGATAACGGAGACAAAGGGAGAACAACTGATCTGCTCAGTAACACTGTCTGCAAACCTCTCCCGGTCAACCGCAAGTGCCTTGCCGGCAGGGACTTTGCATTCTTCAGCTATCCTGAGCAGTCTTGAGCCAAGTATTGTAGCTTCTTCTTTCAGCAGGCCAGATGCATTCTCAATACTCCTGGACTTCAGGGAGTTGCTGCATACAAGCTCCGCAAATCTATCTGAGGTGTGCACTCCAGTTTGAACATGTGGTCTCATTTCAAAAAGGCTACACTTTATTCCCATCTCTGAAAGGCTCAAGGCAACCTCAGAACCAGCCAGTCCCCCTCCAATAACCCTTATCTCCATTCATCAGTTCCTTCCTATCTTGTTTGTTCTATAGTATCTATAGAGAGCTTCTTGCATATAGCCGGCATAGGGCGAGAACATTCTCATCCCCAGTTCAGTAACAGATTTGGTTGTGCCCGTAATTCCAAAGAGATCTTTCATCATTCGAAGGATCCAGACGTCGGCAGGAAATGAATTCAGCTCTCCGTAAGCAAAGAGAGACACACAACTGGCAATCTTGAAACCGATGCCGTAAACCTGCATCAGTTCATTCAACTTACTGTCAAGGTCAATCTCTCTCATATCCGTGAAAAAGCGTTCATCTTCAAGGGATTGAACCAGGCGGTAGATCCATTGTGATCTGAATCCCAGGTTCAGTCTTTCCAAATCCGCCACCGAAAGAAGCTTCATCTGCTCAAGTCCTGGAAACAAGAAGAAAGTCTCTCCGTCCAGTTCAACGCTATTCTCTGGGAAACATCTTGCCAGAGCCTCGAGAGAGCGTCTTATGGCAGGGATGCTGTTCCTGGCAGAAATCATGTAAGCTATTGTTGTCTCAAAAGGGTCCTGGCGGAGTATTCTCAGTCCTCTGGCTTCAGCCAGCGCCGCTTCGATGATTTGTCTGCAGCGGGGATCATAGTCTCTGCTAATCTCTATGAGATGAGAGTGTATTGATTCAAGATCATCATTGAGGCCAAGATAAGTCAAAAGTCCGTCTCGAAGATCCATTCCGATCAAGACGGGAGAAGAGGAGATAGCTTTAATAACTCCATCATTCTGACAAAGCTTCAGTGCAGTGTCTCGCACTATGCCTTTCCAGCAGGCGCCAGACTTCTCCCATCTGAATGTTTGTCCACAATCGAGTGTGACATCGAGATCAATGGAAACATCAGTTGCGATATCCTGCCGGAACAAGGCTAGACCATCGACCTTTCCAGAACATGTTTGATGAGACGAAAAGAGTGATCTTCCCTAACTTCACCATATATTATGACGATCAACGTCTCGCCTTCTATGAAGACAGGCAATGCGTAGACCATATCCTTTCCTATTGTGGTTGAACTTCTTGATCTGGTCGATTTCGCCAGAGCGATTATCAGTTCTGGGATTTCCGCTGGAAGTGGTGAACCGTAGGACCTCCCGTTGGTATCAGCAAGGCGCAGGAGCAATCCGACATCTTCTCCCAGACTCTCTACCTTGGTAGCAATTGATTCCAGCTTGTCTCTGTTCAACTTGTCCACACCCTTTCCAAAAGAGAAGACTAAAACTCTACCATGTGTTTCATACCTTCTAATGTCTTTTCCCCTATGCCTTTGACGCTGAGAAGGTCTTCAAGATCTACAAAAGGACCATATAACTCCCTATGATCGACAATTGCAGAGGCGATCACGGATCCGACCCCGGGAAGCTTTGTCAGCTCATTTCTATCTGCAGTGTTTATGTTTATCCTGCTACCTGAACTATGATTACACTCTACTCCATCAACAAAGAAGTAACTTCTAATGTTCTTCAGTGTTGCCTCACCAATACCGGTTACTTCAAGGAGTTGCTCCACCGAGCAGAACGAACCATTCAGGTCTCGAAACTCAACAATACTTGCCGCCTTCACCGGACCTATACCTGGAATTGTCTCGAGTTCCTCCGTTGTCACCCTGTTCAGGTCAAACAAGGTTTCTACAACGCTATCGGAGAATGCGTCGGATTCACCCAGAGTGATGAAGTCAGCAATCCCTTCCAGGGTCTTCTCACCTATTCCAGTTACACGAAGTATATCGCTGATCCTTGAGAAGGCACCTACTCTCTCCCTTTCGCGTACGATGGCGTCTGCCTTGACAGGACCGATCCCTGGAAGAAGGATCAGTTCCTCCGCGGTCGCTCGATTAATGTCTATGGGGAAAACGACTGATTGTCTCTCCTGCTCGTTTGATGTGGACGTGTCAACACTTTTTCTGCTCACAGAAGAGACCACTATCCCCAGGAGGACAATGAACAAGAGAATGCCAAGAACCTGCATTTCCTTTGCAGAGAAGTTTCTCTTCATCTCAGCCTTCGAACGTATCTCCCGGATATATTCCATCCTGTTATCGTTTCGACTTCTCTGACATTGAGATGATCGGAGTAGTCTCTCGCTGTGGCGCTGTCAGGGAAGGCTCCAAGTTGAACCGTATAAAACACCCTGCCATCCTCGGTAGGACTGCGATAAATAAAGGCAGGATATCCTGATGATCTCAGCCGTGATACCTGTCCAGCCACACCCTCGAGAGAAGTATGAGTAACGAGTTGAACACCGTAAGCGACTCTTGAGGAGAAGATCCCTTCAAGTGGTGACTCTCCCACGAAGAAGACTGCGTAGGCATCTTCTAACCTGGTGATCAGGTAATTCCTCTCTCCCGCTTCAACACAGAGTTTGAACGCAGTGAGTTCGTCTATCACAGATATCCCGAAAGGAGTTCCTTCTTCAAGGATCTCGATAGAGTAATCAATGAGTCTCCTGTAGTCAAAGCTCTCCATGAAGAAAGCGGGACGTTCTTCCTCGGGAGTCTGTGGTCTGGGAACTTCTATTTCTTCAATTGCAGGCAGCACTCCTGCATTAACATGATGCTCCAACTGGGGAATCTCTGCTGGGGAGGCTCTCAACCTTACTTCCTCAACGATCATTCTCAGGCGATCATTATCGACTTTGACAACATATGCATATCCAGCAACTAGCAGTGTCATCACAACCAGACCAATACAGGCAACCGAGAGCATCCTCACGATGTTCCTAAGGCCGGGGTCATTCACGTGAATCTCTCCATCCTTCCGGCTCGAGTGCCTCTGATAATCCTCTTGAACTCTCGGGAAGAAAACCTGTGATTTTGAGTCTTACCGTCCTGTGGGTAAGCAAACTCAAGCATTTCGCGTTGTCCTATGTAATCAGTTAGTGAGCTCATGTCTAATCTGGCAGGCCATTTCTTGCTCCATATGGAAAGGATCAGACCACTATACTCACGAGCCGTGCTCTCAGACATCAGCTCCAGTGACGAAGCCAACCAGATTTCAAGCAATGAACCAAAAGCAAGAGCTACAGAATAGCCGATCTGCAGTCTCAAGGAACTCTGTATAGCATCTGCCATTGACTCACCGATCACCCTGCAGCCCTTTTCAACACCACCGACGTAAGCTTTTAGAGATGCCCAGATAATATCACCCCAGGTATCTGCGGTAATCTGTCCGTTGGAAGATACATTCCGCATGTAGCTGAAAAGCCTTGGATCAAAGCTCATTGAAACCAGCATCGGTGCCAGAAGCTCGCTAATCCCGTTCTTTTCCAGAAGCTCATAACTTGCTGAAGGAATTACTACCAGGCTGGTTGGCAGTCCAGATGCTTCCAAAACGTTCTTAACGAACTCGTAGTTTATTGTGAATCTGCCTCCTATCGGAGGCATTGCCTGAGCTACAGGAGTGGTCGGAAAGAGTTTGAGCTCCTCGATCTGTGTATGAGTGGTTGCAGCGAAACTCACCATTCCCACAAGAGAACCTCCACCAATTCCATAGACATGGCGATTCCCTTTTGTCTTGAACAACTGATAGAGCTCGAACACATGGTCGATCGATTTAGCCTGTTCTCCACCCTGTATCGTGTGAAACGGAGTCGGCAATATTTGTGCTATCTTCTTTGCAACACCGGAGTCAACAATATGGGTAGCTTCTCGAACAAGATCAGAGAAGTCATCAGCGAGTTTGACTGTGCACTTTCTCTGGGTGGAGCTGCTGATGACAATGGATCTCATCCTACCCCTTCTTCTGCCAGTGCTTTCAGCATCTTGACAGCTCCAAGCACATCATCGAGATCTACCATTTCATGAGGTGAGTGGACATACCTGGTAGGAATTGATACTGTACCAGCTCTGATACCTCTTCCAGTCAACTGGTATCCCATTGCATTGGTGCCGCCGTAAAGAAGCACTTCGTATTGAAAGGGGATACTGTGGTCTTTTGCGACTTTTGTCATTCTGTCTACAAAAAACGACGAGCTTATACTTGCTCTATCCTTTATTTTTATGGTTGGACCCTTGCCCAACTTGAACTTCATTCTTTTGGATCCTTTCGGAGTGTCCGGTCCGGCAGTAACATCAACCGCGATTGCGAGATCCGGCATTATGTCAAAAGCTGCTACGGATGCTCCAACCAGTCCGACTTCCTCCTGGGTGCTGAAGACGAAATAAACGTCATCCTCTGGTCTCTCGAGTTCCCTGGCTACCTGAATCAGGATAGCGCAGCCAATCCTGTCGTCCATGGATTTTGATATGAGTCGATTTCCCGCATCAACGAACCCCGGCTCATATGTTCCGAAAGTGCCTATCGACACGAGCGCTTCAGCTTCCTCCTTGTTGCGGGCTCCGATATCCACGAATAGAACATCAAGATCCAGGTTTTTTATGTTTTCAGTGGTGTCTTTCATGGATTCAGCTTCCATTCCTGCTACACCTGCAACTCCGCCATCAAAGACAATTCTTGTGCCCAGCATCATATAGGGGGAAACGCCACCAACGGTTTCTACCCTCAGAAAACCATTATCGTCAATATGACTTACTACAAAACCAATCTCGTCCATATGGGCGTCCAGAAGAAGCTTCTTGCCTGAGCTGCCTTTTTTTACCGCTATAAGGTTGCCCAGGTTATCTGTACGTATCTCATCTACGTTTCCCTCCAGTTCCTTCTTGATCGCTTCTGTGATATTGTCTTCTCTACCACTGGGTGATCTGACGTCCGTCAGTCTCTTTATGAGTTCCTTCACTTCTCAAGCACCTTCCCTTCGCGCACTAGAGTTTTTGCTAGCAGAACTGTGTTTTCAAAATCCCCGATATCTATCATACTCACGGGTGAGTGTATGTATCTTGAAGGAGTCGCTATTACTCCTGCTCTGAAACCAGATGTAGTTCTGGCGATTCTTGCTGCGTCTGTTCCACCAACCACCCGCGATTTAAACTGGAAGGGTATCCGATTCGATCGAGCGGTTTCCAAAATCGTTTCAAAGATCCTTCTGTCTAGAACCAGACCGCTATGAGCATAAGTCAGCACAGGTCCCTGGCCAATTCTTGTTGACCATCTAGGTTCAGGCAACTCCGGGTTGTCTCCGGCCGTCGTTCCTTCGAATATGATTGAGGCATCAGGTTTGACCTGTCTGGCTGCCACACCGCTACCGCGTAAACCGACTTCTTCCTGCACGACCCAGGCAAAATACACATCATAGTTAACGGGATAATCACAAAGATCTTCAAGCACGCTTAGCAAAACCTCACAGCCCGTTCGATCATCAAAAGCCTTGCCGATCGCACGGCCATCGACCTGCATGTATTCTGTTGAGAAGAAGATCGGGTCTCCTACCTTGACCGACTTCTTTGCCTCATCTTTCTTCGAAAATCCTGCGTAAACTGAGAGTTGCTTCAGGTCTGGAGTCTTTAAAACTCTAGACCGCTCTTGCAGGTGAATCGCTTCGAAGCCTATCACTCCAGGCAGCATATCGTTGCCGATATAAATCTTCTTGCCAATCAGCACCCGCGGATCGACCCCACCAACGGTGTAGAAGGCTAAGGATCCATCATCATTGATCCTTTTCACAATCAGCCCAACTTCATCCATATGTGCCATCAGAAGGAGCTTTTGATTACTACCGTTGACTCCCTTCTTCAAGGCAATCAGGTTACCCATATTATCTATCCAGGAATCATCAACTTTCCCTTTTATCTCTTCGGAAATGTATTCAGAGACCTTCTCTTCAAAACCCGAGATACCAGGAATCTCAGTTAGTCTTTTGAGTCGCTCAAGCTTCATTGTCTACACCCTCTTCCAGTCGGTTAAGGAAAGCCGCAAGCAGCCTTGAAGCTGCTTCAAT
>DLVL01000014.1:5111-6281 GCA_003444085.1 Kosmotogaceae bacterium | reverse complement strand
ACAAACCAATATATATATCTTGCAGCCAATCGATCCTGTTGACGAGTTTATGCTGTGGTTAGAAGAGGCTTCTGATGAAATAAAGAGTGCGGGACTGAAAGATAACGAGATCAAGAAGACCTTTGAAGAGGCAAGAGATGCAGCAGAAGAAAAAACAAATCGTTCTTGATGCGAACGTTGTGATCTCGGCGATCATCAAGCCTCGAGGAACAGCATCTAAAGCACTGGAAAAGCCAATGAGAGCATCATCAATTCTTGAGCCTCCGAGGTTTGCTGCGGAGTTGATTGAATTTACTTCCCGAGTGGAAATTGGAAACAAGAAGGCTCTTGATCCCAGCAGGGTCTCGAGACTTCTCAAAATGATGGCTCGAAGCGGCGTCATAAAGTTTGCTACTCCTGCAAAGAAGCATCACCTGTGCAGAGATGAAAAAGACAATGACTGTGTTGATCTCGCAATTGAGTACTGTGCTGTGCTTCTAAGCGGTGATGCAGATATTCTTTCGCTCAAGGAGACTCTTCTTTCACATAGCGTGACAGTGCTCTCACCTGGGGAACTCCTTGAAGAAGCATGAACGGGACCCTCATGATAGAAAAGCCTTCTTTCTGAAGAGGACCTCTCTACGCGTTGAACCTGGTATCACTATCTCTCCCAGTAAGCTTTCATAACTTGAAAAGACAAGCCGGTGTTCTGTGGGCTGTTTGTGTTGAATGGTGTCTTGTGACATAATCCCTGTCTCTTCTATCATGGAGACAAAAGGATTTTGCACTATGCAAGACCTGTTACTATACGTGGCAGGTTGAATACACCCACGAGATTCCATTACAATTTCATGAGGGAGTAGATTACATGGGTGAGACAAGAGTCAACCTCAAACACCTTCTTGAAGACATTCGGGATGCATATCCTTTTCCGATGGAAGAAGCCATTATCACTGAGCTCGTGGCGAACTCGCTTGACTCCCAAGCTTCAAAAATCAGCTTCTGGACGAAACCTGAAAGTGGGAATCTTATCGTAATTGATAACGGAAATGGAATGAGCGACAGAGATTTCAAAGCTTATCACGACATAGCCTCGACCACCAAACAAAGAGGTAAAGGTATTGGATTTGCTGGTGTTGGTGTGAAGCTTGCCCTTCTATGTGCGGAAAATGTTGTTACGGAGACCCGAAG
>DLVL01000014.1:2261-4908 GCA_003444085.1 Kosmotogaceae bacterium | reverse complement strand
CCGTGGGAGTACATTGAACCGCCGGGCTTGGTACCCTCGATAGAAGGAACAGCCATCTCGATTTCGCTAATGTCAAGAAAGTCAATCCTACTTAATCAAGAATTCATCCAGTGGGTTCTACAGAAACACTTCTACCCGCTTCTGGACAAAGAGTTTATGAGAAGAATTCTCAAGTATGTGTACAAAGATGGTTTACTTTTCTTCGTTAATGGTCAGAAAGTGTTGGCTCCTTCCACGTTGGAGAATAGGCAGCGAAGTCAATTTGTTGTGAGTCTTGGAAGAAAGGCAAAGCCTGTCGGTATTGGCTTCCTTGAAAAGAGCAGAACAGATCTTTCTGAAGATGACAGAGGTCTGGCTGTTTCAACGTATGGAAAAGTCATTAAACGGGGGTGGGAGTGGACAGGGATTTCTCCTCGTAATCCGATGCGCCTAACGGGAGTTGTCGAAGTGCCAAAGCTTTCCGAGATACTCACTACCAGCAAGGCGGACTTTTTAAGAGATGTTAATAGCCTACAGAAATACTACCGATATCGAAAGGCAATACAGGAAGCAGTTGAACCGATTCTCGAAGAGTTCGGAGAAGTGAGCACTGCAAGAGAAAAAGTTGATAAGGACTTTCGGCCGCTGGAGAGGGAAATCGAGAGAGTCTTGGAGAGAATGCTTAATGACTTTCCTGAGTTGAATCCATTGTTTAGGCGCAAGCACAAAACTGAGAAAGCAATGGGCATCGTTCCTGACCCCGATGCCCAGGAGATCGGATCTTTTGCCGAAGGAGATGACATGGTTTCCGGTCCTTTTAACCCGACCGGACTAGGTGAAGGTATGGATACGGTTGATGGAGACTCCACCGAGGAGTTCATAGACCCTAACCTCGAGAAAGTTGAACCAGGCCGACAACAAGAAGGAAAACGCAGAAGGCCCGGATTGATGATAGGATTTGAGGAGGACGAGAAAAGAATGGAGCTGGGGTGGCTTTCCGAAAACACTGTCTGGATAAACAAAGGCCATCCTGCTTTCAAGAGATGCATGAATACTGATGCAGAGGGTTATCACATTGCCCTTTCGGTTGCGTGGGTACTAACGGCATTCTTGGAAGAAGGCAAATCTCCTCTTGAGTTTATCAGTCGTTTTTTGTCGGGCTGGGGTGAGCGAACATGAAAGACAAGCTACCGGTAAGAATCCTGGAGCAAAACGGACGCATCAAAGTCACTACTTCGGTATCGCAGCTTAATAGTAAATCTGGGAGTATTAGACAGGACATGGGATACATCGAGTTTGACTATTCGGTCACCGTGAAAATTATCGAAGACATCCTTAAAGGCATTAAGGAGAATAAGGGCAAGAGGGTGGATCCCAGGTTTTACTGGTTAATTGGAGATCTTGTGTTGGTTTTTCTAAGCCGAATTGATAGTCTGGGATACTATATGGTAGATCAGAATGACACACTTGGAAAGAGTGTCGGGCTTTCCGGGTCGTCGATCCGCAGAATCATAGCTTTCAGAAGAAGGTTTTCAGACATTGCACTAGTTGATCCAGGAATTGCTTGGTCGGAGTATCGAGACAATAAAGTGCTTTACTGACTGTAAGAGAGCGAAGGGTTTCGGTCATTCTCCCTAATACCCTATCTCACCTTCGATGAACTCCTCCATTTCTTTGAGGTATTCAGGAACTCTGCAGGACTTCTTCCAGTCGTCCAGAATCCTGTCGAAAAGGTCATCTGGAGCATCTTCTGCCCAGTCCTTGAACTGAGATGTTGATTCTGTGTCGAACCGATGGATGCCTTTCAGAATGCCCATACAGTACTTCTTCGCCTCGTCGTTCAGTGAAAGGTCCAAATACCTGTTGAGCTCGTTTGTAAATGGTTCTAATGACTCTTCAATCATTTCCCAGGCTCTTTCTCCTGGCTCCACATAGCCATACGTGGTACTGCCTGACTGATCCCAAAGATCTTCAACTTCTATACTGTTCAGGACAAAATAAACTTCAGAAGCAACACTTTCGATATCCACATCACGAAGGTTTTCAAGAGCGATCTGTTCAATACGGTTTGCGATGCTCCGATCTTCGTCGGCCAAGGCTTTTAGTATTAGAAGAGCCTCATATCCATTGATTTTCTCAAGAATCTCCTTGGTTGATGGTTGAGCTGATCCTTTTTTCTTTTCTGAAATGGTTTCACCTCCATTCACAGGCCGGCCAAGAGTAGAAAATACAGGTTGCTTTGATTTTACATCACAGGCGGCTAATGCATATAGCAGAAATCTTTGCTAACTCTTCAAGATGAACGCCTTATGGAGATAGTTGTGCGTATGTTTTACACCGCAGTCCGGGTTTTCTAAGGCTGCTGCGTTATTGGGGTCTCGACTGATTCGTCGGCGATGACATATCCGCTTAAAATAGGGTCAGACTCTATTTTTTTGGTCTCCTCCACGACTATTAAACACATCTTTATTGCTGCGCTTGTTTGTGATTGCCTGCAATCTTTCTGCGCGACTTGGTTTGGATTCTGGTTGTAATCTCCGATACTCGAAAAGCGGACCACTACCTGCAGATGGCAGCTTATGGCAAGTAGCGTATTGTTCATGGCACAAAGACTCAGTGCGATCGTTCCCGGTTCCTGGTTGTCAGTTCTCAGTAATTAATAACCAAC
>DLVL01000014.1:0-2090 GCA_003444085.1 Kosmotogaceae bacterium | reverse complement strand
CGGCACTTTCGTGTTCTGCTCTTTCTCGCTTCTAACCTCAAATCATCGCCATGAACAGAGGAAGCGGAAGTATCTTCACTGGACCTTGAACATTCAGAGTGTTTCTCGACACAATGACACCGCAACCGAAATGCTTGAGAATTGATGATAGATCACTTCGCTGAATCGTATTCTGGTATTTCAGTTCGATTGGGATCGAATCGACAAGTATGTCGATTTCTTTCTTCTCTTTTGAATACCAGTACCCAACATCTGTTAGTGAATCTAACCCATTTGTGAGAGTTCTTCCAAAAGCATAGCAGCAATTGGCAACAAACAGATTCTCAAGAATAGCTTCATGTCCAAGTGAGATTCCGAGTTTCTCCTGCAACACTTCCAGCAAGAACCTGTCGGAAAAGTAGAGCTTCTTCTGTTTCTTTTCGGCAGGAAAACCAGTGTTTATGTCCATCGCTTTCAGTGTAATGACAAGGTAGTTCAGTCCGAGAGCTTCTGTGTACTTCTGAAACGTCTTTGTATCTATCTCAAGTTCACCTGCTGCACTGTTCCACGAAATCCTGCTAGATATTCTTCTGGCTACATAAGTCAGAACATGCAGAAGCTTCGATCTCGATAATCCAAGTCTTTCAATGTCTCCGATAATAATGTCCCAGAAGGTTTCCATCTTCTCTTTTAGCCCTTGACCTGTGAGGTATCCTTCAATTACTGATGGAATACCTCCAGACCTCTCGTACATTGTCCATTCAACACTCAGTCTCTCCATGAAGAGCGATAATTCAAGCGCATCTTGCTGGTTGATTCTGATGATCTCTTTCAGATCACTCCTTGCCGGAGTCGGAACACCTTTCGCTTCAAGATATTCTCTGAAAGTCATTGGCAGAAGTACAAGATCACTACCAGTAGTTCCTCTTCTTCCGGGAAGACGCTCAGAGCTCCTTTTCAGGTCCCAAGCTGACGATCCTGTCAGAACGAAAACATCATTTCTGAGCTTTGTGTTGTCACGAACTTCTTTTATTGCTCTTTGCCATTCATCTACCAGTGAGATCTCGTCAATAAAGAGGAATCTCTTCCTTTCGGTTTCCGAGAACTGAAGGTATTGAAGCAGGAGCTGTCTGAGCTGAGAAAAAGACGAAACTGTGTCCAGAGGAAGGTACAATACCGATCGATGATGCCCTTTTGCCAACAATGAGGTGATAGTTGTCTTTATCAAGGTGGATTTGCCAATCTGCCTGGGTCCACGGATAACGAAGACACCGTTCCCGTCAAGATCAAATCGTCCGGAGTAATCCCTTTTGAAGACTGTATTACTGTAACCTTCAAGAAGAGAGGGCTCTATTTCCTTGGAATCCATCTGCAAATTCCACCATGGATTATACAAAGCAAGGGTCGAAAAATCCACACCATCACCTCATGTAGCTATCTTATCACTAATCTGGATTATATGTATCAGCACTCCACAAAATACTCACTTTTTGTGGAGTAGTACTCCATAAAGGGTCTGTACTTCTTGCTACAACCTCAACCTTCAACTGCACTTCAAACCTGCTAGTGAATTCCGTATCCTCCGGTGAGGGAATCCTGAAAAAGTGGCAGTTCAGGCGGATAGTAAGTGAACGTGGCAAAGGCTATAAGCATGATTATCATAAGGACGATTCCCAGGGTTCTGGTGTATGATGGCAGGGCAGGAGCTGTAAGAATCTTATAACTGGTCATCTGACCGAGGACAGCAGCAACAACAAAGATCGTGATGTCAACGGCCAGAATGTGATCTGTAAATGCCGTATAACCGTAGAATAGAACCGCGATTGTAACGGGAATTAGGAGTATGCCGATTGCTTTGGCAAACATGAAGTTGTTGCTTACCTTCTTGATGAACCGAGATTCGATGAGCGCAAATATCACCGCTGGCCAGAAGCCCAGTTTCAAGTGCTCCCAAACGCTTTCATTGACAGCCGCGATGATCGCCAGGGGAGGCCATCCTCCAAAAATCTCAAACACGAAATGCAGGGCACTTCCTACGAAAACGATGAAGACAATACCCCACAGCTCCCATTTCAGAATCAGCTTTTCCATAGCAGTATCCACGCTCCTTC
>DLVL01000075.1:55174-74734 GCA_003444085.1 Kosmotogaceae bacterium | reverse complement strand
GCCTTTCTCTCATTATTCCACCCTCCTAGAACGGTACTTCGTCACTCTTGGAATCATCAGAATCATTCCCGAAGAAAGTGATTCCATCATCATTGTCATTGAATTTGCCATCATCTTCAGTCCTGGAGTTCTCATGGGTTATTCCTGCCTGAGCTTTAGTCTCCATGAATCTTATCGTATTTGCCAGGACCTCTGTGGTGCTTCTCGGTTCTCCTTCCTGGGTCTTCCATCGTCGGATTCTCAAAGACCCTTCCACAAGCACAAGTCTTCCCTTTGCAAGATAGTTGCCGCAAAACTCGGCAAGTTTTCCGAATGTCACTATTCTCACAAAGTCCGTTGAATCATCCTCTCGTCCGCTACGTGTGTTTCTATCAACAGCAAGAGAAAATGTCGAAATCTGAGTACCACTGGGACTGAACTTCATCTCCGGATCTCTTGTGAGTCTTCCGACAAGGATAATCTTGTTATAGCTTATGCTCACACAAGATCACGCCTCTCTTTCCCTGGTGTCTTCTTCACGCGTCTCAGCGGTGGTTTCTTCAGGAACGCTTGACTCACCGGGAACATTTGTAGCTGTCTCTTCTGGACTGCCTTCTGGATCGCCTGCTGATACATCATCAGAAGAAACGCTCTTTTCGTCTGTTGAGCTCTCGGGTTTCTTTGTTGGAGGGACTTTTTCAAGATCTTCTCTTCTGAAGGTCTGCCATCTGAAGATCTCCGGAGTAACTGAGTAGAAGCGTTCCAGTGTAATCACGTTCTCTGCCTCGGCATCAAAGAGGATGATAGTGTAATCCCCATCGCTAAAGCCCTTTCTCACACGGTAAGCGAGTTTTCGTATCCCCCATCTGTCAACTGATCTTATCTCGCCGCCTACACGCTCTTCAATATTGCTCTTGACCTTTTCCACAATGCTTTCTCTCTCTTCTTCGTCGATTTTTGGTGACATTATGAAGAGAGTCTCATAGATTCTCTTTCTTCCCATACTAACCTCCCACGGCCAATGGCTTTGTCTGCAGACAAAGCGGGATTCTTGTCACAGGGAAGTATAACACAGGTCCAGGCAGTTATCCACCTCACGGCATATCTCATAAGCACAGCATTAGTATGCTTCAGTCATGGTGCTCTTCTTTGCCTTTTGATCAGAAACACTTTGGTATGCTAACGAGAATGTTATAATTGTCTTGCACAATTCTTTGTGAATTCTGGAGGTGGATCCCCTTGATTGACCCGACGATAGCTGCTGCTACACTTGAATCAGCCCTAAGAAACGGCGCTGATTTCGCAGAGGTGTTTGTCGAACTCAAGTATACCAATGAGATCTCGATGCTCAACGGTAGAATCGAAAGTGCTGTTTCAGGCACTATCTACGGAGCAGGTATAAGAGTCTTTTCTGGAATTATGAGTGCCTACGGCCATACAAATGATCTCAGAATCGATTCAATGACGGAGCTTGCAGCCAGACTGGCCAGGTCCACAGGTGGATCTTCTCCTGGTGTGAGTATAAAATCTTTCGAAAAACCGGAAATCAGGAACAGACACATGGTCTTTCTCAACCCTGAAGAAGTTGAACTCTCTGAAAAGGCAGAAATAATGGAGCTTGCCAACGAAGGGGCTAACTCAGTTTCGGATCTGGTAGTACAGGTTCTCATATCATACTTAGACAGCGTTCAGAATGTCACGATATTCAATACTGACGGACTGGAAGTTAATGACCAGAGGGTGCGGACCAGGCTAAGCATACGCTCAGTAGCTGAGTCTGAGGGCATAAAAGAAACCGCGAGTTACTCTCCGGGTTCCGGCATGGGGCTGGAGTTCTATAACACCTTTGATGTAAAGGAAGCCGCCAGAAGACCTTCCAGGATGGCCAGTAAGATGGTGAAATCTCGACATGCACCTGCTGGAAAGATGCCCGTGGTCATCTCAAACGGTTTTGGAGGCGTGATATTCCATGAAGCGTGTGGTCACGCTCTTGAAGCAACGAGCGTCGCCAAGGGTGCTTCTGTGTTTGCCGGCAAGTTGGGGCAGAGAGTCGCCTCAGAGGTCGTGTCTGCAATCGACGATCCTACTATTCCAAACGGCTGGGGATCTGCAAGTATTGATGACGAAGGAAAGGAAACAAAGCCAAATCTTTTGATAGAAAAAGGGATTCTGAAGTCTTACATGGTTGACAGGCTTAACGGCATCAAGATGTCCATGGAGTCAACCTCCAGCGGCAGGAGACAGGATTACACTTTTCCCCCAACTTCAAGGATGAGTAATACTTTTATAATGGCTGGAAACATGCTCCCTGAAGAGATAATCTCTGCTACAGAATACGGCCTTTACGCCAAGAGCCTTGGTGGAGGTTCTGTGACTCCTTCAACTGGAGAATACAACTTCGCTGTAACTGAAGGATACCTGATAAACAAGGGCAGGATCACCGAACCAGTGCGTGGGGCAACTCTTATTGGGAAAGGACACGAAACTCTTCAGAAGATCGACCTTGTGGGTTCCGATCTTGCAAGAGAGCAGGGAATGTGTGGATCTGCTTCTGGCATGATTCCTGCAGATGTTGGGCAACCCACTATAAGAGTATCTGAGCTGATTGTTGGAGGTAGAAGCTGATGATAAACAAGGAACTGAGAGACAAGATACTTTCAATGGCTTCTCGTAAAGGATCTGAAATGAGTGAGATTTTCTTCAGGAGTTCAAGAAGCTTTACGATAAGTGCTCACAAAGGAAAAATAGAGAAAAGCAGTGACTCGATTTCGGCCGGGCTCAGCCTCAAGACGGTGAGGAAAGGGAAAGCCGGCTTTGCTTTTACAGAGATCATCGACGACCTGCATGTTGAAATGCTTGTAGATAAAGCAATCTCAAACATGCAGCTAAATGACTCAGATTACATTGAAACTCTGCATTCGGGCACCAGGATTCAGGATGATTCATCGTATTACAGCGGGCGCTACGAGGAGTTACCCGTCAGTTGGGCTGTCGACACTGTCCTGGAAATGGAGAAAACTGCTCATGAAGCAGATCCTCGCATTGTTCTTGTCCCTGAAAGCGGGTTTGGTTTCTTTGTAGATGAAACGACTATCTGTAATTCTCAGGGACTTGAGAACTATCACAGGAAAGATGGCGGTTACTTAGTAGTTATTACAGTTGCTTCTGACGGCAAGCAACACAAGACTGGTTTTGCTTACGACCTCGCAAGAGAACCTGATCGACTTGAACACAACAAGACTGCAAGGCGTGCTGCTTCAGAGTCTTCACAGAAGCTCGGAGCCAAATCAGTGAAGAGTGGGAAATACAACATAATCCTTAGAAACGATGTTTTCGGTTCACTGCTCGCAACATTCATCCCTACGATGTTTTCCGCTGAGATGGTTCAGAGGGGACTTTCACCAATCAGCCGCTCAAGTGAAGACAGGATCGCTTCAGAGCTGCTGTCTATATACGATGAACCTCACCTGATTGAAAGCCTCAGCAGTAGACCTTTTGATGATCAGGGAGTCCCAACCAAACGTAAAGCACTGATCGATAAAGGGATTCAGAAATCACTGCTCTATGATCTCAAAACTGCAAAGAAAGATGGAGTAGAGCCAACCGGAAATGCGTTGAAGAATGGTTACAAGGGGCAGACTCAGATTGCTCCGATAAACATTTCGGTTGAACCTGGTGAGCACTCTCTTGAGGAACTCATCGAGCGCACAGGATCCGGTATACTTATAACCTCTGTTGAAGGCTTGCATTCTGGGGCAAAACCCATGTCTGGAGAGTTCTCTCTGGGAGCACAGGGGTTTCTGATAGAAGATGGTAAGAAGACGAGAAGTGTTGAACAGATAACCATTGCATCAGATATCTTGACTATATTTAGAAGTGTGGAAGCAGTGGGAAGTGATAGGATTTTCTCATTACCGATGCCAAGAACGACCATTACTCCATCTGTGATGGTCTCAGAGGTTGATATTGCAGGTTCTGGCTGATTTGACCAGGGGAGTATTGGTCGAAATATCACAACAGATGTATAATCTTACAGGTGATCAGATGCCGATATACAGGTTTGTTTGCAGGCAGTGTGGTTCTGAAGAAGAGATTTTGATGAAATTCACAGACAGAGTACCTAGGTGTTGTAGTTGTGGAGGAGAGCTCTTAAAGCAGGTTTCAAGAGTCTCCGTGAAAAGGGGGCAGGGGTCTGAATCCGCCTGCAGTGGATGTACCTCCAGCAACTGTTCAAGTTGTTCTGGCTAGAAGCTTTCCCTAATCATCCCTTTATAACGCCAAGAGGAACCAGTTTCTCGAGTGGTTTTACAAGGTCCTTTTGCAGAACCATTACTTCTTCGATATTCTTGTAAGTCTCCCTTGCTTCCTCAACAATTGACTTTCGATCAGGCGAGACAATGCTGATTCCTGATCGTGATAGTTCGTGCATTACTTTGTCATAATTAATGCTCTCCCTTGCCTGCTTTCTTCCCATAACTCTTCCGGCTCCATGCGAGCATGATTTGAAGCTCTTAGGGTTTTCTAAGCCCAGACCCACATATGAGTGTGTTCCCATGGATCCCGGGATTATGACCTTTCCTGAAGCACGTACTGCGCCTTTTCTATGAACCATTACCTCTTCTTTGTAGTGTGTCTCAAGATTTGCATAGTTGTGGATAGTTTCAAGTCTCTCAAGTATACTGAACGCTCCGAAGTGCCTTTCCATAAGCTTAAGGAGTATATCAGTGATGATTCTCCTGTTTTCAGATGCATATCGCAGACAGAAGTTCATTGCTTCGCAGTAGTTGCTTGCTTGCCTGCTATCCAGTGGCAACCACGCCAGTCCAGGAGGATGATCAATCTTTCTCCCTTTCAGATAAGTTCTGGCCATTCTATTGTAATAGTCGGCAATCGCCTTACCAAGGTGCCTTGAGCCACTATGTACCATCAAAGCAACGTGTTCATCAGTCGTTTTCTGGAGTTCTATGAAATGATTGCCGCCTCCAAGGGTTCCGAGCTGCAACGTAGCGTTCTCTCGCTCCTTCTGAATCACCGGGTCTTCGGGAACCTCTTCCCAGATTGAAGAAGCTGCAGATCTTCTCCTCTTTCCAAATCCGACCGGTATTTCTTCTAGTGCACCGCTCAGAAATCTTTGCATGTTGTCCTTTGCCTCGGATGCATTGATATCTGTTTTTACCATCAAGACGCCACACCCGATATCAACACCTACAGCATTTGGAATCACCTTGTCTTTGAAGGCCACCACGCCACCAATTGGCATCCCAAATCCTGGATGAACATCAGGCATGATCGCTACCCATTTGAAGACATTCGGGATACTGCAGACATTTTTTATCTGCTCCATGGCTTCAAGTTCAATCGCTGCAATGCCAATCCACGATTTGAAACCTATGTCTTTCGCGAACTGCACACCTATCTCTCCTTAACAGCTCTCTTGCCAGTAGTTCTCTCCCCCCGGATAATCAAACGCATCTGGGACTAAGGTCATATGAGAAATCGAGCACGAAATAGGTAATAATCATTGAAGCTTCTATAAATAGTAAATTTAGCACTGAGAAGGAAAACAAAGTCTTGATGAACTAGTCGTTCAGTGCAATCCATTCATTGTGAAGAATCGCCATTACTATTTCATCATGGTATTGTCCATCGCGAAACACCCTTTGTCTAAGTGTTGCTTCTTTCTTGAATCCGCACTTTTCGTAGGATCTCTGTGCTCTTGGATTGAATGAATAGGTTCTCAGTTCAACGCGATGGATATTCATCTGTTCAAAGATGAATCTGAGGAGCGTTTTCATGGCATCGGTTCCATAACCCTTGTCCCAAAACTCTCTGGCAAGAAATATCCCGACTACTACACAGCGATTCTTCCAATCAACCTCGTTTATTCCACAACCGCCGAGATATGTACTGTCTTCTCTTCTCTCGATGGCAAAGTTGAAGGTGTCTTTACCTGCTTCTTGCTGATCATACCATTTCTCTTCGTCTTCCAACCGTATTGGAAAAGGCACACCTGGTGTGAGATTTCTTTTGACTTCAGGATCATTGACGTACTTCCAGGCTAACGGAACGTCTTCTTTGTGATACTCTCTAAGTCTTGTCAGTTTCCCTTCAAACACGGTCTCACCCCTTGCTCAATTTGCGGATAGTATACCATGCAATATAGACTCCGTATTAAATCTACTCGTTCTTTATTATCTGGCAAGGATTTGGTTTATAATGGTCTATGAGTGAAAATCTCAGTATGGAAGAAAGGGGATAACATGAGAATACTTGCAGGGTTTCTGCTGGCTGCGCTGATACTTATGGTCTCCTGTTCGACTGTCGTGTTAATCGAGAACCCTATGGAAGAAGCCATCCCGGAGTACATCTCTGTAAGGGCTCCCGTACTCAAGTATTCTCTTATAGAAACCCTCTATGAGATATACCGAGCGAATATGCTAGTCCCGGATCAGATAGCTTCGGTGTATGCTGTCCCTGTAGATGGTTATGCTGGTCACTATGCGTGGCTAATAGAGACATACGAAGACCTCAACTCAGACTCACAGGATGCACTGGCTGATCTATTCGAGATCACCAACCCCTGGAAACTCATGAACCTTACGACGAAACTCGCAGACGACGCTACAATTGAAGAAATTGTAGACCTCTTGACTTCAAGCGAAGCAGATTTCGATGATGATACAAAGAGTTCTATAGCTCTCTTGTTCCCTGAATTCTATGACAACTACTTCGCAGCCTATTTTGAGAAAAACGTCAGGCAGTTCATACCTCTTGCAGAAGAAATGACTGCAGAGGCATTGAAGAGAGAGAATATCATAAGGTTTATGGAGGAACAGAGTGGTCTAGGCCTTGGAGAGAAGTCTGTTGTGCTGTACTACTCTTTGCAGGCAGCGGGTGCATGGTCCTTCAATCATGGAGATCTAATGATTTCAACAATTCAAAGGAATGTTGACAGTTTTGATCTTCTTTACCACACGCCTTTCCATGAGTTCACTCATGACCTCTACAGGAAGTTCATAGATTCTAAGGAATTCGACCAATTATTTTTCGATCTTTCTAAAGAAAACTGGGGCTTTGCACTTCACTGGTACAATCAACCGAGTCTTAATACCGTGTACTCCTGGTGGGCATTCTGTGAAGAGAACCTTGTCGAGGGTTTTGCAAAGCTCTTGCGCGAAAGGTACTACACAAATGTTGATCACAAGCGTGTTTACTACTATGATCTTGACTTCTACAACTATCTGAAAGAGATCGCTTTCGACTCTTCGCAACACTCTCTCGAAGAAGTCTCGGCAGACTTTTTCAGGAGTGTTCTCAGGTAACCAGGATGATAGTAGTGTGAAAGACCGTAATGGCGCTTTCCCACTTATCGCGTTCAACATGATAATTTTCGCCAGTAATCAGGGAGGGAATAATCTTGACTGAAATGAAAACAAGTCGCTGGGTAAGGTTTATATCAAGCTTTGTCGGAAGGTTTACACTTATTCACGTAATCACGTACTTGATTTTCCGGATTCTGTTTACACTGATAATTGGATACAGCGGTGATTTCG
This sequence comes from Kosmotogaceae bacterium, assembly GCA_003444085.1. Classification (GTDB taxonomy): domain Bacteria; phylum Thermotogota; class Thermotogae; order Petrotogales; family Kosmotogaceae; genus UBA9910. Next base: position 67,202 of record DLVL01000075.1, on the reverse strand, counting down.
CTGCTGAAGAAATGCGCAATCTTATGCGTCCTTCAGATTCTCCGTGGATCATTGCCTCGGTGTTCTTCCAGTTTCTGCGCGGCTTCATACTGGCCATAGCATTGCTACCTGTCAAGAAGGCCCTGCTTTCTACCAGATTTGGGTGGGCACGATTATGGTTCTTGCTCTTCGTCCTTTCAGGTATCGGAGCTTCTGTTGCGGGAGTTGGCACTATTGAAGGCATGGTCCTAACTCAGATTCCTCTTAAATATCATTTCGCGGGCCTACCTGAGCTTGCAATCCAGTTACTGGCTCTATCCTGGTTGATCGCATACTGGGAAGGAAGAATCTCAAAGAAGGACCCTGATCAGTCAAAGTCTGCTAAGCCTTCTGAAAAGAGGGAAGATTCACAAAACAGGACAGGGTGATCTTCGATTATCTACGACTTCGATGCACCCTTTGATAGAAGGGGAACACATTCTTACAAGTGGGATCATTGCGACAAGATCTTCGGCGGCAAAGATCTTTTACCCATGTGGGTAGCCGACATGGATTTTCCCGTCGCTCAGGAGATACAACAGGCAATACTGGAAAGAGCTGCGCATCCTGCATTCGGCTACACCGCAATACCTGACACGTCTTACGAAGCGGTTTCGGATTGGTTGTCTCGAAGGCACTCATGGACCGTTTCTCGCGAGTGGGTGTTATTCTGCCCGGGGGTCGTACCGTCAATCGCACTCTCTATAAATGCCTTTACTCTGCCTGGAGACAAGATAATCGTTCAGGCACCGGTATATCCACCCTTCTTTAATGTGATTTCTGACTGTGGGAGACAGGTTGTCGTCAACAAGTTGATCTATGAAGACGGAAGATATCGAATAGACTTTGATGATCTGAAAAACAAGATCGATAGAAACACTTCGATGCTTCTGCTGTGCTCGCCACACAACCCGGTGGGAAGGTTATGGAGCAGCGATGAATTGCTGGAATTAGGCAGAATCTGTATTGAGCGAAATGTCATCATTCTTTCTGACGAGATTCATCATGATCTGGCTTTTCCGGGACTAAAGCATTTTCCAATTGCTTCACTCTCGAATGCCCTTTCGGAGAACACCGTAACATTGCTAGCTCCGAGCAAGACATTCAATCTCGCAGGCCTTCATACATCTATTACTGTTATCTCCAACGAGTTGTTGAGGCGTAGATTCTATTCGGTTCTCAACTCTCTGTCTCTTCGATCTATCAACATTTTCGGATTAGCTGCTACAGAAACAGCATATAGCAGTGGAGATGAATGGGTAGATCAGATGATGAACTATGTTGCAGGGAACTTTGAGTTTCTCAACCATTACTTGAGCACTAAGATTCCAGAAGTAGTTGCTATTCGTCCTGAATCCACCTACCTGGTTTGGCTCGACTGCAGTGGTCTCTCTGTAGATTACAGCAAAATCGGAGAATTCATGGTCAAGAAGGCTCGTCTAGCGTTAAATGACGGAGCTTCTTTTGGACCAGGTGGCGAGAACTTCCAGAGAATGAATATCGCCTGCCCAAGAGTCAGACTCCAGGAGGCATTTAATAGACTCGAAAAAGCTGTTTCAGAAATCAGGTAGCAAACATCAATTCCGTAAAGAAAAGGTGCAAGGTTAATCGAAACAATAAGGCCGAGGAGGACTTCTCGGCCTTATTGAATTACTTCTTGACAGAAAGCTCCGATGTGCAGTTTGGACATCTGGTAGCCTTGATAGGAATCTCAGTGAAACAGAAGTCACATGCTTTTGTTGTTGGAGCTGCAGGAGCCGCGGCTGGTTTCCGGCGTTCCTGGGTTTTAGCAATCTGCCTGATGATTATGAATATCACAAGAGCAACTATGAGAAAATCAATGACGGTGTTAATGAATAGCCCATAGTTCAGTGTTGCAGCACCTGCTGCCTCTGCTTCTGCAATACTCTCATAGTGAAGTCCATCCAAGCTCACAAACAGATTCGTGAAGTCTGCGCCTCCAAGAAGCATCCCTATCGGCGGCATCAGCACATCCTTCACAAATGACGAGATAATCCTTCCAAAAGCGGTTCCAATGATTACGGCAACGGCAAGATCAATAACATTTCCACGTGATATGAATTTCTTGAACTCTTTCCACAAACCAAACTCCCCCTTGAAAGAACGGTCCCCGACCGTTACCGAATGTGGTTCATTTACCTGACCAGTATACGCCCTCCTTCACTCTCTCACAATGAAACGACGGAGTATCCTTTCGATCCCGTAGAGACCAAGGACAGCACCGAATGCTATAGTTCCAAGCTTCCCTCCTGAACCGGTTGCAATATGTGTACTGAAACAAAAGACCAGTCCGGCAACCGTTCCCGCAAGAGCCGAGTGTAGGGAACTTTTGAGTCTTTTGTATGATGACATTCCAACAAAAGAGGCACAGATAACCACAGCTGCGAACGTTGTCCCGTGAGCCTCATGAATGGCCGGTAAAGCTATTCCGCCAGCAAGACCTATGGATCCTGATGCCATGACCGGACCATGCCCCTTCTTCACACTCAAACAGAACGTTAATCCGGCGGCAACAGCCGAATACAATACTGCTGTTAACAGCAGTTCTCTCTGTAGTAAGTCGTCAGGAACAAATACAGCAGGTGAGGAGAGGACCGTGATTGTGGTTCCTATGAATGCAATTGTCCCCAGCCTACCACCAAAACCTTCAAGAACACCTTCACTCACAACAAACAACAGCCCTGCTATTATGGACGCTGCTATAGTCATCTGAACCGAAAAGAGCGTACAACACACCATCCCGACAAAAGCACCGCAATACACTGGAATTTCGAGATCTTTCACAAACAATGCACCCAGGATCCCGATCAGTCCGGCAGCAACAACGGGGCCCACTTCAAGAAATGCGCTGATAAGATAAGTCAGAATACCTCCAGATACAACTGACGCAAATGCGAGAATCTGTTTCGAGTATTTACTATAACTGATCTTGCTGGTTCTGAGTCTCCTGGCTTCAACAAAGAGTGAACAGACGATGCCTGCGACCATCAGAGAAATAATCACCCCACCAACGAAGTGCGCTTCAAAAAAGGCTACAAGAGCAGTGTGGATAAACAGATATAATGTAAATCCCGATAGGATGCAGAATGCAAAAACCCTCATGCAATCACCTCATGAGAACGAATGTTCACTGTGCTAGCTCCTCTGCCAGATTCCTGCCCAGTTCGCGACATTTCTCCAGATCGCTCTCTGACGGAGCTCCTTTTGCCTCAATGACAGGATCAATACTTTTCCAGTTGCAGCTGGCAGCAAATTCCTGCAATTCCTTGAGTGCCCCGCCACTCCAGGTATATGAACCAAAGAGTCCAAACACTCTTCCACTTATCATCCTGTTTTTGAGGGCGTCAAGGACCTGTTTCATGGGTGGGAACAACTCCGCGTTATAAGTACAACTACCAAGAACAACACCCTTGAATCGCCAGATGTCACGTATTATGAATGAGACATGAGAATTAGAAGCATTATGAACCCTGAGTCTCTTCACACCACTTTCAACCAGCCCTCTGGAAACAGATTCCATCATTCTTTGTGTATTCCCGTACATTGACCCGTACACGATAACAACTCCGTTCTCGGTCTGATGGCTGCTCCAGCTTTCGTAAAGATCAACGATGTGTGATGGGTTTGTCCTCCAGATTGGACCGTGTGAAGGAGCGATAACTGCATGACTCTTCTTCTTCAACTTCTCAATGGCTCTGAGAACCATGGAACTGTAGCGCCCAACAATATTTGAGAAGTACCTCAATACTTCGTCTTCATAGTAACGCGTATCCACCTCATCGTCAAAAATCCCTCCGTTAAGAGCCCCAAAACCTCCGAAAGCATCTGAAGAGAAAAGAACACCCGTTTCTGTATCAAGGGTAACCATTGTCTCAGGCCAATGAACCATGGGGATAAGATAAAAATCTAGCTTGTGTATCCCAAGATCAAGGCTTTCTCCGTCACCCACCACAACCACATTGTCAACCAGTCCATAGTAGTCTTCCAGGAACTCAGCAGTCTTCGCATTACCTACAATCTTCATATCCGGGAATGCCTCTCTCAGAGCTTTGATTGCTCCTGAATGATCTGGCTCCATGTGATTCACTACCAGGTAATCGACTTTTCTTCCTTCCGGCAGAACACTCTTGATCTTGTCAAGATACTGAGAGAAGTAGCAACCCTTCACTGTGTCCACAAGTGCAACTCTTTCGTCAACAATGATATAGGCGTTATATGATATACCCATCGGAAGAGGCCAAAGAGCTTCAAACAACGCAGTGTCATAATCGTTAACTCCAATCCAGTAGACCTGATCGGCTATCTTGACAGCATGTTCCAAAACCAACACCTCCTCTAACCTTCAATAACCGATTCATTATCCAGAACTTCAGAAAGAAATGAAGAGATCATTGATCACTTACCTGTTACTCCGCGCGCAGAAGACCTCTTCCGACCACGCCCAGGGCAACAAAACCTGCAGCAATGAATGTTGCACTAATTGCCAATAAGGAAGTAATGCTCATTGCCTCAATTCCAGCAGAAAACCTGACCAGTTTGGCTACATAGGTGACCGGCAGAAAGTTTGCAAGAACTTGCATCCAACCCGGAAGGAATATCACGGGAAAATACACTCCTGAGAGGAACATCATGAGCATCATAAGGATGCTTGCAGCGTTTGAAGCAGATTCCGGTTCCCTGAAAACCAGCACAAGAAGCATCCCGAGAGCCATCATCCCCATTATTGATACAATAATCGACAGTACGAAGACCCCCCAGTTCATGTGTAAACCCACGCCAAACATTACTCTGGCAAAGAAGACGAGGATGAACACCGCCAGAAAACCCATTAGAAACCTTACAGCAGTACTACCCAGAATGAAAACCGTGGGATTCACCGGCGTCACTTTGATGCGTCTCAAGACCCCGGTTTTCCTGTATCTGCCGAAGACCGTAATAACTGCAAACATTCCTGCAGACAGAATCGATATTGCCACAACACCCGAAATTATGTAATCTATACCAGAAGCAGCATAAATTCCAGCTGCAACTGGTTTTCTCTCTATGTCAACCACTCTTCTGACGTCATTCACTGTCTCTTCAATAGCCGCTACTAACGAAGCTCTCGTCATCTCTGCGCGGCTTATTCTGCCAGGATCACCTTCAGGGAAGAAAAACAATAGCTCGTCTTCACTCACTGATACTCCGACAAGGATGGCATTTTCCCTGACTGCTTCAGCCATACTGTCGGAATCTTCGAAAAGAATCAGATCCCATATATCTTTTGATTCCAGCTGTTTATAAAGACCAACAAAACGGTCTGTTTCGATTAACATTCCTACTCTTTCTGGATTAAGGGTGAATCCGGCTTCACCGCCAAAAAAGAGCCCAAAGATCACAAGAAAGACCAGCGGGAAAAAGATAGTGAAGAATAGCTCAACCTTGTTTCGCAGTGATTCTCTGACAAAACTCTTGACAAGAGAGACAAACACACGGAAATCACTCATAGCCCATCACCCTCTTGAAGTTTATGGCGAATACGGTTGCTGAAAAGGTCAACCAAGCAAGCGGCACAACAATCAGAGCATAGAATGGGATTGGGCTAACAGATTGACCGATGAACCTTCTCTGCAGCTCGACAAGATGTGTCGTTGGTAGCACATAAATGAACCACCTGACTCCCCATGGCAAGGTGAATACAGGAAAATACAGCCCCCCAAGGAACATTAGAACCTGCATTGACACCTGTCCGAAAACGGTTGCTGTTGAAAGTTTGGTTGCAAAAGATGAAACCATCATCCCAAATGCCAGAAGAACGATCATTGAGAACAAGACCGAGAGAAAGAACTTCATGTTCATTATCTCCGGCCCAACTTCATAGAACAATGAAGCAACCACCAGGAGTAGAATGAAACCCAAAACCATTGTTATAAGCCAGTTAGTAAACATTGAAGCGAAGTACTCGAGTGGTCTTATTGGAGTGGTGTATAGTTTCTTGTTTGTCCCGTTCGTCCTGAAAAAAACCAGGCTCAATGGTGTATTGAACAGAGCAACTGCAAGAATGAGCATAAGTGTAACACCCGGGAAGATGTATACGGAGTAATTATAACCGGTCCCTTCTTCGGTGCTGAGACCTTTGGTTGAGATGTTGAAAGCCCTGTAGTCCTCATCCTGCATCTTTCCAATTTCAAGATTAACAGCGTTGATTATCTGTTCCATTATGTCCGCAGCCATTTCAGACGATTGCTTCCCGGAGATCTGGTATATTTCAAGTTGAACAGCCCCTATGTCTACAGCCTTAATGGTCATAGCAGCCATCATTTTAGTAGAAGCACCTTTTGGAACAAAAATTACCAGTTCTTCTTTCCCCTGCTTAAGATTCTCCAGAGCATCGTCTCTGCTCTCATAATGAGTGATGCTGAAAGGTCCAGCAGGACCAGAAACCTCGTCAAGAATACTATCAATTGCTCCAGATACCCTATCTTCCTTCACCACGCCCACCGGCAGGGAGAAACCTTGAGCATTCATCCCACCGAAAATCGCATTAAGAATGAAAAAGAGTATCAGAGGAAAGAGAAGACTCCAGAATATCGTGTCAAACTGCCTGAATTCGTTCTTGAAGAGTTTCCCTGTAAGCCGGAATATCCTTTTCATGTCCACACCTTAATCTCTCAGTGAATGACCGGTCACCGTCAGAAAGACATCTTCAAGGTTGGGTTTTCTTATCACTATGTTCTCGATTTCAAAGTGCTGAGCGCCTTCAAGCTTGAAGAGCTTTGCGAGCGTTTCTTCAACTCTCTGTGTCGTAACGGCATAGGAATCCTCTCCCAGCTTCTCAAGGCCTGGAAAACCCGTCAAATCAAGAGAATCCTCCTGATTCCGATTCTTCGTGGTGAACTCAACTACATTATCTGCCCCCGCAAGAGCAACGAGTTGATCAAGAGTTCCAGAGGCTACGATCCTGCCTTGATCAAATATCAGTATTCTGTCAGCCAATCTTTCTGCTTCTTCCATGTAATGGGTTGTAAGAATGATCGTCTTGTCAGTTCTTCTAAGGTCTTCAATAGTTCCCCATAGCATTCGCCTGGCCTGAGGATCGAGACCTGTGGTTGGCTCGTCAAGGAAGATTATTTGAGGATCATTCACCAATGCAGTAGCAATTGCCAGACGCTGTTTCTGACCACCGGAAAGATGCTTTGTGTATGTTTTCGCTTTTTCCTCGAGTGAGACGATGTTCAATACCTCGTCAGCAGGTACTCGATTCTTGTAAAGACCACCAAAGAGCTCTATAGTCTCTCTTACTGTGAGATGGTCCATGAAGCTTGTTGTCTGAAGCTGAACCCCGATTACTTCTTTGACCCTCGTGTCTCCTGGCTTCAGTTTCTCGTCGAAGAACTGCACAGTTCCATTATCATGAGTCCTCAACCCTTCCATTATCTCTACCGTTGTAGTCTTTCCAGCACCGTTTGGCCCAAGAATAGCGAGTATCTCGCCACAAAAGACATCAAAACTTACGTTGTCGACAGCTTTGGTCGCACCGTAATATCTCTTGAGTTCCCTCACGCTGATCAAAACATCGGAAGTCATGATTTACCCCTCATCAACTGTACAATCTATCACCAATTATCACACATCGTAAGGCCAAAGCTTTGCTCCCTGCAGAAAACTTCTTTCAGAAACAAAAAGCGGGTGGCACTGAATGTTCCCCACCCGCTAAATGGTCAGAAATACAACTACTACCCTTTTAGTCCAACCAGTGCTTCAGGGCTGACGATCTGAAACGTGAAACTCTCCGCAATGAATAGTCTCACAGACTCTGCAGTATGAGACTCATATCCGATTGAGAAGTCCTGGCCGAGAATCAGGGAAAAATCTCCACCTCTCATCGAAACAAGAAATCCCTCATCAATTCTGCCTGTTTTGATGACAGGACCACCGATTATGCTTGATATATGGTTACCCAGAGGCTGGCCACCTGTCTTTTTGGCATGCATTTTTGCCCAGATCTCAGAATTCACAATCAGTGCATAAGGTCCTTCCACTCCTTCTGAGCTGAAGACCGTGGTCGCCCTGGACAACCCGGAAAAGAATGAACCCAGGTCTTCGAAAGATACACTAACTGCACTTTTTGACGCCTCGCTGAGTACTCCTGTTACCTTTGCTTGCTCAAGACCATTGAACACAACACTGTCTTCAAACTCTGCAGCCTTCTTTACTGCGTTTTCCAGGGGCTCTAGATCTGGAGTCTTGTCACCACGTTCGATATCATCAAGAAGCCATATACCGAGTTCAAACGGAATTCTCGTTTCAATCATTGGCAGAACCTGCCTTATTCCCCATCGAGGATCATCTTTCTTGTCTTCGAAAACATGCAACTTCCCCAGCGAATGGCTCGAGTAACTCCATCCAAACGGACCCTCAATATCAACAAATCTTCGAGCATAGAGTTGGGCTTTAAGAATCTCTACGGCTCTATCATCTATCTCTTCCCAGGCACTGCTGGTTATCGGCGCACGATCTCTCTTCAGAAAATCCATGTTCATACCTCCCTCTATTCTCTAAGACCTCGGATATTCAGATCACCCGAAGTTTTTTTCGAAGAACCATTTGAATCCTCGGACTGTTCCATTTCGGTAATGGGACTCTCTGTGAAGAGATAGGTTCTCATTTCTTCGTCCCACCCATCCATGTTCCTTCTCAACCATTCCAGCAGCATGACTGCATGTTCGATCTCTTCATCTCGATTATGCTCGATAATAGCTTTCGCTTCGGCATCTGATGCAGCCTCTGCGCGTTGATTGTACCAATCAACAGCTTCAATTTCCTCTTTCAGACTGTTAAGGACTCTCGTGATATCCCGAGCTTTAGCACTCAGTTCCTCTACGGGTTCATGGTAAGCACTCATTCTATTACCTCCCTTTTCGATATATCCTGTTCCTGTATACATCTTACATCATCGCAAGAAAGGACTTTATATTACCTCCAAATCACACAATGAACAGCTCTTCGAACTTGTCGGAAATTCCACTGAATAATATGTCGCGTATACTATCCAAGGAAGTGTTGCAGATTCATTTCTTTGCTGATTTCAGTCTTTATGATGTCGTCTGGGCTTGTCATTATGACGACGATTCCTGGACCATGACCGGTTGAGATACAGTCAGAGTGAGCTACCACACCAATAGAAATCGCCCCTTCTTTATAACCACCGATCCCGTAACTGTTGTTATGATTCTCAATTGCTACGAAATCTCCGATTCGCAACTTATCTATTTCCAGGCGGTTTATCAGGCTTCTGTCATGTGTTATTATGTCGTAATCAGTCCCGGTCGGATTTCCTGAACCAACTCCAGATCCCATAAGATAACCAGGGATACTGGTAACAACGGGAAAGACTACAGAACCATCCTTGATCGATACCGGGAGCTTGTCAAGAAGATCTGGATCGATGTTGTACACTTTTAGCCCTGCAAAGCCCTCAATGACGAGTCCCTGACCCCAGCCTTTGATCTGTATCTTATCCCCGATAACCAGCTTATGCTTGGTCTCTTCGTCGAAATGAATCATAATATGATCTATGCCTCCGTGCTTGCCAATCACATGTCCTTTGGAGCCCTTGGCATCACCAGAAACGACAACGGCTTCATTTCCAAGACACGAGTAGCTGACGTATGCAATGTTCTTCTCCTTGTCGGGGTTCTTGGTCGACACGTCTGGTTCAACGTGATCGCCGGCAAGTCGAAAAGCATCGTCTCCCAGAGTGAAATTGTACGTGATCCCTCCGGTTCCTGGAAAAGAATGAGGAACACCTTCACCATCAAGTCTAAATGCCGATCTCTTCAGGGGATGTGAAACCTCGCCTATCACAGAGATCTTCACGACTTTCTCCTTGTTTGACTTCAAGAACGCCCACCTCCTTAGTTGTGTGACCCAGCCAAATAATAAGTATTTCTCGTAATCACCACAAACCGACGACTCTTTAGAATTGCTTCTGATGATCATTTGGAAGAGCTTGTCTCGGGTTTGCCGGCGAACTCATATTAATGTACAGATAAACCCTTCCTCTAATAGCTTAACACGTCATCATTGCACGGACGTGTTGTTGATCAAGCTTGCGCACAAGGTGCAATGTTACTCCTCATCATCGAATCGTTTCTGTCCAGGATGGAGCTTTCGCAAAACTACACGTTCCAGATCTTCCTTCATCTCATCAATAAGCTTCGCAATCTCAGACAACCTCTCCATGGTTTCTGAAAGAGCGTCAATCCCCTCAACAACGTTTTGCCTCGAAAGCTCGATCTCTGCCGTTTCATCTGAAGAAAGCTCATCCAGTAAATCCTCCGCATCGAATTGCTCTACTTCGATAAACAACTCTTCAACGAGTTCCGTAATCCTTTCCACTATTAACATTTTCTCACCTCTCGTATCGATCCAACTATTGCTTTCGACAAGGGGGTTTACTAGCTTGTTCACCGGCCAACGAAAAGACAGACAATTACTGTAAAATCGATATAGAGGTGAAACAGTGATCAGGCACAGACGAGTATTCAAGATAGAGGTCTTCGCCCCAGAAGATTATGCGCATAAAATCATGAACGCAATGGCGAAAGCCGGAGCAGGAAGAATTGGGAATTACGAACACTGCTTTTCAATCACCCATGTAAAAGGTTTCTGGAAGCCACTTGAGAACTCTTCTCCATATTCAGGAACTCCTGGGAAGCTATCTGAAGCACAAGAAGTGAAGATTGAGACTCGGTGCAATCAAGAGGACGTTGGCGAGGTCCATAAAGCGGTTCTAACTGCTCACCCATATGAAGAACCTGTGATAAATATAATCGCGATCGAGCAGATAACCTTTGCCAAATGAGAGAACAACTGCTATGAGCTGGCCTGACCCATTGCGCGAAGATCTATTTTAGGCACTCATGTTTTGATTTCTTGCATTTATCGTATATAATCAATTATATCGAATACTTATTTCAGGAGGTGTAATTGTGAAGAAACTCCTAGTACTTCTAGTACTGGTGATGGCTTTTGTATCTTTTGCCGAAGTCAAGAATCCCGACACATTCATCTATCTCGGGATAGCTGATCCGGAGACACTCGATCCTCACTATGCATACGACACAGCAAGCAGTAACGTGCTCTTCAACGTATATGAGAATCTGATCATGTACGAAGGAGACTCTCTGGAGAGTTTTGCTCCTATGCTTTCAACAGAAGTTCCGACATACGAGAATGGTCTGATCAGAGATGGTGGAAGGACTTTTGTCTTTCCTATTCGAGAGGGAGTTAAGTTTCACTCTGGAAATACTCTGACACCGGCAGATGTAGAATACAGCTTTGAAAGAGCCCTACTATTTGACAGAAGTGGTGGCCCAATAAAGATGTTGATAGAGGCTTTCACTGGGGCTGAGTTTTCCTCCTTGCAAGCATGGTTTGAAGCTTATTCGGGCATTCCTTACTCCGAGGCGGTTGGTCCTGACCGTAATCCCACTTCACCCGAGGCAAGAGATCTGCTTATTGGGTTCTACAACGAAGTTATTGACCCGATAGTTGAGGTTGAAGGAAACAACGTAATCTTCACCCTCGCAGAACCTTATGGTCCGTTCATGTGGCTCCTTGCACATTACGGCACATGGAGCTCAATTCTTGACTCCCAGTATTCAATCGCTAACGGGGCATGGGATGGCAATCCTGACGGCTGGTGGAAATGGCACGACATAAGCGCAGAAGAATCGCCCTTGCATACCGCTGTTTCTGGAACAGGCCCCTACAAACTGGTAGAATGGGATAGAGCCGAACAGAAGACCATCCTGGAGAGGTTTGAAGACTACTGGAGGGAACCCGCACCGATAAAGAATGTCATAAGATGGACGATTGAGGAGTTCTCTACCAGGAAAGCCATGCTCGAAGCAGGCGACGCTGATTTTATTTACTCTGATGCGATATTCGTGGATCAGTTTGTCGATGAAGATGGCAGATCCAAGATCCCAGGAGTGAAGGTTGA
>DLVL01000075.1:13242-54904 GCA_003444085.1 Kosmotogaceae bacterium | reverse complement strand
TCTATCGTAATCGACGAGGTTCTGAATGGTCTCGGAATGAGAGTGCCAACAAATCTTCCCAAAGGCTACCTTGGTTACGATGAAACTCTTCCTTTGATAGAATTCAACCTCGTCAAAGCTAGAGAGGAATTCCAGAAAGCGTGGGGCGGAGAACTCTGGGAAAAAGGATTCAGAATGACCATGCTTTATAACACAGGAAATGCCGCGAGACAAACCATTTGTGAGCTGATGTCTCATTTCCTCAGGTTAGTAAACCCGAAGTTCATAGTGGATGTCCAGGGACTTATCTGGGCAACTTATCTTCAGACTTACCTGGATGTACAGATGCCTGCTTACGCTCTTGGATGGTTCTCTGACTTCCCCGATCCACATGACTTCATAGGAACATACTACAGCTCTGTGGGAACTTACGGTGCATATCACGGTGACGCTTTCACCAAGTTTGCGCAAGAGAATCTTGATCCACTCGTATTCGCAGCTGTGAAGGAAGTTGACACTGATAAACGCGTAGAGCTCTACAGGCAGATTCAGGAAATTGCAATTGAAAACGCTCTCAGTTTCCCGGCTTATCAAGTAGTTGATTATGAAGTGATGAGAGACTGGGTACATGGTTGGTATCCGCATCCAGCCAGAACTCAGCCATACTATTACGAACTCACCAAGAGCGAATAAGAAAGTTCTTATAGTAACTGGATCTGTAATTTCTCGAGGCCAGGGTTCCTGGCCTCTTTCTTCATTTTCGTATAGAATATTACTATCTGGAACTTGAGGAGGTAGTGCATATATGCTTGCCTTTATAATCAGGAGATTGCTCTTGCTTCCTGTGATCCTTCTAGGCGTAACGTTGATAATTTTCCTCATGATCTGGTCACTTGGACCTGATCGACTGATTTCTGCCTATGTGAGAAGTCCCGAAGCTCTTCGAACCCCTGACGCAAGGGAAAGAATTGTCGCGAAGTACGGGCTCGATCAGCCGGCGTATGTTATGTACTGGCGGTGGCTGGGCAACGTTCTGAAGGGTGACTGGGGATATTCGCACGTTGGGAGAGAAGAGGTTTCAGCGGCACTTATCCGCAGAATACCTCACACTATTGAGCTTGCCATGTATGCAATCATTCCTGTGATTTTCATTGGTATATGGTTGGGAAAGGTATCTGCTGTTCGTCACAACAAGTTCACAGATCATTTCTTGCGCGTATTTGCGCTCATAGGATGGTCTCTCCCTGACTTCGTGTTTGGTCTTCTGCTACTACTGCTATTTTATGGCATACTCGGCTGGTTATCTCCAGGAATGCTTAGCACAACCTTTGACCTTATGATTCGTGATCCAGCTTCTGGCTGGAGAGCCTTCACGGGGATGACAACTATAGACGCGTTGCTCAACGGGCGACTCGATGTGTTTTTCGACGCTTTCAGACATCTTCTAATGCCCATAATGACTCTTGCATATCTCTGGTGGGCGTATCTTCTGAGAATTACCAGGTCAAGCATGCTAGATGTCTTGAGCAAGGATTACATCAGAACTGCACGTGCAAAAGGTGTTCCAGAGAGATTAGTGATCAACCGCCACGCCAAGAGAAACGCACTTATCCCTGTTGTTACAGTAGCAGGGCACATGATTGTTACGTTGCTTGGCGGAGTTGTTATAATCGAGACTGTCTTTAACAGAACAGGTATTGGTCGGTTCCTCGCGACAGCAGTCATGCAGCTCGATTACTGGGCAATCATTGGCGGGGCTCTCTTCTATTCAGTCATACTGGTCCTGGCAAACCTGATTATAGACATAAGCTATGCTTTAATTGATCCTCGTATAAGGCTATCGTAGGGGGGGTTGCCGTGAAGAGAAAGAGTGATTTCAGAAAGGCTATGAAGAAATACTGGACGAACCCTACAGCGGTGCTTGGCACCTGTCTCTTGATATTCTTTGTAATCGTAGCAATCTTTGCCCCTCAGATAGCCGGTGTTAATGAGTTCGGCAGTAATTACCAGATACCAATAGTATCGTGGAGGGCTGCCCCTCAACCTCCAAGCGCAGAACACCCTTTTGGAGTGATCGGAGGAAGGAGTGTTTTCTACGGGGTAGTTTGGGGAACCAGAACGGCATTCCGGATAGGTATAATAGTCTCTGCGATCTCAACATTGATTGGGCTAGTAATTGGATCGATAGCCGCATATTTCGGTGGAATTGTTGATGAGATACTGATGAGAATTACTGACGTGTTTATGTCGATACCATTCTTGATTGCGGCAATGGTTATGACAGTCATACTGGGAAAGGGGCTGGATAACGTAATGATAGCCCTGACTGTTTTTGGTTGGATGCCGACAGCCCGTCTGATTCGCGGCAACATACTTCAAGCAAAAGAAGAGCAGTATGTACTTGCTGCAAAAGCACTTGGACAAAACAGCTGGGTGATAATCGTGAAACACCTACTGCCCAATACGATTTTCCCTGTTGTTGTTCAGGTGTCAATGAGAATGGGTTCTCTGGTCATAACTGCTGCGGCGTTAAGTTTCCTTGGAGTTGGTGCAGAGCCTGGCTACGCAGACTGGGGAACGATTCTGAGCTATGCTAGAGACTGGATGACGGTACTAGACCGCTCGTGGTTTGCGATAGTTTATCCAGGAACTGCGATGGTTCTGTTTGTTCTGGCCTGGAATTTGGTGGGGGACGCACTCAGAGACATATTCGACCCAAGGCTGAGGGGTTGAGGTGACATAATGAAGAATAAACCAATACTTCAAGTCAAAGATCTGAAGACTTATTTTCACTCTGAAGACGGCATGATAAAAGCTGTTGATGGAGTAAGCTTTGAGGTCTACCCTGGTGAAACACTCGGAATAGTCGGTGAATCAGGGTGTGGCAAGAGTGTTACGTCTCTTACAGTGATGCGACTTCTGGATAAGAACGGCAGGATTGCTGGAGGAGAGATACTTTTCGAAGATAAGGATATCCTGAGTATTCCTGAGAACAAGATGATGAAGATTCGTGGTAACGATATGGCAATGATATTCCAGGAACCCATGACTTCACTAAATCCTGTATATACAATAGGATTTCAGATAATGGAAGCCATTCTACTTCACCAAAACGTTGGAAAGAGTGAAGCCCGAAAACAGGCTATTGACATGCTCAGAAAGGTTGGTATCCCAGAACCCGAGAAGAGGGTTGATCAATATCCTCATGAGCTCTCCGGCGGCATGCGGCAGCGCGCAATGATCGCTATGGCACTTTCATGCAATCCAAAACTGCTTTTTGCAGATGAACCAACTACCGCTCTTGACGTAACGATTCAGGCACAGATACTGGAGCTCATGATTAAACTCCAGGAAGACTTCGGAATGGCCATAGTATTCATTACTCACGATCTTGGGGTGATTGCAGAAACCGCCCAGCGTGTGGTTGTAATGTACGCAGGCAAAGTGGTCGAATATGCAGATGTGAAAACTCTTTTCAAATCGCCCAGGCATCCATATACCTGGGGATTGATGAACGCAATTCCGAGCATTCACGTCACCAAAGAAGTGTTGTACAACATTCCTGGTGTTGTTCCAGACCCTCTTAGTTTTCCTGATGGATGCAGATTCCGAACTCGCTGTCCCCTGGCCACTGAACAGTGTGCCAAGAATGAGCCGCCGCTGGAAGAGATCGAAGAGGGGCACAAGTCTGCTTGCTGGCACATAGACAAACTGATTGATGAGATAAGGATTTCAAGGGCAGGTGAGCCGGCATGACAGAGAATGGGAAGACGCTGTTAAGAGTAGACAATCTGGTAAAGTATTTTCCTGTAAGAGCCGGAGTTTTCAAACGTGTTGCAAACCAGGTCAGGGCTGTTGACGGTGTTTCTTTCGAAGTTAAGGAAGGTGAGACACTGGGTCTTGTTGGAGAGTCAGGTTGCGGCAAGACTACTGCGGGAATGACCGTACTGCGCTTGCATGAACCGACCTCAGGACGAATAGTGGCAGAAGACGTGGATACTACTCACCTTTTCATGCCCTGGCACAAAGCACGTTCATACTTGAAGAAGACATATATCGACCGTTTCACTTCTTTGGAAAAGGAAACATCTGACATTGAAGCTATTGTCTCATCACTCGACGATGAGTTTGATAAGAAGATGGCGAGGTTCTTCTTTGAAGAGTGTGACAGGTCTCCAAATAAGTTCATGGACAGACTCCTGTCATCGAGAGATGCCAGACGAAGGAGCTTCAGGAAAGATGCCCAGATAATATTCCAGGACCCGTTTTCTTCTCTGAACCCAAGAATGCGGGTGAAGAACATCATTGCTGAAGGTGCGCGCATAAATAAGATAGCAAGTGGTAAAAAGGTCATGGAACTCGTTGCAGAGACAATGAAGAAAGTCGGGCTTTCTGAAGACCATATGAGTCGATTTCCCCACGAATTCAGTGGCGGTCAGCGACAGCGAATTGGAATTGCGAGGGCTCTAATTCTTAACCCAAAACTTGTTGTATGCGACGAAGCAGTTTCTGCCCTGGATGTTTCAATTCAGGCTCAGATTCTGAACCTGCTGAGCAGTCTTCAAAGAGACCTTGGTTTGACCTATCTGTTCATCGCTCACGACCTGGGCGTTGTGAAACACATAAGCAAGAAGATAGCGGTCATGTACCTTGGAAAAATCGCTGAATTGGCTGACAGAAAGCGCTTGTTCTCAAATCCTCTCCATCCCTACACTGTGGCATTGCTTTCGGCTATTCCCATACCTGATCCAGAGAGAAAGAAGACGCGCATGATCTTGAAAGGAGATGTACCCAGCCCAATCAATCCTCCATCAGGATGCAGGTTTCATCCAAGGTGTCCCATTGCAAAAGACATCTGTTCAAAGGAAGAACCACCACTTGAAGTAGTTGATGGTGACCATTCAGTTGCTTGCTTTTTTGCTGGTAAATTGAAGGTTTAGCGTTTTCTTAAATGGCACAGAGGCCTCCTATTATGGGGCCTCTGTGTTTTTTTTTGAGTATCGTAGAATTATTAATACGACTCAACGGCTGGATAATCCCGCACGAATTGATTGATAGAACGTTGTTCGGAAATAGATCAGAAGTATTCTATCTCTCTATACTCTATTTCATAGAGCTCTGCGTAATCCAACAAGTCTGGCTGAGCGAGCATTTCTAGGTCGTAAATGAAATAGGTTGCTTTCTTTGTGTAGTTACCATGCCCATCACGCTCGAATACGTAAAGCGTGGCTGACCCCCAGGAATCCAGAACAACCATTTGTAGAATGTTACCTTCCGAATCATAATCGTAGTGATATTCAATTACATCGGGCTCGGGATAGTAAGGGGACTCTTCAAGTTCTCTGATGAGATTCCCCCTTTCATCGTATTCAAAACGTGTGGTAAACGGATCCGGTTCATCACCCCAGAAGTAGACATACTCATGTTCAGCAATCTTCTTCCCTGCAGCATCATACTCAAATACAATTCTAGACCAGAGTTCGCCAAAGAAATACGTCAGTTCTTCGATCATTCGGTCTTCACTGTTATACGAGGCAGACATTGACATTTCAAAGTAATCTTCACCTTCTCCGCCACCCATAACCTGTTCGACAAGATTACCCCTGGTATCATATCTCATCGTGACCAGATAAAGACCTTCGCCCGGAATGTCAAACGCTATCCTCTCAATCTTCCCGTATTCATCAATGACAAGTTCGGTCACTCCCAGGGATTCATCAAGGGGAATACTGGTAAGAACTCCGTCTCTGTCAAAAACGTACTCATACTCTTCCATGAGATTCCCGGCTTCGTCAAAATAGCCTTCATAGATAACCTTACCAAACTCGTTGAAAGTGACAACGATCTTCCCAGGAAGACCCGAGTAATCCCAGTCTTCTTCATCGTCCCAGTCGCTCCAGAAGTCATCATCATCCCAGTCGTCGAAAAGCGAACCAGACTCGTCAAAGATCTCAAAAGTGATCGTGAGTGTCTTGACCCTGCCTTTCAGTTCATACGTCTCCCATGTCCCGGGTTCAAGCTCAATCAACCACCCAAATCCGACAAAGACGAAGAAAATAATGGAAATTGCGATAACCAGTGTCCTCTTCATAACACACCTCCTAATAGGTCAATTACTGAATGATAACACGCACTCTCTATTCGATCCAACTGAATTCGACACGGAGTTATCATACATCCCGGTTCTCGTATGCTATAGTGATATTGTTACAAGCTCCACACTGTTACGGGAGGTGAACCATGTACCGTTTTCCAGAAGGGTTCTATTCAGATGTAAGAATTGAAGATGTTTTTCAGACCAATATCACGGTAACGCTTGGGCAAATCGAAGACTTCAGAGTCAAGGAATATACGGCAGCATTTATAAGAGTTTTCAATGGAAGGCGCTGGTTCTTCAGTTCAACCACAAACGTGGATTCAATCCAGGACGAGCTTGATCGTCTCGCATCTATGGGTGATCCAATGGACAATCCAGAAGACCACCCTATGGTGAAGAAATTCGAGTCCAACCGCGAGGAGCACCTCGAATTCACCGGAGACAATGACCTCTCCAGGCTCCCTGCTAAGAAGAAATTCGACGATGTTTCTGCTTACTTCCCGATTGTCTCGGATAGTGGATACGTAAGGTACTGGGTCGGCTCTTACATTGATCAGAGAGTCGTTAAGCGATTCTGTTCAAGTATCGGGGCTGATCTTGTTTTTGACTTCCAGCGCGCTGGAGTCAGAATCGGATATGAACTCTCGGACGGAGACAGACGCTTCAGGGATCGCTTTGATCTGGCAAGCAATTATTACCAAGATCTTGCAGGCCTTGAAGACAGGATATCAGAAAGCTTTCAGAAGTCTGTCGCCTTTCTCAAGAGTGCTGAGAATGTACAACCTGGAAGATACACCGTTATCCTGTCTCCTGAAGCTGCAGGAATATTTGCGCATGAGAGTTTTGGTCACAAGAGCGAGGCTGACTTCATGCTTGGAGACACCCATATGCTGAAAGAATGGCATCTCGGAAAGAAGGTTGGAAGCGATATTCTGTCAATTGTAGACGACGGTAACATCAAATCCGTGGGATATGTACCTTATGATGACGAGGGAACGAAAGCAAAAGAAACCTATCTCATCCGTAACGGCGTGCTTTCTGGCAGACTTCATAGTGCCGTCACCGCAGCTTCGCTGGAAGAAGAACCAACAGGTAACGCTAGAGCAGTAAACTTCGAATACGAGCCGATTGTAAGAATGAGTACAACCTACATAAAACCAGGTACAAGGAAGCTTGATGAACTGGTCGCTGAAATAGAAAACGGTATCTTTGTGGAGACTTTGAACCACGGTTCTGGAATGTCAACGTTCACAATGGCACCTGCGCGAGCCTACATCATTAAGAACGGAGAAATCACTGATCCTGTAAGGATTTCAGTCATAACAGGAAACGTTTTTCGGACTCTAAACGAGATCGATGGACTCTCTGACGACCTGCAGATCCTTTCGTTTGCACTCGGAGGATGCGGCAAAATGGAACAATCCCCTCTTCCCGTAAGTTTTGGTGGGCCTTACGTGCGTGTCAAGAACCTCAATGTTCAGTAGTCAGGAGGGACAATCATGGACAAAGAAACATACAGCATTGAAGTGAATCAGACGTGTCTCAACGTAGTTCAGACAAGAATAGACTCCATTCGATCAAAGAAAATCAGACGAACAGGATTAAGAATGGTTAATGAAGGAAAGATTGGCGTGGCAGGAACGTTGGGCGAAGCAAATGAAGAAAGACTGGAGAGTCGAGCAAGAGACTCGCTCGAACTTGGCATTCCTTATCCATACGAATTGACAACGGGCATTCAAGAACAGAGGAGTCTCGCTTCGGATATTCGCTCTGCCGAGCAGTTGATCTCTGAAGCGGAAGCACTGCTTGGCGAACTCAGGCAAAGGCAATCCGTTTTTTCTTTTGGGAACAAGATTATTCTGACAGAGCGATCAGTCACTCTGAACAACACCCGTGATACCCTGCTTGTGGATACCACATCATTCATCGAGATACTTCTCGTCATAAAACACAAGAAGTCAGCAAACATCATGGATGCTTTCACCGGTTATAATGGTGTCAGGTATGATAAAGAAGAGTTTCTGAGGCTGACTGACAGTATCTGCAACGCTTACCTGAACGAAATACGGGATTTTGAAGACGGGAGATATCCGGTTGTCTTTCTACCAGATAGTTCTCATGTAATGAAGTTCTACGACAGTCTTCATGGTATGCTTTATGGTTCTGGCGGATCTTTGCTGTCAGGGAAAATTGGCGAAAAGCTCTTTGCCGACTCCTTCACTCTTTACTCCACACGTAACAATGAAGACGGAGTATTCAGAACATTCTTTGATACGGAAGGAACCGTGAACAAAGACTTCCGCTTTCCGCTGATCGAGAATGGTGTGCTGAGATCACCTTATACAAACAAGAAGGCTTCATCAATGTTCGGAATTCCGTTAACCGGCGAAGCAGGCGGAGATTATGATTCTGTCCCGAACATTGATATGCCATCCTTCAGGATCAGCCAGTCGGAGAAGACTATAGGAGAATTACTTGGAGGAAGAAAGGCGGTATTTGCTTTTATAGCGGATGGAGGTGACTTCACTTCCGACGGTAGTTTTGCTTCGCCCGTTCAGTTCCCCATTCTCTTCGATGGCGAACACTTCGTCGGACGATTGCCTGAACTGAGTATCAGTTCGCAGTTCTTCAGGATGTTTGGAGAAGATTTCATAGGTGTGGGTAAAGACTCACTGACCACTCTTGCCCCGATGAACCTGACAGCGATTAACATGGATGTCAGGAAGACGTGAAGCCATTTTGTCTGGTAAGAGACAAGGTAAAATTGTTCAGGATGATTTCTCCGATTTCTGGCCAATAGACTATGCATAATCGTTTTCATCTAGCGTCTTTCCCTCGGAGATACAACTGAACAGTTTTGTTCCACAATCCTTGCAGTCCTTCTCGTACCACGAAAAGCGTCTGCCACAGCTTGAACATTGCCATCGAATGCGTTGCTGTTCAAGCCACTTCTCCGTACCCATAGTGGAAATAAGACCAAGATTGTGAAAGACAATCGAATGATGGGGATGTGAATCGCTACGAAAATCTTTCAGCATCTCGCAAGGATACTCAGCACACATGTAACAGAACTCCAACTTCTTTTCTTGCGCGCATTGCCTGATCGATCATCTCTTACAAAAAACATTAACGCTAGAACTCTTGCAGCCTTCACAGAAGGGCTCCTGGGGTGAGTATCTCGATCCTTTTGCCAGGATCTTCCAGAGAACCTTCTCTCGTAGAGAGAAGCAAGTCGCATACACCACAGAAAAGCCCGCAGTAGCTATCTTCCCTGAATCCCATAACAATCACCTCAGTGAGGAGATTCGTTTTGGTCATACTTCTTAAGCTGCTTCCAAAGCCTCTTCAATCTTTCTTTGACCAATTTCTCCTTTCCGATGTCCGAGGGCCTGTAGAACACTTTTCTCTTGATTCTGTCCGGCAAATAGCAGCACTCATAAAATCCCCCCGTGTTGTGAGGATAAACGTACCCCTTTCCATAATCCATCTTCTTCATCACATCGGTCACAGGATTTCTTAGATGAAGTGGAACTGGTTCATTTAAAGTGGATCTGACAGACTCTTTTGCATCGGACATGGCCAGGCATACGCGATTGCTCTTTGGCGAAATTGAGAGATAAATCGCAGCTTCAGAAAGGCTGAGTGCACATTCCGGGAGCCCGACCTTCTCTACTGCCTCGAAAGCTGCCACGGCCACCAGCAAAGCCATGGGATCAGCCAGACCTATGTCCTCTGAAGCAAGAATGACCATCCTTCTGGCAAGGAACTTTGGATCCTCCCCGCTTTCGAGCATTCTGTGCATATAGTAGAGGGCCGCATCGGGGTCGCTTCCTCTCATACTCTTAATGAAAGCGGAAGCGAGGTCATAGTGCTCCTCACCTTTCTTTGAATAGCGTCCTGTAGGCAGTGTGGATAATTCGTTCATCAATTCCAAATCAAGTAAAGGACGATTCATTGCATAGGCACTTTCGCAGAGTGTGTCAAGTAGATTCAGTGCTATCCTTGCATCCCCGCCCGAGTTCTCGGAGATAACATCCAGCACGGTTTTCTCTACTACTACAGCCATATCCTTAAGCGTAGCGTCTCTCTTCATGGCAGACTCAAGCAGTTGCAAAATATCCTTGCTGTTGAGCTGTCTGAAGATAACAAGTCTGCACCTTGAAAGTAGCGCGGGATTGATCTCGAAACTGGGATTCTCGGTGGTTGCCCCGATCAATACTATGGTCCCACTCTCCACCACGGGAAGAAAGACATCTTGCTGTGCCCTGTTAAGCCTGTGGATTTCGTCAACAAAGAGCAGCAGCTGTCTTCCATGTCTCTTCAGCTGCTCTGCCCTGGAGAAGATTTTCTTCAGGTCTGCAGTTCCTTGAAGACTTGCACTGAAGAAGACAACCTCGTACTCCGGGGAAAGTAGACCCGAGATTATTTTCCCAATAGTTGTCTTTCCTGTTCCAGGAGGTCCATAGAAGATCATTGAAAAGAGTCTGGCTGATTCAACAGCCTTTCGAACAATCCCTCGCTCACCCGTTAGATGAGGCTGCCCAACAATATCATCAAAAGTCTCAGGTCTTAACCTCTCACTCAGAGGTGTCCAATTCTTCTCTGAAAAAGTCAATTGTCTTCACCAGACCGTCTTCAATACATACCTTTGGTCTCCATTTCAGTTTCTCCTGAGCTTTTTCGCTGTTCAGTATAGATACTCTGAGATCTCCGGGTCTTGGCTCTTCATAGACTGGTTTTCTGTCATAACCAGAGACCTTTGCCATTGTCTCGAATAGTCTATTCACCGTCGTTCCTATGCCTGTGCCGATATTGAAGATGTCGCTATCTTCATGGGTGACGCAGTTCACATTTGCTTCAGCAACGTCTTCAACATACACGTAATCCCTGACATTTTCACCATCACCAAAGACTCTTACAGTATCGTTTTGGATCATTCCTTTTGCGAAAATCGCCACAACTCCAGCTTCTCCATCAGGATCCTGCCTGGGGCCATAAACATTCCCATATCTCAGAGATATGCATGTGAGATGCCGGCTCACAGAGTAAAACCTCAGGTAGTGGTCGACAGACAGCTTTGCAATACCATAAGGAGAACAGGGGTTCGCTGGCTCTGTCTCAGGTGTAGGAACTGTTGAAACATCGTCTCCGTAGATTGCACCCCCTGTCGACGAGAAAATGAACTTCTCTGCCCCGTTCGCTGTGGCAAGCTCCAGTAGCTTAAGAGTACCGATGATATTCATCATTGCATCATCCAGAGGTTCTCTAACTGACTTTGATACACTAATCTGCGCAGCAAGATGAAAGACATACCTTGGCCTATGTATTCTGAATACTCGCTCCATCATTTCTTCATCGTTAATGTCCTGATGATAGAAGAGTGCCTTTGGATCAAGGTTCTCCAACTTCCCGCTTGACAGATCATCAACTACAATCGGCATCATATTGCGCTCTATGAGTTTGTCTACAACATGGGATCCAATGAAACCAGCTCCTCCTGTTACCAGGATATTGTCTGCCACAAATATCACCCTCCCGCCTAGATTTTTTCTCCCTGAATCAGTCTGTCATACATCTTTCTGACTTTCTGTATGTCTTCCCAGGTCTTGCTCTTCGGAGAACCCGGCTCTCTTGACGGATAACGAAGGAGGTAGCTGGGATGAAACATGGCGAAGATCTTCACATTCGCTTTCCAGTCGAAGAGCTGACCTCTTGCCTCTGTCATTTTCACGCCATTGTCTCTGAGGAAGAACGAGAGTGCCGTTGCTCCAAGTGTGACTATGACTGTTGGATTTATTACTGCAATCTGTGCCATAAGATATTTGGCACATGTTTTCTGCTCATTATCTGTAGGAACACGGTTCTTGGGGGGTCTGCATTTCACGATATTCGTAATATAAACCTCATCACGCGAAAGTCCAACCGAATCCAGTATTTTGGTGAGTAACGAACCAGCCTTTCCAACAAAAGGCCTTCCTGATGCGTCTTCGTCTGCCCCGGGTCCTTCTCCAACGAAAATCACGGGAGCTTCCGCAGAACCTTCTCCGGGCACAGTGTTCGACCTTGTCAAATGAAGGGGGCAGTCGATACACTCTTTGATCTTTCTGGAAATCCCCTGTATCAGTTCCTTTCTTCTCGCATAATCAGCCAACTCTACACCTCAAAATCTGAATCTGAAGAACAGATCGCCTCTATAGAACCCAATGGTAAGGTATCTATCAGGAAATGCCTTTATGTAATACTTGAAACCTACAGATTCGATAGCATTCGATATTGTTACTCCTTCGCCGAAACGAATACGGGCAAAGAACTCAAGTGCCATGCAGTGTAAATCAAAGAAAAGGGGTCTGGCCTTACTGATTGACGTATTCAGATCATCCAGCAGACCTGAGTATGTCCCTATTTCCAGATAATTGTCATTGTCTGCAGTACCGATATTCAGAGTCATTCTGTGAAGCACAAAAGGTATCTCATCGTCCAACGGTAGAGAAAGCCCCAGTTCGTTCAGACTCATTATAACAGCAGTCCTGTCCGTACGGCTGATATACTCAACCGAAAAGCCATGATCGCGAACAGAAGCTGTGCTGCCTCCAATATACTGAACACCGTCTATTCTCAGTCTGTTAATCCCAAGAGAAAGCGAAAAACCCTCATCATTTATATGCTCTGTAGCGAAATATAGTGCTCCAAGAGAGATGCTGCCGAATTCCATGTCGGTTACCGAAAATAGTGCAAACCTGGCTTCCTTGTCAGTCGTGCTGAAGTACTTGGTGTAAGCCTCATGGCTTTTGTCGATAAGCCTCTGATCAGTCATGAAGTCAATAGTTGCACTCTTCCACTTGAAGTAGTTCCATACGCGGAGTTCGCCAACTTCTATTCTGAATCGTTCAAGGTATTCTGTGTTTCCACGCTTGTAAGGGTAGCTGAACTTCGCGGAGATCTTAAATGAATCTTCAAATGAAAACGCTGTTGTCAAGGAGATGTTCTTGAGTTCTCTTTCTGCGTCATCAGCGGGATCGTAGGTCCAATCAACACCGAGACTGTATTCGATTCTTTCGAACTGGAGAGTCAGCCTCTCAGTGTTAACTATGTCCCCCCAGACCCCCTCAACCCAATCGTATGTTGACTGACTCTTGTGAGAAAAGAAGCCCATGGAAAAAGATACAGATGCTTCAGTCTTAGAAGGGCGGGAGAGAAGGAACTCTTTTGTGTCCCAGCCTTCCTCAAATGCTCTCTTTTTAAGCTCCGTCTTTGATGTATGCGCAAACTCCACAAAAAGAATCTCGGCCTTTCCATCAGTGCTAAAGGTTCCATCGCCGAGCCATTCCATTGAGCCGGGATCAGAAAAAAGCACCTCATAGTCAAGATCAACAACATACGAAACATTCAACAGACCAGTCCTGGCAGAGTAAGAGTACTTCCCTGGATGGCGGATATCGAGACCCATTTCAAGTAAGTCATAGCCAATCTCAGGATTGTATTCAATAGATGTCTGAAGGTATTCACCAGGATTGAAAGAGAACTTGTTCTTTGAAACAACACCAATCCAGCTCTTTGTGATCTCTGACTCTTCTGATGATGAAGAGAGTAGAAGTGCGATCTCGTACTTCGGTGTGAGAATAGAAGTGTATGAGAAATCCCAGAACCGGGTCTTGATGATTTCAATGTCCTTGTATATCTGCAGTTTGTCAGCAGTGAAGGTCCATGATCCATCGTAACGCAATCTAAAATCTGCTTCAAGATCAACAGAGAGCCATCCCCGGTAGGCTCCCTTGATCGGGTCAATCCAGAAGAGCTCTTTCTCGCTATCAGAGTCAACATCAGAATCGTAGTCAAGAGCGTATTTTCCCTCTATCTTCAACCTTTCAGAAAAAGCTGAAAGAACAAACATATTTTTCCCTATCCTGTTCTTGTCAAAAGGCATAACGACTGTGATACGACGAGGAGAAGCATCAAACGTGCTTTCTATGTCTCCCCTGGTCTGAAAACCCATGAATTTCAGCTCGTAGTTCTTCGCGCTGAGCAGAAAATCTTCGATACTATCCACTTTGAGAAGCTCATCCATACTCTCTGCATCTGCCAGAATCTCTACGGAGAGTGAAGAGATACTGAAGGAAAAGGCTCCATAGCTTATCCTGGTGCTCAGTAATGAGGCGCTCGCCCGTAGATCATATAGAATCCCTGAAGCAGCGCTGCTTTCAATATAGCGTCTTCCAATCAGAGCATTTGAGGCAAATCTTTCTGACCTGAGGGAAAACCTCTCCGTCTCGATAGAGATATTAGCCGGTAAATTGAGTTGTCTCATATTGACAGTCCAAAGGTAATCATCATCAAAATGAGCATAATGTGCACTGAAATCGGCAATCAGTTTCGCCCCCGCAGGTGTCTTGTAGCTCAGATGAGCATGAGAAACTGATTCGGATTCGAGCCTGTCTTTAACATCAAATACACTCAGTAACGCTGGCGTTTTCGGTTTCGTATTCAAACCATAGCTGAAAGTGGTGAAAGGTATCTTTAGCTCTTCAGCTGCAACACCTTGAAGATGCATTCCTCCGACTTCAATCCTTCCTAAAGATGTTGAGGGACGCAACAAGAGGTACCCACCATAATCCATGATGTATTCGTCACCCTGGATACGCTCTCCGGTAAAGCCCAGCGAATCAATCTCACCAAGACGTGTATCTATACTAGCCCCAATTGCCACGTCTTCTTCTGTGGTAGCCCAATTCCTTTCCCAAACCACTTTCAGAACAAGCCAGTCTATGTCAAGATAACGCAGAGTCAGAGTCGTCTTGGCCTCTCCAATGGAACTGAAATCAACACTGAAGGGTCTTCTTTCGGGATCATCGAGAGGGAAACGATAAATCGGCAGATAAAAGACCGGGACTCTTCCTATGTACATTATTAGATTCTTCACAACAATGTATTCTTCAGGGACAACTTCCGTTTCAGACACTCTGAAAACATAGTGAGGATCTTTCGATACATCGCAAGTCGTAAGGTAACCCTTTGAAAGCACAAGTGTCGCATCTTCATCGATAGGAGCCTCAAGATGTTTTCCGTAAACAAAAAAGAGAGTTTCCTCTCTTTTTGTTTCATCCTCGACCGTTGGAATCGGGACCTCTGCCGATGTGTACACCTCAAGACTCTCAAAGAAGAGACGCTCCAGGTCAATAAGCAATCGATCAGCTTCAATCACGTGATTCTCGATGGCGAGCTTCGCATTTCCCCAGAAGGAAATCGATGCAGGTTCTCCATCCTTCATCAACACAGAGGCGTTGTCTGCCTCGACTGTAATCCAGTACTCTTTTGCCGTATAGCTGAAGCTTACCCCATCACTCAGAAGTATCTCTCGCGCTGTACCTGCAACGTTTCCACCCTGCACCTTGACATCTGCGGAGAAAACAAATAAAGCAGGAATAGTTACAACGAGTAAGATAACAGAGATTCTGAAAACACGAACGAGTGTTTCTGACAGACGGTATGATACTTTAGTATCAATCATCAAGTATGCCAGAATACCAATCGCAGTAAACACGATATTCGGAATCCACGGCGCAAGCCACGGCGTTATTCTGTACTCTTTTCCGAGTGCACTGAGCCAGGCTCCTGAGCCCTGGTAGATGACCACAAGAACGAAAGTCAGAATCACTGACCATGACTTTGATTTCAGATTCACAAGAACGGAGACAGGAACACCCAGAAGAACAATCACAAGCGGTGCAATTGACAGGGAGTACTTCTCCTGAAGAGACACCTCGAGTGAAGCAGTATTGACCCCTATTCTTCTGAAAGACTCTATTCTCTCTCTCAGCTCAGCACTTGTCATCTCTCTGGGAGATTTGGTCGTCCTGATATACTCATCAATGCTATGCTCAAATTGTAGTTCAAGTGTTTCAAAAGAGATATCAAGCCTGAGAAAACCCGTGTCGTCAACTTCGTATATTCTTCCATCTTGCATGATCCAATCGTTGCCTTCTCTTATGGCTCGTCTTGCACTGGTAACTCTTGTCACCCGGTCAGCGATTTCATACAGAAGCACATCCTGCAAGACACCGGTTTCAGTATTCACGCGCTTGATATATAAATACCTGCCCATCCCGTCTTCCATGAAAGCGTTCTCTCTCAGGGTCACTTCAGGACGTCTGTAGACATATCTAGCAAGAGCTTCGGAAGCTTTTCTGTTCGCTTCCGGAACGAGATAGTCGTTCAAAACGTAGACACAGCCACTGAGTATAAGTGCCACAAGTACGAAAGGAAGAACAATTGACTTCAACGAAATACCATGGGTCTGCATGGCCATCAGTTCATTATCGGTTCTCATACGCGAAAGTGTCCAGAATATCGCCAAAAGAACTCCCACGGGTATTCCCAGAACGATGAAGTAAGGCAGATTATAGAAGATGAGCAGAAAGAGCTTGTCAATGCCGACGCGGTACCGAACGATTATGTCTGACAGTTGATATAATAATTCAAGGCTAACAAATATTAAAAAGCCGCCGAGGCCGATGAAGAACGAACCCAATAGCTGCTTGATCACGTACTTTGTTAGAATACTCAACTAGCTTGTGCCCCCCCGACTAATGCTTCTGAGTAGATGATGATTCTCCGTCCGGTCCTAAACAGTGATAATCACTCCCTGTGTGGATGAACATTGACAATTCCATAAGATCACCACACAGAAGAGCAATGGATCTCAAATCTCTGAACACTGCGATAAGCGTAATTCCTTTTTCGATGAGTGCGGATGTCCTACTCATAGCCTCGATGATCTCTCTTTCAGTCATTTCCAACTTCTCGTCCAGCTCTAAGTCTTTTCTACAAACCCTTTCGGCATCTGCTATCGATGGCGCAATGAGGTTTTCCACAGCTTCTCTCAGCATGATGTCTACAGTACCCAGGGCATACCGAAGATTCTCGTGGAAACCAAAGGGAGGCCGCCTTGCGAAAACCAGGGATCTTTCAGATAACTCTACTGACTTCTCAGATATAAGCCTGAGCAGCCTTGTAATAGACATCGCGGCAGAGAAAAACCTCAGGTTCTGCCCTTTCAAGCGAAGTACACCCAGACTCGCTGTTGCACGCCGGTTTATCGCGTTCTCAAGATGCCTTACGGATGAAGCCAGAGAAATCGCCTCTCTCGCACTATGAATGTTACGATCGAGCAGGGAAGATGCTGTTTTATGGAAAATACTCTGGACCAGTCGAGCCATTTTGAGAGCTTCCTGTCTCGTTTCTTCAACCAATCGAAAGCCAACTTCAGAAACCATTCTTTAGTCTCCCACCAAAAGCGAGTTTTCTTCTCAGGACTTCAACGTAATCAAGCGGTTCCTTTCTCAGAAGAACGATCCTCTTCTCGGAAAGTATGACTGTTAAAACATCCCCTGAGTTTAGTTTTCTGGTGTAAAGCCCATCAGCATATGCAGTCACTGGATAGCCTTTAGCAGATACAACTTCAATGGTGGAGAGTTTCCCACCAGATACCACCATGGAGCCCACATAAGGATTATGTGGTGAAACAGGCGTTATGCAGTAAACAGAAGCGGCAGGATCAATGACCGGTCCTCCTGCAGCTAGTGAATAGGCAGTCGATCCCGTGCTGGTGGACACTACAACTCCGTCACCAGCAATACGGTAAGAATCAAATCCCTCGATTCCTACCTGCAACGAAACCGTTCTACTCGGTGTGCCTCTCTCAATAACGCAGTCGTTGAGCACATAATACGAGCTGCCTTCCATTTTAATCTCCAACAACCTTCGCTCGTCAGCAATGAGTCGGTCCTTCACAAGCAAATCAAGTGCTTCAGCAAAGTGCTCCAAGTCAAAGGAAGTAAGGAATCCCACACTGCCAGCGCGAAAACTAAGAATTGGAAGACCTTGACCTATGGCAGTTCTAACAGCCCTAAGAACAGTTCCGTCTCCTCCAAATGTCATGAGGATATCAACGTCAGGCTTTCTGTCAGGTTTGTCGTCAGAACACAACTGGCTGTCTATTCCTCTTTGTCCCAGTTCTTCTGTAATCATCTTCAGCAAGACCTGGTCTATACGCCTGTAATTCACAACGAGCAAAGCCTTCAAATCCTCACCCCAGGAGTCTGGCAATATCAAAGATCGTTGAGATAAGAAAAAGGTCAATGAACACCAGAATCAGTATTGTTACAAGTGGCGAAAAATCAACTGCTCTTCTTCTTAGAGCAGGAAACACCCTTCTCACAGGTCTCACAAAGAGCTCACTAATCCCATCAATGAAAATCTTTAGAGAACCAGTGCTACCAGGGTTAAGAAGGCTGAGCACAACAGAAAAGATCACACAGAAAATCCCGAATTCAACCACTATTCTGAAGATTACTGCTAACGCGAAAATCAGGTTAGAAAGAGCAAACAAATTATTCACCCCGCCACCGGGCTACCAGAGAGATCTCGTTGAACTCTTTCTGGCTATTCCCAGGTATTCGTATGTCTTGTCGGTTGCCATTCTACCTCTGCTCGTCCTCACAAGAAATCCTGCCTGAAGGAGAAATGGTTCGTAGACCTCGCTGATTGTCTCTGCTTCAACCCCCAGAGAAGCTGCAAGTGCCTTTACACCGGCTGGCCCCCCACCGTAATTCTCAGTAAGCGTTTCTAGAATCTTTCGATCCATTGAATCCAGTCCATATGAATCGATTCCCAGCATCTTCATCGACTCACTTACCGTCTCAACTGTGATCCTGCCTGAACCACAGACAGTTGCAAGATCTCGTGTGCGTTTCAGAAGCCTATTGGCAATTCTGGGTGTCCCTCTTGATCTCTCCGCGAGCATCTGACAGGCATCATCGTCCGTAGAAACTTCAAGCAGTTTTGAAGATCGCCTGATAATCCTTGACAAGTCCTCTACCGAGTAGAAGTCCATCTCAAGAACCATGCCAAATCTGTTTCTCAGAGGGGCCCCGATCAGGCCCGATCTGGTTGTTGCACCAACCAGGGTGAAAGGCATTATGTCTATTCTTATTGATCTTGCTCCAGGACCTTTCCCAATAAGAATGTCAAGCTGGAAGTCTTCCATAGCAGAATAGAGGATCTCTTCTACTGTTTTGCTCAGACGGTGGATTTCATCAATAAATAGCACATCAAATCTTTCAATACTGGTAAGAATGGCAGCAAGATCTCCTTGCTTCTCTATAACGGGACCACTTGTTGTATGGATGTTGGACCCAAGCTCACTGGAAACAATATTCGCAAGAGTTGTCTTGCCCAATCCTGGTGGTCCGGACAGGAGAATATGGTCAAGAGCCTCGCCCCTTGCTCGAGCCGCCCTTATGGAGATATCCAGACGCTTCTTTATTCTGTCTTGCCCTACAAACTCATCCAGAGAACGTGGCCTGAGATTTATGATTCCTTTATCATCACTCAGTTCTACCGGGCTTAGAAACCTCTCATCTGACGACATGTGACCTCCTCACGGGTATATGCGGTAAAGCGTTCTGGCAAAAGGTATGGCCTCTCTGACATGCTCCAGGCCACAGATCCAGGAAACCAACCTCTCAATCCCCATACCAAAGCCGCTATGCTGAACCGTCCCAAACTCCCTGAGCTCAATGTACCATTTGTAGCCTTCCGGGTTCAAGCCGAAGTCGGTTATTCTGCTGATCAACGTGCAGCGATCGTTTATCCTTTCAGATGCTCCGATTATCTCTCCATAACCCTCTGGTGCAAGCATGTCGTTGCACAGGACAACTCTTTCGTCATCAGGATCAGGCTGCATATAAAAGGCTTTTGAACTTGCAGGATATCTTTCCACTACAAGGGGTTTCTCGAAACCTTCAGCAAGTACAGTCTCTTCGTCTCCCCCAAGGTCATCTCCCCATGACATTTCAATACCTTTCTTGTTCAGGAAGCGCAACGCCTCCTCATAGGTAATTCTGGGGAAAGGTGGTTCGATTCTCGCGAGTTTTGTGATGTCACGTCCAAGTGAAAGAAGATCTTCAGAACATCTTTCAACAACTGAACTGACTATGAAAGAAACCAGCTTCTCCTGTAGTCTTATGTTATCGTCATGGCTGTAATAAGCCATCTCAGCCTCGTTCATCCAGAATTCTATGAGATGACGACGTGTCTTTGACTTCTCGGCCCTGAATGTGGGGCCAAGATTATACACATTACCCAGTGACATACAGGCAGCTTCCAGATAGAGTTGTCCGGTTTGGGCAAGATAAGCCTTCCCATAATCAAAATAGTCGATCTCGAAACAGTTACCAGCACTTTCCCCTATGGAACCGGTGATTATGGGGGTATCTATGAGGACAAAGCCTTCTTTATCGTAGAATTCCCTTACGGCCTTCAGCACTTCATGTCTCACACGGAGTATGTCGGCCTGTCTCTTGGTTCTTATCCAGAGGTGTCTATTCTCCATAAGATAATCGATTCCGTGATCAGGCTTATTAATCGGGAAGTCTTTTTCCGGGATCTGGACAATGTCCATCCCCGTTACTTTGAGCTCCACTCCTCCAGGAGCACGCTTATCTTCCTTGACAACTCCTCTGATAACAAGGCTGGTTTCCATTTTCAACCTCTTTGCTTTCCCAAATAGCTCATGATTGGATTCGTTGAGTTCCAGAATCCCCTGAACGAACCCCGAGCCATCTCTCAGCTGAAGGAAGTGGATCTTACCACTCGATCTTGCTCTTACCAACCACCCCTTAATCTCAACCTCTTCGGAAATGTAATCACACAGGCTCGAAATCTTAGCCTCTATCATTATCGCACCTCCAGCTCAGCGTCTACTTCCTCATTATAACAAAAGACCCGGGACCGAAGCCCCGGGTCTTCTACAAAATCAGGTTCTCTAGAATATGTTTGCATCAATCAAGAGATACACTATTGCTCCAATACCTACAAGTAGACCGGTGGTCCCAATCCCAATTCCCCAGTTCGCTGTTCTCCTTACTCTGGCAAGATCATCTGCATCTGCCTTTTCAGTAACGGCATTGTTCAGTTCACCTATGTGTGCAGCCATGTTAGCAAACGCTTCGGTCTCTTCGAGCTCATCTGCCTTAACATAATCTTTAAGGGCATCTTGTGTCTCAGCGATTTCTCGCTCAAGACCATCTACTCTCAGTGCCACGTCTCTAATAGCCTGCTCATTCTTCGATGCCAGGTTGAAAGTAGTATCAAAGCGTAACTGAATCAAGGAATCGAGCTCTTCAAGCTTTTCTGCATTATGACCTGTCATGTCGCTAAGCTCATCCATACCCTCTCTCAGGACAGAGAAGGAAGCAGCGTTTGCTCTCGTCAGATCATTGAGCTGCGACCTCAGGCTTGATATATCGCTTTTCATTGCAGAAAGCTCTGGACCAATTTCCTTGACTTCTTCCACGGCTGCCTTGTTTGCCTCAACTTCTGCTGCAATATTGGCAATCGTTCTATTTGTATTGGCCAGTCGTGTACTCAGATCGCTAGTGGTATCTTCGATCCTCGCAAGGTCTGCGGAGAGCTTATTCTCAAGATCTTCCAAATCTCCGACACCCACATACAATCTCAGCGTTGAACTCAAGTCACTTCGTGTTATGTAGTCTGCCAGAACATCCTTTGAAACGTAGTTTTCCATTACCCTGGTTAGATTTCTTTCAATGTCTCTTACAGACTGATGCAACTCCGTTACATCCGTCCCGACAATATTGATCTGCCTGCTCAAACTCTGGTTGATGTCTCCAAGAGCCTTGTCAAGAGCTGCAAACTTCTCACTCAGATTATCCACGTCTCTTGAAGCGTAGGAAATCCTGTCAACCAGAACGACAACCTGCCGTTTTAACGCATCAAGATCGTCTACTGTTGCAAAATTACCATTCGGAACACCTTCATAAGCTATACGCTCAATCTGGCTTTCAATACTTCGAACGCGTTCCAAGACACTGGCCATCTGTACCAGATTGCCAGATCGGTCCGTCATCGCCAGTTCAAGCTGCTGAAGCCGTGCTCTCAACGCGTCATCAGAGACAGGTAAATCTGAAGGATCCCTACCCATGTAAGTCTCATCAACGTAATTCAGGAGTTTGTCAATCAAAACTGCCGCTTGATACCTGTTCAGCGGATCAGTTCCCTGGTAATAGTACCTTCCGTCTGCCGCCCTGATACCGCTCAGTATTCCGAGATCCGTCAGTCTCATGATCGCATCGTATGCCCAATGAGTTCGTGCCACGTCTGCGTAGTCAACCTGGGCTGAGACTGTGGAAAAGAAGACAAAAACGAAAAGAAACGCAATAACAATAAACTTCACGCGCATTGCTGCACCTCCCTCAGTAGTCGCTTCATGTCATGATTTTACCACATATCACTTCTCATGAATCTTGTATGCATGGTAATATCTCCATCAGGAGGTGTTTTCCATTGACAAAGAGAACCCACACCTGTGGTGAATTGACGGAAAAAGACGATGGAGCCACGGTAACCCTCTGCGGATGGGTCGATACAATCAGAAATCTTGGTGGTATCGAGTTTGCCAGGATCAGGGATCGTTACGGGTTCACTCAGGTTGTTTTTGATCCGCAGAACGAGAACCTTTTCTCCAGGGCGCGCTCACTCGGCCCGGAATTCTGCGTGGCCGTTACAGGAACTGTCAGGAAGAGACCTCCAGAGGCTCAAAGAAGTGACCAGGGCACCGGAATGGTTGAAGTCCTCGCGAAAGAGCTTGAGGTTTTCTCCACCTCTGAGGTTCCTCCCATATATATAAATATCGATGATAAATCATCTGAGGAGCTTCGCCTGAAATACAGATATCTTGACCTGCGGAAACCTGTGATGAGGGACAAAATGATAACAAGACATCTCTTCACAAGCGCTGTGAGGGATTTTCTGAATGCACAAGGATTCCTTGAAATAGAAACACCTGTTCTGACGAAATCTACCCCTGAAGGCGCCCGAGACTTCCTTGTTCCGTCAAGACTGCGACCAGGCCGCTTCTACGCACTTCCGCAGTCACCGCAGTTGTTCAAGCAACTGCTCATGGTATCAGGTTTTGACAGATACTTCCAGATTGCAAAATGTTACCGCGATGAAGACCTGCGGGCAGATAGGCAACCTGAGCATACGCAGATAGATATCGAGATGTCTTTCGTGGATGAAGAAGACGTGTTCTCCCTGGCTGAAGGACTTATGAAACACGCTTTTGAATGTACAACAGCCACAGAAGTGAGTATTCCATTCAGAAGGCTCACACATGAACAGGCCCTTCTTTCTTACGGATCTGACAAGCCAGATACGAGATATGGCATGGAACAGTTTGATTTCGCTCCATGGTTTCGTGAAACATCTTTCGCAGTTATCGCAAATGCCCTTGATAACGGATACTCAATTCGAGGCTTCGTTGCCGACGGTCTAGCTGGATCTTTCTCCAGAAAGAGACTTGAGGAGTATACTGAAGCGGCAAAGAAGCTGGGGTTGGGTGGACTGATGTGGATAAAGATTGAAGATGATGGTAGCGTAAAGTCTTCTATAATGAAGCACTGTTCTAAACAGGTAGAGAAGCTTATCGCAGACAACGCGATCTCAAAAGGATCCATCGTCTTCTTTTCAGTTGGACCAACAACGATTCTCTCAAAGACACTCGGAGAACTGCGGAAGAAGATAATATCCGAAGAATCTCTTTCTGCAGATGGTTTTGAGTTCCTCTGGGTAACGGATTTTCCGATGTTCTCACTGGAGCATGAAACACAGAGGGTTGTCGCAGAGCATCACCCTTTTACGATGCCAAACCTTGAAGATCTTGAGAAGTATGGCATGAACGATCCTCTGAGGATCAGGTCCAGAGCGTACGATCTCGTTATAAATGGCGTAGAGGTGGCAAGTGGTTCTGTGAGAATTCACAGACAGGATATCCAGCGCAAAGTCTTTGAAATGCTGGGTCTCAGTAACGAAGAAGCACAGAGCAAATTCGGTTTTCTGCTCGAAGCATTCAAGTACGGACCGCCACCTCATGCTGGAATTGCTCCAGGTCTCGATCGTTTGGTGGCTCTTGTTGTAGGTTCTGATTCTATCAGGGATGTAATTGCTTTTCCGAAGACCGCGAGTGGTTCAGACCTTATGACTGGGGCGCCTTCAGAAGTAAGCCCTGATCAGCTGAAGGAGCTTCATTTGAGAGTAAAGGATGAAGAGGATTAGAATAGCGATCGATGGACCGGCCGCTTCTGGCAAGTCTACTGTGGCCAGAAAAGTCGCTGAGAAACTCTGTTTCTCCTACATAGATACCGGGGCAATGTACAGGGCCCTGGCACTTAAAATCCAAATGAGGAATGTCGATCCATCGGATACAGTCTCCTTAAGAAGAGAAATACTGGATAAAACATCCTTTAGCATCTGCAATAATGAGCTGCTAATTGACAACAATCCTTTAGACTCGAGAATCAGAACAGAAGAAATCTCCAGGCTCTCTTCGATGATCGCTCAGATTCCTGAAGTGAGGGCCTACATGAAGAAAGAACAGCGAAAGCTTGCAAAAGATGGTAGGGTAGTTATGGAAGGAAGAGACATAGGGACGGTGATCCTCCCTGATGCGGAGATCAAGATATTCCTAACTGCCTCACCTGAAGAGAGAACTCGCAGAAGAGTAACTCAACTAAAGCTGATGGGGCAAGAAGCAGAAGAAGCTCAGATCATGCGTGAGATTCAGCAAAGAGACCTGAACGACTCCACGAGAGACCTGGCTCCTCTAAGACCTGCTCCCGATGCAATTAATATTGATACCACGCATATGTCAATAGATGAAATAGTTGATGATATAGTTGAAAGGGTTTCAGCAGAGTGAGAGTAATCGTCTCAGAGAAAATCGGTTTCTGTCAGGGTGTTGAGAATGCCGTTCGAGGGACTTGCGAGGCTCTCAAAACATACGAGTCTGTACAGGTCTCCGGGCAAATAGTGCACAATCATTTGATTTGTTCAGAACTCGTGGAAATGGGACTGAAAGTGCATCCTGATAACGTGCTCCCTCAGCCTTTGACAGAAGACTCTGTAGCACTAATAAGGGCACATGGGATTGATCTCGAATCGGAAAATGAACTCAAGAAGAGGTTCCCAAGAGTACTGGATTTTACCTGTCCTATTGTTAGCTCTGTATTCCAACTGGCAGAGAGACTGGACAGACAGGGCTACATAGTTGTTGTGCTGGGCAAAAAACAGCACCCTGAGATAAGAGCACTGGTTAGCAGAATTAACAGACACTTCTTGGTTGAGGACCTGAAAGACCTCGATCAAGTAATCGGTGAGCTCAAGAAAGATGAGAAGAAGGTTGCGCTTATATCTCAAACCACAACGGATACTGAGAAATTCGGACAGACTCAAGCGTTTCTCGAAAAGGAACTCGGCAAACGTATCAAAGTTTTCGACACGATCTGTAGATTCACCAAAGAGCGCGAGAGTGCGGCTCGGCATCTTGCTCACGAGGCGGATCTTGTCATTGTAGTCGGGGCTCCCAACAGCTCAAACACAATGAAGCTGGTGAACATCGTGAAGAACGCAGGGACTTGTGCTATCCTTGTCGAGGATTCACAAGATCTTTCAAATCTTACTTTACCTGAAACTGTGGGCTTGATCAGTGGAACATCTGCATCGACCGAACAGGTCCAGAAAATACTGGATAATATAGAAAAGGTGGCAAGGAGGTAAGTATATGGACGATAATGCTCGGAAACTTGATGACGACCTGAGCATGGAAGAGGTCTTTGAACAGATTCGACCCTCTCCTACTGGAAGAGGCGCAAGGAAAGAGGCAGAAGTATTTGCCCTACACCCTGATGGAATAATGGTTCTAATGGATGGAAAGCTCGACGGATTCCTGCCTGAGAATGAGCTTGTTAGGCCAATAGGGGAATACAAGGTCGGAGACAGGATATTTGTCAAT
Organism: Kosmotogaceae bacterium; assembly: GCA_003444085.1. Taxonomy (GTDB): domain Bacteria; phylum Thermotogota; class Thermotogae; order Petrotogales; family Kosmotogaceae; genus UBA9910. The sequence continues at coordinate 28,961 of DLVL01000075.1, read as the reverse complement.
GTTATCAAGACCGATGAAGAAGAAGGTCGTGTAGTCGTCTCTGAGCGACGCGCTCATAACGTAACCATTATGAAACGCGTAGAAAAGGCCTATCGCGATGGAGATTACGTCGAAGGAGAAATCGTTGGCGAAGTGAACTCCGGGTACAACGTAAAGCTTGAGAAGACTATCAATGCATTTCTTCCTGGTTCTCACTCAGGAATCAGGAAAGGAGACCCTTATCCCGAAGGAACCCTTCGTTTCAAAGTAATCCGTTTCAAGAGACAGAAGAGAGGTCTCAACGTTGTAGTATCGCTGAAAGCGATCAAGGAAGAAAGGATCAAGGAGTTCTTCTCAGATATTGAGCTTGACCAGATTGTCGAGGGAACGGTAGAAGCGATACATAATTTCGGGGCTTTTGTAACCCTGTCTGAAGATATTTCGGGACTCATTCCCGCATCAGAAATCAGTTGGGATTTCTCTCAAAGAATCAGTGATGTCATAAGTGTTGGAGAAAAAGTTACAGCAAAGGTTATCGGTTTGGACAAGAAAAAGAAGAAGGTCTCTTTGAGTCTGAAAAAGATGAGTGAAAACCCCTGGTTGAGAATCGAGGAAAAATACCCGACAGATGCTGTTGTTGAGGGAACTGTTAAGTCTATTGAACCATTTGGCTTTTTCGTTTGGCTTGAGCCTGGGGTAGAGGGTCTTGTTCATATATCAGAGGTATTTTGGGGGAATGTGAAGAAAGACCTCCGGTCAGTTGTCAGTCCTGGTGACAGGATCGAAGTGAAAATTCTGGATACAGATGCCGAAAACAAGCGGATTTCACTCAGTTATCGTCAGGCTATAGGAGATCCGTGGAAGACAATTGAAGAAGACTATAAGATTGGAAGCATTGTTGAAGGAAAAGCAGCGAAAGTCCTTCCCACTGGTGCAATAGTAGAGATAACTGAGGTCTTGTCTGGATTTGTTCCGGTATCAGAGATATCATGGAACTTCGTTGACAGGGTTGAAGATGTGGTCAAAGAAGGGGAGACAGTCCAGGCAAAGATCATCTCGATTGACAAAGAGAACAAAAGAATGCGATTGAGCATAAAGCAGACCACAGAAGATCCCTGGGTTGCCGTTTCCAAGAAGATCAGAGTAGGTAGCAAAGTCAAGGGAACGATAGTCCGCATAACCAAGGCTGGGGCGATTGTTCTTGTTGACGACTATAATGTCGAAGCCTTTCTTCCTATTTCTCAGGTCTCTACAGAACGTGTTGAAGATGTTTCTGATCATGTTCAGGTTGGACAGAAACAGGACTTCAAGGTCATCAGGCTCGTTTACGATCCTGAAAAAGACACTAGAAACATGGTTGTCTCTATAAGACAGCTATTGAAGGATCGAGATATTGAAGAAGCACGCCGTGTGATGAATGAGCTCAACGATGTTGAAGAGACCCGAATGAGCCTTGGTGAGAAGATCAAGCGTCAGATGGAGGATGAGAAGAATTAGTGGCTACGGCTGTTATCGTAGGAAGACCAAACGTTGGTAAATCAACGCTCTTCAATCGTCTTTCTGGAGGAAGAAGAGTAATAGTTGACAACCAACCAGGTGTTACCCGTGACTTCGTTCACGGAACGGTTGAATGGCAACAGAAGCATTTTAACATAGTAGATACATGCGGTCTCTTTGAGTCACCCGAAAACATCATGGAAGACCAGATGAGGAACGTCACGATTGAGGCTCTTCAGGCAGCAGATTTGATTCTGTTTGTAGTTGACGCAAGAGCTGGCGTGACCCCGGCTGATCTGGCGGCAGCAGATCGAATCAGAAAGTCAAAACGACCTGTTTTGCTGGTTGCTAACAAGGTTGAACAGCTTCATCTATTTGAATCTCTTATGGCTCCAGAGTTGTACAGTCTCGGTTTTGGTGAACCCATCCCCCTTTCTTCCGAGCACGGCCTTAATATCGACGTTTTGCTGGATGGAATAATATCACGTCTTGAAGAGACTGGTCATAACCTTGACATCCCTGAAGAAACTGACCTGGAAACAATCAGGGTGGCTGTCACAGGAAGGCCCAATGTTGGTAAATCCTCACTTTTCAATGCCATACTTGGAAGTAAGAGAAGCCTGGTAACAGAGCTCCCCGGCACAACCAGGGACTCTATAGATGAAACGATCCTGCTTGACGGCAAATCTTTCACATTCATTGACACCGCCGGGATGCGACGCAAAACAAAAGTGGGAATCAAGAATGTGGAGTACTACAGTGTAATGAGGAGTGTCGATGCAATAGAGCGTTGCACGATAGTGGTCCTGGTAATCGACGCGAGGGAAGGAATTGGCGCACAAGACAAAAGGATCGCCGGTCTTGCTGAAAAGAACGGCAAGGGAACAGTTGTTGTCTTCAACAAGTCAGATCTTGTTACAGCAGCACAAATCAAACTCCTCGAAAGAACAGTCAGAGACGAGCTATACTTCATCGACTACAGCCCGGTGATCTTCACTGCTGCTACCATTTCTAAGGGAATAGACAAGCTTATAGACTCGATACTGCTGGTCACAAGAAACCTTGACCTCAGGATCCCCACAAGCACAATAAATGAGCTCCTGGAAAGGTACACCGCGTTCACACCTGCACCAGGCAAGGGGGGCCGGAAAGCGAGAGCTTACTATGCAAATCAGGTGTCTAATAGACCCCCTTTGTTCATGCTTCATGTAAATGATCCAAAACTGTTTTCTGAAGCCTTTCTCAACGGCTTCAGAAGAGCCATCAGGAAGAATATTGATCCTATGGATGGAGCCCCAATTTTTCTGAAATTGAGGAGGAAGAGATAGATGCTAATAGCTCTGGTTGGATATCTTTGTGGTTCTATTCCGTTCAGTTTTCTTCTGCCGTTGCTCAAGGGAATCGATATCAGGAGAGTCGGAAGCGGTAATGTTGGCGGAACAAACGTTCTGAGAGAGCTTGGCGGCTACTGGGGAGCCCTTTCAATGCTCATGGATGGTCTGAAGTCTTTCATACCGATAATGATTGCCAGATATGTCTTTGGAATAACTACTGGTCAGGCAATGATGATGGGGTTTTTCGCCTGCCTGGGGCACAGCTATTCTGTTTTTCTTCTGTTTCGAGGAGGGAAATCGGTCTCCTCATCTGTTGGAACCTTCACAGCCATTAAGGGGTATTTTGTGGCGATCTTTTTTGCAGTATGGCTCCCTCTAGTGCTGATCACAAAGTATGTCTCGATTTCTTCGATAATCGCTCTGTACTCTCTGGCCGCTCTTGGTTTTTTGATCGTTGGATTGGATTTTGGATTGTGGGCTCTGGCAATCGCAACGCTCTCCGCATACAGGCACAGAAGCAATATCAAGAGACTTCTGAACGGTACCGAAAAGAAGACAGACCTGATCGGGTCCTTTAAGAAACGCCTTGCAAGCAACAAAGAATAACGACAGTTCTGACTACCCTCTTAAAGAGCTGCTCCCCTCAATGGCTCTTATACGTGTCAGATTCTTCTGAAGAGCAGCAGAGTGCCTGGCGCGCTCTCTTTCATCTTCAGTCATTCTTATCAGTTCCTCTGCCCTGCGTGCAGCTTCTTTGGCTTCATTCAGATCAATATCTTCTGGCCTTTCGATAAATCCACTGATTATCTGGGCATATTCCCTTGTATTAATCATGAAACCGCCATGAACTGCAAGAACCTTCTTTCCCTTGTCACTGACTATCGTCACAACATCCACTGAAAGCTTCATTATGGCTGGTGCCCTTGAAGGTAAGAAACCAATGGCTCCCTTCTCAGTCCTGAAAGAAACGAATTCTGCTACTCCTTTCCAGGCAATTCCTCTGGGACTAAGAACCTCAAGTTCTATGGGCATTACCTATCACCGGACATGTGCTTCGCTTTCTCATGCACATCATCAATCGAGCCAACCATCATGAATGCCTGCTCCGGAAGACTATCGTGCTTGCCTTCAAGAATCTCTTTGAAACCTCTCACGGTATCTTTGACGGTCACATACCTTCCTTCCACACTTGTAAAACTCTCAGCCACAAACATTGGTTGTGTCAAGAACCTCTGGATCTTCCTCGCTCTATGCACTATTGTCTTGTCTTCCTCGGAAAGCTCTTCCATACCAAGAATTGCTATTATGTCCTGGAGATCCTTATATCTCTGGAGAACCTCCTGAACACCTCTTGCAACCTGATAGTGGTCTTTTCCCACCACCTCAGGATCCAGGTTTTTGGAAGTTGAGTCCAGCGGATCGACGGCAGGATACAGTCCCTGCTCGGCAATCTGTCTTGAAAGGTTGATAGTCGCATCAAGATGACTGAAAGTGGTTGCGGGGGCAGGATCCGTGAAATCATCTGCAGGAACGTAGATCGCCTGAACAGAAGTGATTGAACCCTTTTTAGTAGACGTTATTCGCTCCTGCAACTTCCCCATTTCACCTGCGAGCGTTGGTTGGTAGCCCACGGCTGACGGCATTCTTCCCAGAAGAGCGGATACTTCTGACCCGGCCTGAACAAACCTGTAGATATTGTCTATGAAGACAAGAACATCCTTTCCCTGGACGTCCCGGAAATATTCGGCCATGGTAATCGCTGAGAGCCCCACCCTGAATCTGGCTCCAGGTGGTTCGTTCATCTGACCAAAGACCAGTGCTGTATTATCAATGACTCCGGATTCCTGCATTTCCAACCAGAGATCATTTCCTTCTCTTGTCCGCTCTCCAACTCCGGCAAAGACAGAAAGACCTTTGTGTTCTATAGCAATATTCCTTATTAACTCCATTACCAGAACTGTCTTTCCAACACCAGCTCCTCCAAAGAAACCAATCTTACCACCCTTATTGAAAGGAGCAAGGAGATCAATTACCTTGATGCCTGTCTCCAGGATTTCAATGTCCGTCTGCTGATCGGTCACACTGGGGGGTTCTCTATGAATATCCCAACGCTCGTCGAATTCGACTTCTCCAAGATCATCGACTGGTTCTCCAAGAAGATTGAAGATCCTGCCGAGTATCTTCTCACCTACGGGTACAGATATCTGTCTGCCCGTATCCGTGACTTCCTGACCCCTAACAAAACCTTCCGTTGAGTCAAGCGCAATTGTTCTGACTGCATCGTCACCTATTACTTGCGCCACCTCAAGGATCACGTCTTTTCCCAGCGAATCGTTGTGAGTCACAAGAGCATTCAGGATGTCCGGAAGCTTTCCTCCTTCGAAGGAAACATCTACTACCGGCCCGTAAACCGCGATTATCTTTCCTTTATCATTTCCAACAGAATTCTCTCGTGATCTCTTCTCTGTCTTCGCAGTCACTTCAGCACCTCCAATTACTCCCCTCTCAGGGCTTCCGCACCATTTACAACTTCAATGATTTCCTGAGTTATTGTAGCCTGGCGCAATTTGTTCTTACCGAGTGTGAGCCTTTCTATCATCTTTTCAGCATTTTCTGTCGCGTTTCTCATTGCATTCTGCCTTGCGTGAAGCTCCCCGACCTTTGTTTCATGCATTGCCAGTAATACAGAGTTGATAACCCATGAAGTCACAAGTTCCTCAAATAGAATCTCAATTTCTGGTTCGAAATCATAGACATCACTATCAGAATCACTCAGATCTACAGGAAAGACTCTCATAGTGTCTGCGGTCTGAGCAAGAGAACTCTTGAAACGCGAATAAACAAATTTGAGACCAGAAGCATTCTCTCTCTTCATCAGGTCAAACAGCCTGTCTGCAATAACTCCGGCCGCTTCAATATCTGGTTCGTCATAGAATTTGCTGAAAACTTCTTTCACTTTATCGTTGTGTCTGTAATGTACTTCTGCTTTGGTCCCAACTGTGACAATAGAACGAACGTCTTCTTTCTCCAGGATTCTGTCTGAGTGCTTCAGAATCTCGCTGTTGAAGGAACCGCAGAGTCCCATATCCGATGTCACAACAACAAGGACTTCCCCTTCTCCGTATTCGTATGGAAGCTCACTGATCTCTCTTGCGGCAATTGTCAGGGCCCTTCTCAGACCCTTTTCTGTCATCCTGACGTACTGAAGAGTTCTCTCAATCTTCTTGATCTTTGCTCGTGCCACCATTTCCATGGCACGAGTGATCTGCATCGTTGATCTGGTAGAGTCTATCCTTTTCTTGATCTGCCTGAGCTTGCCTTTACTCATGAGACCACCTTTAGTCCTTGAATTCCTCTGTAACCTTTTCGACGAAGTTCTTCAGTGAATCCTCCATTTCAGGTGTCAGATCTTTTTTCTCGACGATATCTCTCAGGAGAGCTTCCTGTTCTTTCCGTGCTTTGGAGAGAAGAAAAGACTCGTATTCCCTTATGCGTTCTGTCGGAATATCATCGAGATAGCCCTTGGTTCCGGCATAAAGAACAACGACCTGCTCTTCCACGGACATCGGAGAGTACTGGTCCTGTTTCAGAAGCTCAGTCAGCTTTTCTCCTCTGGTCAACTGATCGCGGGTTGCTTTGTCAAGCTCGGTTGCAAACTGTGCAAAAGACAACAGATCACGGTACTGCGCAAGTTCAATACGAAGGTTGCCTGCGACCTTCTTCATTGCCTTGATCTGCGCCGCTCCCCCGACCCTGGAAACCGACAGACCAACGTTTATTGCTGGCCTGTTACCAGCATAGAAAAGGTTTGGATCCAGGTAGATCTGCCCGTCCGTGATCGATATCACATTTGTAGGAATATAAGCACTCACATCGTTTGCAAGAGTCTCTATCACCGGCAGTGCAGTAAGTGAACCTCCGCCTCTGTCATCATTAAGCCTCGCGGCTCGTTCCAGGAGTCTTGAGTGAAGATAGAAGATGTCACCCGGGTAAGCCTCACGACCAGGTGGCCTTCTCAGAAGCAACGAGAGTTCTCTATACGATGCAGCGTGTTTTGATAGATCATCGTAGATCAAGAGAGCATCTTTTCCCTCGTTCATGAAGTACTCGCCAAGTGCTGTTCCTGAATAAGGCGCCAGATAACTCAGGGCAGCGGGATCGCTGGCAGAAGCGAAAACAATAGTTGTATAATCCATGGCTCCAGAATCCTCTAGCCTGTCAATCACCCGCGCGACAGCAGCTGTCTTCTGACCAACAGCAACGTATATACAGTAAACACCTTTGCCCTTCTGGTTTATTATCGTATCAACTGCCAGGGCACTCTTCCCTGTCTGACGGTCACCGATGATCAGCTCTCTCTGACCTCTGCCTATCGGCACCATTGCATCAACCGCCTTTATTCCAGTTTGCAAAGGCGTGTTCACCGGCTTTCTGTACACCACTCCCGGGGCTTTCGTTTCAATAGGTCTGTACCTTTCGCTCTTAACAGGACCCTTTCCATCCAGAGGTATGCCAACAGGATTGACAACTCTTCCCAGGAGTTCCTCTCCAACTGGCACTTCGATAATCCTGCGAGTTCTCCTGACCTGGTCTCCTTCCTTGATGTCTGCATATTTTCCAAGAACAACAATGCCGACATTGTCTTCCTCAAGGTTCAGTGCAAGACCAAGAGCGTCGTTCTCGAAACGAACTAGCTCGTTCGCCATCACACCGCCCATTCCGTATGCCCTTGCTATTCCATCTCCGACTTGAATGACCCTGCCGGATTCATAATAGTCGATTTCTCTGTCTGTTTCCTTCAGTTGTGCCTTGATGACTTTCGTTATCTCTGACGGGCTTATCTTCACTGGATCACCTCCGCGGAGTTATCCGCCGTTTCAAGGCTTCGTTGAATTCGCTTGAGACGCCCTCTTATACTCAAATCCAGGGTGTAATCGTCGAAGCTAACAATAGCACCTGCAATAAGAGAATCATCTAATGTTATCTTGAGTTCTGGCGCTTTTCTGGTATGCTTTGCAACAAAATCACTAATCACCTTTTCGTCTTCTTCAGAAAGCTTCGTAGAGGTCCTTATGAAGACATCAATCTGATTCCTGGAAAGCTGATCCAGCTCTTTCAGTGAGCTCATGATGTCAGTAACCAGATGTAAACGCCTTTTCGAAACGAGCAGCTTCAGGAAAACGCTGATAATCCCCGGCAGCTCTCCAAGAAGCCTGTTGATCACCTCAATGATTTCTTTCCTGGAAGTTGTCGGATCAAGGAGGTAACTCCTTGCACCAGGGTCATCGAGTAAGCTTTTTACATTCCCCAAAGCTAGAAATGCTTCTTCAACCCCAACATCTCCAAGAGATTCAAGAAGGGCTTTTGCATATTTGTAGGAAAGCCTTCCTTTAGAGCTACTCACAGCTTATCATCCATCTGTCTCGATATCCTCTGAAAGTACTGTCTCCGCGCTTGCTCATCAAGTTCCTTACCAAGGAAACGTGCCACCAGTTCCACGGCAGAAGTAACCACGCCAGTCCTAATCTCTTTAACGGCTTCCTGCCTCTCCCGTTCAATCTGAGCCTGGGCATCTTCCAGAATTCTGTTCGCCTGAGAATCAGCGTTTTCTCTTGCCTTGCTCACGATCTCGTCTGCCTTTTCTTCAGCTTGACGAATAATCTGATCGGCCCTGATGCGCGCGTTTTCAATCTCCTCTTTGTGCTTCTTTCTATATTCTTCCGCGTCAATCCTTATCTTCTCTGCTTCAGCAATCTCTGATTCAACGGCCTTCTTCCTCTCATCAATGATATCGAAGAACTTGCTGTAAAGAATCTTCCTTAACACGAACATGAGAAAGATGAAGTTCATCAACTGTATCAGAGAAGTCAGATTCAGTTCAATCATCTAATCCCCCTCCCGGGAACGCTCATGCAACCAAGAGAATCATGAATGCTATTACAAGAGAGTATAGACCTGTCGACTCCGCAACTGCCATAGCCAGAAGCATTCTGGTTGTCAGTGTTCCTACCATTTCGGGCTGCCTGGCCATCGCTTCCATTGCTCGTGAACCAATGTTACCTTGACCGATACCTGGTCCTATAGCACCTATTCCCATCGCAATACCTGCCCCAATATACTTTCCCATTTGCACAAGAGCATCAGCCATTTCCATTACTATCCCTCCCTATATCAATCATTCCAGTAAAGATCCTATGTAGGCGATTGCCAGCATTGAAAACACCAGCGCCTGTATTGCACCAATAAAGAGACCGAAAAAGCCCCAAAGAAACGGCGGCATCACGAAGTACTTGATCAGATAACTGATTATCAGAACAAGCAGGCCACCTCCCATGATATTCCCGAAGAGCCTCAGAGAATGCGATATCGGCTTTGCTATCTCCGAAATGATGTTCATGGGCAGCATAAGCCAGTGAGGTTGAAAGAACGATCTGATCCATGTGCTAAGGCCTTTGGCCTTAATCGCAAATACATGACTTATGAAAAGCACCATTACTGCATACGTCGCATTAGTATTTAGATCAGAAGTTGGTGAATACCATGTATCCTGAAAGAGGGTTAGCTTCACTCCGTCTTCTGTAACAGTTGTGTTCAATCCAGGAAAAGCGGTGATAATGTTGGATATAAGTATGAAGATGAAGAGTGTGCACGCGATAGTAAAAGTTGGTTTTATGAATCTCTTTCTTGGCACAGCATCTTCAGTGAGTTCAAGCATGTAACCAAGCAGAGTCTCCATAAGCGTCTGCCGTTTTCCCGGCATCAACTCAAACTTCCGGAAATTCAGTGCAACGATGATTATGAGAGCCATGATACCCCATGTCATGAATACAGTCATAGGATTGATTCTGGAAAGAGGCCCTTCTCCGAACGGCAGCTGATAGATCCACCTGATCCCTACGCCCTCAAGGGCGTATTCATACCCTGTCACAATAACGTAAATTATGAGAGCAGCGTATACTATCGCAAAAACACTGAGGAATAGCTTCTCATTGCGGGTCAGATTGAGTTTCACCTAGCCACCTCCCAAAGAGAACTATTGTGAGTTTCCCGTTGAAAACTCCTATGACGCATCCCATAAAGAAGACTGTGCTGACAAGCCCTGCTGATGCCAGAACAAGCGCATAGATGAGATAACGAAGGATATATCCGACTCTGACTCTTCTCTCTGAAAAGGCCGCTATGTCATGTGCAAGAAGCCAAAAACACAGTAGTGATACACCTGAACCGGCGAGAATACCAGTGGCAATACTATGGTTCAGAAACCATAATAGCGATGACTCGACCACTGCAAATGTGACAACCAGAAAAGTCTGCCTAAGTGCTGTTCTTGTTACGTTTCTCATCTTTTGATGCTTCCTTCAACAAGTATTTCACACCACTGAACAACCCGGAGATTACTCCCAGCATGAGAAAAGGAATCATCCAACCTTTCCCCAGACATGTATATCTTACGACAAGATAACCGATAAAACCACCAGCAAAGACATTGGACAGTGTTATCAGACCAAACTGAAGAACAAAACCAAGATAACCAACCTGACGTATCCACTTATCCTTCAAGTCTACCCTCTCTACAGATACTAACGTCAGATGACCGTATCATTGTTAACTCCAGTAGTCATCTATGGAGACATCCACCACCAGAGGGACTTTCAGTTCGGCAACTCCTTCCATTTCCCTCCTGACAATACTGGTGAGTTTCTCTACCTCATTTTCTGGAGCTTCAAATACCAGTTCATCATGAACCTGGATGGTCATCATCGACTCCATATTCTCTGACTTGATTATCTCATGAATCTTTATCATCGCAAGTTTTATGATGTCTGCCGCTGTGCCTTGCAGTGGTGTGTTTATGGCAATCCGCTCTCCCTCCTGAATCGCATTTCTGTTTGCCGTCCGGAATTGAGGAACATCTCTGCGCCTGCCAAAGAGAGTCCTCACGAACCCCTTCTCTTTGGCTTCCTTGATTGTATTCATGATGAAAGAGCGAACGCCCGGATAGGCTGAGAAATAATTGGTTATCATCTTTTGAGCATTCGAAGTACTCTCCTTCAGTCTTCTCGCGAGCCCGTAAGCAGATATTCCGTATACTATGGAGAAATTGACCATCTTGCCGATTCTTCGCATGTCGTCATTTACCTTGTCCAACGATATACCGTATAACTGAGAGGCAGTGAGAGCGTGAATATCCTCGTTCCTCTCAAACGCATCGATAAGCCGCTCATCGCCACTGAAGTCAGCAAGGAGTCTTAACTCGATCTGTGAATAATCCGCACTCAGAATCTTCCATCCTTTCTTTTCAGGAACTATACACTTCCTGATTTCCTGACCCTCTCTTTCTCTTATCGGAAGGTTCTGCATATTCGGATTGCTGCTGGACAGTCTTCCCGTACCTGTCCCTGTCTGATGATAGTTTGTGTGTATTCTTCCACTAACAGGATTGACCAGGCCCGGTAAGGCATCTATATAGGTTGATTTAAGCTTTTGCAGCTTTCTGTATTCAAGAAGTTTCTTAACAGCCGGATGCTTACCTACCAGATCTTCAAGAACTTCTGCGCTGGTTGAATAGGACCCCTGTCTTGTCTTCCTGGGTGGTTCCAGACCTAGCCTATCGAAAAGCACCCTGGCTACCTGGGCAGGGGAATTCGGGTTGAATCTGTCACCGGCTCTCTCAAACAACTCTTCAAGCGTTCTATCCAGCTCTTTATCCAGTTGTCTTGAGAGTGTTTTCAGTCTTTCCACATCAAAGTAGACACCATTCAGCTCAATAGATACAAGGACAGGTATCAGCTTCATTTCTATGTCGTGAAAGACTCTTTCAAGATCAGCTTCATATAGTCTCTTCGAAAGGATCTCCTCGAGCTTCCCGGCAACTACCGCATCTTCACAACTATATCTTGCAGCTTCGTCTACAGGGACCTTAGAGAAATCATCTGAGAGCTGACTCTTTTCCATCAGTTCTTTGAAACTCGTGGTCTTGTACGCCAGGAATTTCGCAGCCAGTTCGTCGAGACTGAATCTCTTCGAATCAGGATTGAGCAGATACGCAGCAATCATTGTATCGAAAAATGGCACAACTGGCACAATTCCATGTTTACAGAGTACAGCGTAATCAAACTTCAGGTTCTGACCGACCAGCTTGCTCCCCGGAGCTGTGAGGATATCCTTGATCCCACGCAAGAACCGCTCTTCGTTTGCCTGCCAGTGCGTAGTCGTATGATTCAAGGGTACATAATAGCTTTCATCAGGGCCGGTGCAGAAAGACACCCCAACAATCCTGGCCTGAATGGGGTCCAGCGAATCAGTCTCCACATCAAACGATATCTTTGAAGTGTTACTCAGCTTTTCAAAGAGACGTTTCAGATCTTCATCTGATTTCACCAGGTGATGTGGAGAGGGCTCAGAATCACTCTCTGATTCATCCTCGTAGAGATCCATTTCTTTCATGAGTGAAGAGAACTCCATCTCCATGAACAGGCGTCGCAGTAATTCTTTACGGACACCTCTGTATTTTGTTGCATCGATATCCAATTCAAGATCTGCGTCCGTAACCAGCTTCACAAGATCACTGGACATATCCAGGGATTTTTTGCCATCGATCAGTTTTTTGCGGAGCCCCGGAGAAAGATCCCGAATGTTCTCATAGACGTTTTCAACCGATCCATATTGTTTTAGCAGTTTATATGCAGTCTTTGGTCCTACACCAGGAACACCGGGAACATTATCTGAAGAATCTCCCGACAACGAGAAGAAATCAAAGAGCTTCTCTGTAGGAAGTCCATACTTTTCGTTTACCCTCTTGTGGTCGTACTCTTCCAGGTCTGTCAGCCCTGTTACAAATCTCAGGACTCTGACCCTATCATCGACAAGTTGTAATAAGTCTTTATCTCCGGAGACCACAATTATCCTGTCAAAACTGTCGTGAAACTGCTTTGAAGCTGTGGCAATAATGTCGTCTGCCTCCAGTGAAGGAATAGAGAGAAATCTTATCCCAAAACCCTCAACGAGCTCTGGTACATACTTCAGCTGATTTACCAGTGCATCAGGCATCGGCTTTCGTGTCGCTTTATACTGATCATACATATCATGCCTGTGGGTCGGTTCCTCTCGGTCAAAGGCAAAGATTGCGTGATCTCCATCCTTCATGTAGTCCCTGGTGAATTTGGAAAGCATCCGAGCAAGACCGAATATCGCATTTGTGGGCTCACCTCTTGAATTGCTGAGAGAGACGTCGATGGCATAGTACGCACGGTACAAAATTGCTGTACCATCAAAAAGGAAAAGCTTCTTACCCATCAGTACCCTCCTCGAAAAGCTCGTCCATAAGCTCCACTGCCCTACGCATGTGCGGTATGACTATCGAGCCACCAACTATCAAAGCCACTTCCATGCACTCCATTATCTCATCGCGGGTTATTCCTGACTCTAACCCTGCGACAATGTGATAGGACACACAATCATCACATCTCAAGACAAGCGAGGCGACAAGTCCGAGCATCTCCTTGGTTTTTCTGGGAAGATAACCATCTCTGTAGACAGCCGAATCGAGCGCAAAGAATCTCTTCACATTCAGGCTGCCTATGTCGTTTATTCTCTTGTTCATACGCTCTCTGTAACTTCTGAACTCCTCCAACTTACTCATGTCAAGCCTCCCGCCGACGAATCCCAAAGAAGCTCGTAGCATTTTCCAGCAATATGCCTGAGCATTCCTCAAGTGATATCCCTTTCAAATCGCTTATCATCGAGAAAACATAGCGAACATTTACGGGGTCGTTCCGTTTTCCACGCATTTCTTGCGGCGGCAGGAACGGCGAATCTGTCTCCGGAAGGATACGATCCAGTGGTATGCTTCTGACAACTTCCCTGAGTTCGTCATTTCGCTTGTAAGTTATCGGGCAACCTATTCCAACGTAGAAACCAAGGTTTATGATTTTCTTTGCACATTCCATATCACCGGAAAATGAGTGAACAACAACCTTTGTGCCTGGTGCTTCATCCCTTAAAACCTCAAGAGCATCATCATAGGCATCCCTTATGTGAACTACCGCGGGTAACTTCATCTTCGAAGCCAGGTTCAGCTGATCAATGAACACTTGTTTCTGCACTTTCCTGGGCGACAAGTCGCGATAATAGTCAAGACCTGTCTCACCGATCGCTACAACCTTTCTTGAAGACGAAACAAACGCCTCCATTGTTTCAAGGTATTTCCCTGTGGCGACCTTCGCAGAATCATGTGGATGAACTCCCACAGTCGCATAGACATGATCTTCCGAGTCTGCCAATTCTATGCATTTCCTTGAATTGTCCAAATCTATACCGACTTCAACCACAAACGATAACACACCTCTTTCGATTGTTCTCAGTATGTCGTGCCTGTCACTGTCAAAATGGCGAAAGGACAGATGTGCATGAGTATCACAAATCGGAATACTATCAAGCATTTGCTCTGATTCGAACAATGTCGCCATCTCTTATCAACTCATCCTTTCCAACAATTCTCACAAGACCCCTTTCGCGTGCATTGTGAAGACTTCCACACTCGAGGAAATCCTCGGAGGACACGATTTCGGCTCTGATAAAATGATTCATCAGATCTGTGTGAATTTTTCCTGCAGCTTGTTTTGCAGTGGTACCTTCCTCGATCTGCCACGCTCTGACCTCTTCATCATTAAAGGTAAAGAATGTGATTATCCCAATATGTTTGTACAATGTGGCGTGCAATCTATCGAAGCAGCTCTCAGCAATACCCGTATCTTCCATGAACAATGCTTGTTCCTCTTCAGAGAGATCAAGCAGTTCTGCTTCAAACTCCCCGGCTACTTCTGCATATCCCAGTCCTCTTGCCTCACATATCTGGACAATCTGCTCCCTGGCATCATAGTTCCTTGCTTTATACTGATCCTCATCAACGTTCACAACAACAACAATTGGCTTCGCTGTAAGAAGTGACAACGATGACACAGTACGGGCTTCTTCACCGTCAAGCCCCAGACCTAGCACAAATCCTTCCTCATCCAGGTGTCTACCAATTCTCTTCAGTAGTTCAAGTTCTCTTTCTTCTTCCGCAGTGAGTTTTCGCTTTCCGACATACTCTTCTATCCTCTCAATTCGGCGAGTAATAACTGCCAGATCTCTAAAAAGGAGTTCGGCGCGAATATTCTCAAGTTGTGAAACAGGATTCTTGCCATCTTCCGGCCATGGAACGATATCGCTTCTGAAAGCTCTAACAACCGCCAGCAATGCATCTGATCCCTGAAGACTCTGCATTATCCTGTTTTTCTCCTTTGGGGGACAGGTTGTAGGAAAGCCCGGAATATCAACAAGATTCATCGTCGCGTATATTTTCTTCCTGGTCTTCAAAAGCTCATGAAGGCGGTCAAGACGGCCATCCCGTATTTCAACGACGGAACGGTTCACCTCGTGCTTCATTACTGCTCTCTCTGGCTTCAAAGAAGAAAGGACACGAAAGAGTGTTGTCTTTCCGGCTCGTTCAGCACCGAATATCCCAACATCCACAGAATCCACCTCTACATCGCTATCTTACCAGAAACGTGCCTATCACTTCGGATAGTAAGCAACAGCAAGTAACCAAAATGCCTCAGCCTGGATTTCAGAGATGGTGTTTTCCAGACGGCTCACACTGACCAGACACAAATGCCTGTGATGAATCAGGATTTTGCGGTCAAAGAGTATGAAGGTGGCCAGAAAGAAAGCACCGAAAAGAGGGACTATAAGCCGGATTCTGTTGAAGTGGTCATCCATCTCGACGCCGTGTTACCACGGCGCTCTAGCGTCCTACCCGGAAGGGATTCGGCGGGCTCCTCTAACCCTTCCTGCTTGGACTTGCTCCGGACGGGGGTTACCAAGCACCCGGGTCACCCCGAGTCTGGTAGGCTCTTACCCTACCTT
>DLVL01000075.1:8663-13171 GCA_003444085.1 Kosmotogaceae bacterium | reverse complement strand
GGCGGTTTCCTTTTCTATGGCCCTTACCAGGGATTTCTCCCTCTGGGCGTTACCCAGCGTCCCTGCCCGAGGAGTCCGGACTTTCCTCGAATCGTCGCGACCACTCGTCCCTCTTTCCGGTTAAACATTTACCTAAAGAGCACTTCCTGCCCTGATACCTATTCTCTGAGACCAGTCTTTTCTGAATTTCGTTCAGAATAACTATCTTAGGCAATCCCCAGTTTCCGAAAACAACACCCTCTCTTGGAGGATCTGACACCAATCTATGAATCACTATTCCTGGATCAAGGTGGTCAAGAAACTCCACGGTTCTGAAAATAAAGTCATCAAGTGTAATCGAACTGAGAAATTCAAGATCACCAGATTGCCCCAGGGGAGAGTCCTTCACAACATACAAAGAATGCATTTTGACTCCGTCAACTCCCAGGGACGAGAGAATCCTTGCACATTCAATCACATCTTCTGTACTGTCCCACGGAAGATTCGTTATGACGTGTGCCACTAATTCCAACTTGTATTTCCTTGCCCTGACAACCGCATCGATGAAATCAGCAAGGCTGTGTTTACGGTTTATTCTTCTCAGCGTACTGTTGTTCACAGACTGCAGACCCAATTCGAGAATCACATCAACCTCGCTAGAAAAAGAATCGAGTAACGCAAGGACTTCATCTGGAACCAGGTCAGGTCGAGTAGAGACATCCAGTGCCACTACACCGTCAATAAGTACACTCCGGTAGATTTCTTCCAGTTTCTCAAGAGATCCATATGTATTCGAGCCCGCCTGAAAGTAAGCGATGAATTTCCTTATACCTCTGTCCTCAAGCTCCCTGATGCGCTTCTCAATCTGCTGGGTGATCGAAAGACTCTTGTCAACACTGAAACCACTACCCGTAGAGTCACAATAGATGCATCCCCCAAGTCCCGATTGAGCATCTCTATGAGGACAGCCAAAACCCGCATTCATAGGTATTCTGTGAACGGTTTCTCCGTACTTTTCTTTGAGATGAGATTTCAGATCTCTATATCGCCTAAAGCTCAATTGATCGTTCAACTGCTCTCTTGTAATCCTTGAACTGCTCCGCGATGTCTTCACTGTGTATCTTCTCTCCCCTGAAAACATAGAGCCATCTCCCCTGAAACCACGCCTTAACATAGCTTTCGCCGTATTCTCCTGATAGCTCTCCATATATCAGAGGAAATGCACTGAACGCAGACCGTACCGGTCCCGCAACTTCTCGAGTCCAGCTGTACCAGAAAGATGTAGCATCAATTGAGCCGTCAAACTGAGCAACACTCATTTCGACATAAGACTGGCCACGCAAGAACACCATCTTCAGAATCACAGAATCCTCTGCAACCAATCCATCTATTCTCCCCGCCAGAATAACTTCAGCACTTTCCACAGCATACCCGTCAGGCTGGAAGCCCACCAATCTTCCTGGTGTAACAGGTTCCGTGCGAGGTCCGCAAGAAACAAGTGCCACTACCACCAGTAATACCGTTGCAGTAGAAATCAGTTTTGCCTTCACTGAATGGTCCATAGAATATCCTCCTGAGATTCATTGGAGCAATAATAGTTTATCACTCTGTCAGTTCTTTGACGAGATTCAAGGATTGAATGATCATTCGGTAGTACTATCAGGCTTTTCGTGGCAGATGAAGGGAGACTCCACCAGCCTGCAGCTTCTGTACATTTCTTCTCTCAGAAACGAAGAATAGAGCAAACCGCTCTTCGGATCTCTTGCTTCAGGCAGTATCTCCATTAGTGGGAGAAGAACAAAGGATCTGTTATGCATATCGTAATGAGGAACAGTGAGAAGGGCCGATTCTATCACAAGATCTCCGAGCAATAGGATATCTATATCAATCATTCTGGGACCCCATTTGAGAGCTCTGACCCTTCCAAGCTCCGTCTCAATCCTTAGTACTTCTTTCATAAGCTCAATCGGGCTACCTGAGTATTCAAACAAAGCCACACAATTGAGAAAGAGCCCCTGTTCGTAGTATCCATAGGGTTCAGTCTCATAAAGTGAAGAAACCCTCACTGGTCTTAATCCGTTATTCTCGAGCGTTTTGAGAGCCAAGCATATGTTTGTCCGTCTTTCACCCATATTACTACCCAACCCAATGACCAGGTTAGACATTCGTTAGCTGCTCCTTTATAACGTTCGCAATGCTTTTGAGCTCCTGAAGCTCTTCTAGAGAGAGTCCATCTTCCCACCAGTACGGAAGCAGAGAATTGTTCAGCATGAGCGGGTCAATGTCCTCAGGTATGCTCCCACATGCTGTGAGTTCCTTCCATAGCTCTGTTCCTGGAATTGGCGTGAGCTCGTTTATCTTTGGTACTACACCTGAATCTTCACAAAACTCAATGGCTCTCTTCACATCCTGAAACGACTGCCCAGGAAGATTTGCGATAATGTAGGCACTGATCTCCTTAGGTCCAAAGCCCTGGCTATTCAGCAGCTTCACTGCTCTACTGAAGTCGGTCGAACTCACTTTGTCTCCCGTCTTTCTCATAACGTCCTCGTTGACAGTCTCAAGCGCAAGGTTAATTGTCTTGAAGTTGCACTGTTTGAAGAGCCGAGCTGTCTGCTCGTCGAGCAATCGTGTGTGTACTCCGTTAGGCAAATGAAATCTAGCATCCAAATCTTCTCGTGCAAGCATGTCGAGCAAGTCCTTGAAACCAGGGTTGATAAGTAGCGCATCGTCAAAAAACGCGATATCCTTAACATTGCGTTCTTCAACAAGCTCTTTGATGATATCAACAGTATGTGTAACATCGCATTGATTGAAAGACCCCCATAAACTCCATCCCGCACAATAAGAACACCTGAAAGGACATCCTGTACTGGTTATCACTACAGCATGACTCAGTCTCTCGTAGTGATCATAATCCGGCTTCAGGAATCTGAACCAGTTCTCTTCGATTTTCCTATTCATACCTAAATACTGAAGGGCTCTCTTTATGGGGGTAATCCCCATGCCGGGAAAGACTGCGTCCGCCCCTGAATACCTTTGCGCGTGATCTGGAATTAATGATGCATAGATGCCCCCAAGTACTATCGGCACACCTTGGATCTCATCCCTAATAACGGATATGCAGTCAGAGACACCGTAGTGCCAGTAGGTCATGATAGAAGTAACAAAAACCGCGTCGATCTCCGGAAGCTTTCTGAGTTTTTTTCTCAGCAACTCAGGGGGAAAACCATACCTCTTGAATCGCCGAGGAATCCATTTCATGCATTCAGGCTTGGAAATGACTTCAGAGTAGAACTTCCCAGTCCCGTAGTACCTGTCGACAAAAAGATGCCCTGTATGATTCGCCAGTTCAGGATCATGCCTGTCAAGACAATCAACCAAATGCGTTTCTATGCCGGCATTTCTGAGAATAGCAGATATGTAAAGCAGGCCTATGGGCTTAAGCCAATAGTCATAAGCCGCAACATCTTCAATCCACGGATTAACAAGTAGTATTCTCTTCAAGTCTTTCATTCCTGAGTGCAAACTCCAGAACTCCTTTTAGTGTGAGAAGCGGATCACAATAATCTACGAACTTCATGTGATCATGAACCCTTTTGGCAGTGCCGCCCGTGGTTATGACAACCGGCTTCGTTCTGTATTGTTCAAAAGCCTTTTCGATTATCCCGTTTAGTGCATACACAGTCCCATTGACAATGCCAATTCTAATGTTCTGCTCTGTATTCTTCCCGACCGCACCAGGAAAGATACTGAGTGCTATCTGTGGAAGTCTTGCCGTCTTCTGATAAAGTGCCTTCATAGATGTTTCCAGGCCAGGCAGAATGGCTCCCCCTTTAAAAGCTCCATCCAGAAAGACGTCCACCGTTATCGCGGTTCCAAAGTCCACTACAATAGCATTTTCTCCATAGTTTCCTAACGCTCCGAAAACATTTGCAATTCTGTCTGCACCAATCTCGGCCGGATAATCAACATCCCATTTGATTCCCATTCGATCGTCTGCGGTAACACGCACCAGCTCTGAACCAACGTACCTTGTGCAGTAGTACTCGAAAACTGCAGTGAGCGCAGGCACCACAGAAGCCAGGCACACTCGCTTCACTTTGCTGATATCCAGGTCTGATGCAAAGAACAGCATACTCAGATTTGCAAACAGCTGGTCCTCTGTCCCCAAAGAGCGTGTATCAAGTCGCCATGTCTTAAGAATCTCGCCTGAGTCTTCGAGTCCAATCATTGTTATAGTGTTTCCCAAATCAACCAAAAGCCGCACGAGATCACCTCTTATTGATCATAGCACGAAGAAAAGCCACAAGAACAGTAACGAAGAGAATTGAGCAAAGCACGCTCAAGGAGCGGAACCACAGGATCAGTGGTGAAGTGAATCACGGAAAACCACCGAGAGAAGCGACGATCCGCTGCGCCGCTTGATCCACCACAAAGATGATGCTATAATCTTTTCTGCCAATGCAGCTGGCTGGCTGGCTGTGGGAGACTCGCTAGCTCAGTAGGTAGAGCACCTGACTTTTAAT
>DLVL01000075.1:0-8507 GCA_003444085.1 Kosmotogaceae bacterium | reverse complement strand
GTGGCGGAATTGGCAGACGCGCTGGACTTAGAATCCAGTGGGTGTGAAAACCTGTGAGGGTTCAAATCCCTCCTCTCGCACCAGCAGTCTGTCTAGTGCACGCGGATGTAGCTCAGTGGTAGAGCACCTGCTTGCCAAGCAGGGGGTCGCGGGTTCGAATCCCGTCCTCCGCTCCAGAAGAGGCGCCCGAGAGGCGCTTTTTCTATTCCCATTCAATAGTTGCTGGGGGTTTGTCTGTAAGATCATATACAACTCTACTTACCTGTGGAATCTCCCCAACGATTCTGGAAGCTGCTTCTTTTAGAACATGCCAGGGGAACTCATGTGAAGTTGCAGTCATACCTTCTGAGCTGTCAACGGCCCTCAATGCAATCACATAACCATAGGAACGTCTATCACCTTTTACACCTACGCTTGAAATGGGCAGAAGCACAGCAAAAGCTTGCCATGAAGACCTGTCTTCCTTCTTGCTTCTAAGTGTTTCCAGGAATATCCTGTCGGCTCGCTGAAGGACTTGAGCCTTCTCTGGTGTTACTTCACCAAGGATCCTTACCCCAAGTCCTGGACCAGGAAAAGGGTGCCTGTTGAGAAAGCCATCAGGTATTCCAAGACTCTTTCCCAGAAGACGAACTTCGTCTTTGAACAGCTGTCTCAAAGGTTCTAGAAGCTTCAAAGCCATCCTTTCTGGCAACCCCCCAACATTATGGTGAGACTTAATCTTATCACTCGTCCCTGAAGAGCTGCCAGACTCAATCACATCGGACATTATCGTGCCCTGCAACAAGAAGGTTGCCCCTAACTTTCTTGCTTCTCTTTCAAAGACCTCTATAAAGGCTTCTCCTATGACTCTGCGTTTCTGCTCCGGGTCAACAACTCCCTTTAGTCTGGAGAAGAACAGGTCTTTTGCATCCAAAACCCGGACATTCATGCGGAGTTCCCTGAGAATCGAAAGTATCTCATCTGCTTCTCTTTCCCTCATGAGTCCGTGATCAACAAAGACACCTGTAAGGTTCGTTCCGATTGCTCTTGAAGTGATTACCGCAGCCACCGAGGAGTCAACACCACCAGAAAGGCCAGCAATGACCTTTTCTTCACCTACGTGCCTCTTGATTCCTTCTATCAGATCTTTCTCAAGAACCTTGATGCTCCAGTCGCCTTCAGCCTTGCATATGCCTCTCACGAAATTCGCCAGGATTCTCTTTCCGAATTCCGTATGGCAAACCTCTGGATGAAACTGCAGACCTCTCAAGAGATCTTTCCTGATGCCTGCAACGATCCCTCGTGAACTTTTTGCGATAACTTCGCAGTCGTCACTAAGCGATAAAACAGAATCACCATGACTCATCAAAACTTTCAGGTTATCAGGAACCCCTTCAAATAGCTCGTCTTTCTCGAGTTCAACTATGGTTGCCCCGTATTCACCACTAGATCCTGCAGAGATTCTTCCTCCCAGGCTTTCAACAAGAAGATGCATGCCATAGCAGATTCCCAGAGTGGGAACATTAGTCAAGTCAATTTTCTCTGGCAGTTTCAGGGATCCACGTTCATAGACACTCTGCGGGCCTCCGGAAAGGATAACTCCTTTTGTATCTTTTGTAATCTCGAATCTCTTGCTGTCTACGATTCTTGAAAAAACCCCTAATTCACGAATCCGCCTCGCAAGAAGTGGTGTGTACTGGGACCCATAATCTACAACAACTATCTCGTGCATTGCTCCCTCCCCAACTTGGACAGACAGAAATCAAGAATCCAAAAAACCTCAGGAAAGAAAAAGACGCAGTCAGCGTCATGTAAGGTCATTATTCCAGTGTACTGCTGAAAAGACTTCTCAGTCGTCAAGTTCCCGACACGACAAGGATGAATTCTGCAGAAATAACTACTGTGTTGAGCAACACTTGAGCTGTCTTTGAATTACCATTCCCCCTGGATAGAGAATCCCCACATCCGCGCGATATTTATATCGTGGTTAGTAATGGTATTGTTAAGATTTGCACCTAACCCCGCACCGAGCCTTACGTTCCCTATCACATACTCAAGACCACATCCGATGACAAAGTCTGTATTCCATGCCCAATCAAGGTTTACCGAAACTCCGCCTCTTAATGTCAATGCTCTCCAGAGAGTTATCTCGGAAGAAAACCCGCCATAGCGGACATCCATGCCGTCTCGTGTCCCCAGCTCGAATCCGGCACGAAAATCATCAAACACTAACCTGAGACCAATCAGAAGGTCCAGCTTCTCGTAAAACGCTGAATCGCTGTTTGTCCAGATGAGGCCGTTGCGAACACCTACGACATAATCCAGGAAATATAACGCTATACCAGATATACCGCCATCCACAAGAAGGTAGTAGGTATTGTCAGATGGGTCTGAAAAATCGTCCGTGGCAAGTCCCAGTTTCACACCAAAAGTAGTAAGCGGTCCAAGCGGTGCTGAGATTGTGTAGCTGATTGCCCTGAGGTTGCCTTCGCTGCGAACATCCATTGAGTACTCAAGGATCCCTGCTATTCCTCCTTCGGAAGAATCAAACAAAGCCAGATGAAGCTTTCTGTCGTAGGCTGGATCTCCAGCCCTGCTGTACTCAAGCATCTGAACCCCAAAAGCACTGTTGCTTATCCCAAAAAGATCAGCGGGGTTGCCATAATTAGACTTGTAATCGGTTGCCAGCAGCAAGTTCCCACCAGTCTGTACAAGAAACGGATCGAACGCAAAGAAGGACACACACAACAACAAAGAAATTAACAAAAGCAGACTTTTCATCATACCACCCCTCAAGGGATTCTTTTCTTGACTAGGTGCTCACGCATTCTCCGATTAGTCCTTTGTCCAGACACTCTTCCTTAAACTCTTCAAAACAATCCCGTTGTATTGATTCTCTGATTTTCCTGACGTATTCATTGAGGAAGAAGATATTGTGGTAACTCACCATACTTCTTCCCAGTGCTTCGCTTCTGCTGAACAAATGGAAGATGTAGCCTCGACTGTACGTGTTGCAAACTTTGCAGCCGCATTCTTTGTCAATCGGGTCTTTGTCATATCTCCACTTGGCAGCTTTCAGGTTCACTTTTCCACGAGAAGTCAGGGCGGTACCATGTCTTCCTATTCTTGTTGGCAGAACACAGTCAAACATATCAACACCATTCTCTACAGCAACCACTATCATTTCTGGACTCCCGATCCCCATAACGTACCTGGGCCTGTCTTCTGGCAGAAAAGTAACAGTAAATGAAAGCATGTCCTTTGTTATGGCGAATTTCTCACCAACACTGAGACCGCCAATTGCAAATCCATCAAATGGCATTGAGCATATTTCTTCAGCACTCCTGGCACGCAGGTCCTCGAAGAAACCTCCTTGAACAATACCAAACAAGGCCTGCTTCCCACTGTGACTGTTCAGACATCTCCTTGCCCACACAGACGTCCTGGCAACTGATTCCTCGATGTATTCTCTGGATACTCCCGGTTCCACACATTCATCAAAAGCCATTGCGATATCCGAGCCCAGGGTCATCTGAATTTCCATCGAGAGCTCTGGGGTAATGAAGAGCTTTGACCCATCCAGAGGAGATCTAAAACGAACCCCATCATCCTCAACCACTTTATTTCTTATGCTGAATACCTGGAATCCTCCGCTATCAGTCAGGATCGGTCCCTTCCATGAGATGAAATCGTGAAGACCTCCAAAGTGCTCAATGACATCAAGGCCAGGTCTGAGATACAGATGAAACGCATTACCAAGGATGATCTGAGATCCGATCTCGATCAGTTCATGTTGCCACAGACTCTTTACCGTGCCATTCGTTCCAACAGGCATGAAAGCCGGAGTTAAGATTTCTCCGTGACTCGTATTTAGCCTGCCGACACGTGCGCGTGAGGTACTGCTGTTGCTAATTATCTCATAACTAAGCATTTCGCTTGCCGATCACTTCCATTATCCTGTCATAAGAAGCCATAATCTGTCTTTCGAGACTCTGCATCTCTTCAGTTACCCACTTGGCATATGCAGGGTCTTCAAGATTCTTCAAGTTGATTGCCACATTTGATCTTGCGATACGGTACGCTGCGACAAGCAAGTATGCTGATGCTTCGACATCAGATATTGTGTTCAGATTCCCCCATTTTGCTAGTCTTTCAAGACTCACGATGATGTTTTTCGTTCTCCTTGCAAGGTCAAATGGTACTTCTATTGCGGTCTTTAGAGCTTGCTGTATCTTCATATGCCGGGCATTCTTCTCTTCTTCTGTCCCCTTTGAGAGCTTGTAGCTTGCCATTACCTGATCAAAGGCCTGAATATCCTTGTTAGCCAGCTCACACAGGTAATTCATCTCTGCTTCAAAAACCTCCAGGGCCGTTTCCATATGTCCCTCAACATCTTCATAGCCTTTCTTTCCAATGGTCAAGTTAGAAACCATTGCACCCAGAGCAGCTCCCAGGGCTGCTGCAATTGCACCCACGGCACCACCCCCGGGCGTAGGGCTCTTTTCAGCGATCTTCTCAAGAAATTCCTTCACTGTTATCGAACAGAAGTCCATTTTCGTCCCTCCTACTCCTCAGCAATAATCCTGATGCCAGAACTCGTTCCAATACGTTCTGCACCTGCCTCAATCATCGCAATGGCAGTTTCCCTGTCTCTGATACCGCCAGAAGCTTTGACCTTGACATGCGGACTGGTCACAAACCTCATGAGACTAACATCGTCAACCGTAGCACCTCCGCCAGCAAAACCCGATGAAGTCTTTACAAAAGTAGCCCCTGCTGCTTCTGCGATCACACAGGCAGCGATTTTCTCTTTTGTCGAAAGCAACGCCGTCTCAATGATCACCTTGACAGCGTTTCCCTTTGCTGATTTTACCACTTTTGCAATGTCTTTCATAACTAAATCGTAATCTTCACCTTTCAATGCTCCGATATTCATGACCATGTCAAACTCATCAGCACCGTGTTCAAGAGTCCAGCGAGTCTCAAACGCCTTAACTTCTGAAGAACATGCCCCCAGAGGAAACCCGACTACCACCGCTTTCTTTGTGGGACTACCCGCTAGAAATCGAACAACATCTCTTATCCAGCAGCTATTGACACAAACGGCTTTGAATCTGTAATCAATCGCTTCCGCGCAAAGTGACTCTATGTCCCTCAAAGTGACATCCGGCTTCAGAAGTGTATGATCAATGTAGTCGGAAATCTGAAGCGTCTCAGAAACTTTGTTCTTCACGGGTTTAAACTCACTCTCGTATTTGTCTACCATCTCCCTGATAAGTCCTTTTATCATCCGAATCACCTCAAAGTCCAAGATCTTTCGAAATCCCCTGCATAGCCGCTAGAGAAATCCCCAGGAATGATTCCAGAGAGAGTCCCAGTTCCTCACATGAACTCATTTGATCCCTGTTTGCCCCTCTTGCAAAGGATTTCTCTTTGAATCTGTTCATCAGAAAAGGCACATCAAGATCCTCAAGTCTTGTACCCTTTCTGATAAGCACCGATGCCACAATGAACCCCGTCACCGGATCTGCTGCATAAATGGCTTTCTCTATGGCTGTTTCTCTTGGTTTCTGTTCGTTGTGAGCCAGGATTGCGTCAAGCACCTCTTCCGGTACGTCCTTGTCCTTCAGCATCTCAACAGTCATCCTTGCATGTTTTGAAGGTTCTTCGCTGGTGTATTCATAGTCAAGGTCATGAAGGAGACCAGCCATTCCCCACACATCCTTGTCTTCGCCCATTTTCTCAGCAAGGGCTTTCATCACTGCTTCAGTCGCTAATACATGCTTCACAAGATTCTTCTGCTTCAGCTCCTTTTTCACCATTACAAGTGCCTCTTCGCGAGAAATCATGGTCCACCTCCACAAGAAACTGTTCTCGTGCTGCGTAACTGTAATACTTTCCTTTTCCAATTATTACATGATCTAGCATTCTGATTCCCAGGGCTTCTCCAGCGTCAGTGATCTTCTTCGTCACGGCATCATCGGACGTACTGGGCCTTGGGTCACCAGAAGGGTGATTGTGCACGAGAATAATTGCAGCTGCTGTTTTTGAAATCGCATACCTGAATACCTCCCTTGGGTGAATCACTGAAGTATCCAATGTTCCAACGCTAACGGTCGTCATCCCAAGGTAGTTGAGTTTCGTGTCCAGAGAGATAACCCTGACTGTTTCGTTTTTCATCAGGGTCATGTCATTGCACATGTAATATACTGATTCTGGTTCCTTCATAAGGCTCCCCGTTGCGCTTGCTAGCTCCTTAAAGACTCTGTGGCCGATTTCAAGTGATGCCTTCAGTCCAACAGCCTTTGCCAAGCCCACACCTTTCACCTGAGCAAGCTCATCCACTTCAGCGGCAAGGAGACCAACTATCGAACCAAATCTGATCAGAAGCGCTCTGCTGAGTGCAAGCACGTCGGTACCTTTTGTGCCGGTGCGCAAAAGAATCGCAACGAGTTCAGCGTCGCTCAGTGACTCGGCTCCATAAGTCACCAATCTCTCTCTAGGCATGTCCAGGTTCTTCATACTGCCAAAGCTCCCCTTTCATGGAGAATTTCCCAGATTCGACCAACAGGCAATCCCATTACATTATAGAAATCTCCCACGATTCTTTTGACAAAAACCGCTCCCCTATCCTGAATCCCATAGGAACCAGCTTTGTCCATCGCAAGCCCTGAATCAACATAGTCATTTATGAGTCCTTCAGGCAGTTCTCTGAATTCTACATCAGTCTTTTCGACAAACTCGATGACCTCGTCTTCTGAGGCAATCACAACACCTGTCAAGACCGAATGCATCTTCCCGGATAGATTCCTGAGCATTTCGATGGCGTTATCTCTGTTTTGCGGTTTCCCAAGCACAACACCTTCGCATATTACAACGGTGTCAGCCCCAAGAATAAGACCGGACTCGGGAGTATCTTTGATACTGAAAACCTTTTTTCGTGCTAGTCTTAAGACCTCATCTTCGATATTTCCTTCTCCTATCAACTCTTCTCCATGCATGGGTTCCACACAGCGGAATCTTATTCCTGCCAGTTCCAGGAGTTCTCTCCTCCTTGGAGAGCCTGAAGCCAGGATCAGTTCTCTTTCCAGAGAGATCCACCTACCTTTCTAAGGGTTGAGTGAGCGATTATTGCGTTGACCACTGCAGCAATACTACCAAGAATAAGAAAATACGGGAAGATTAGAAACAGCGCAGTGCTTCTGACTATAAGAAACGCTGCAACAAACAACTGCACTGCGTTATTTGTGATGGCTCCCGCAAGGCTGATACCTATGAGTCCAAACG
This sequence comes from Kosmotogaceae bacterium, assembly GCA_003444085.1. Taxonomy (GTDB): domain Bacteria; phylum Thermotogota; class Thermotogae; order Petrotogales; family Kosmotogaceae; genus UBA9910. Next base: position 1,241 of record DLVL01000075.1, on the reverse strand, counting down.
GTGCTCCGGGTCTTGACATCATCCACATGACCAGAATAGCAATGACAATACCCCCGACGCTCATAAGAAACATTGGTGTCAGCAGTCTACCACCAAGAAATGCCCCAAGAATTGACTTTGCTGTTCCCAGAAGAAGAAGATCTGAAAGCTTCCCCCCAGGAAGAGCAATCAGAATAACCGCGTTTGAGAAGCCCCACCTTCCTCCGGGAACTGGAAGGGGAAAAGGGATCAGGGTCTCCAACAAATGAACAACTCCACCCAGTGCAGTCAGCAGAGCAATAAGGGACAGTTGTTTTGCGATTTTCATCCTGTGATCACATCAATAGCCTGATCATTCTTTCGCGGAATGACTATCATTATTCTGTTGGGAATGCAGACAATCGGAATACCTGGACTGGATGTCCAACCAGTCTTGACGCAGATCTGATCAGGGCAGTTGGCCTCAACGACTCTCACTGCACCCTTTTCCACCTGGAGAACCAGAGCATCACCGATCTCTATCAGGCTATCCAGAAAGAGGTCAACTGTTCTTATCATTTGTCCATCCTGAAAGACGTGAGCAACTTCTGCACCATTACTTGCAGCAGGAAAGAACAAAAGAAACGTGATAGCCATTATCAATATGACCATCAGGTCGAAAGCTCTGAAAAGCTTCATTTCTTCTGATAGACCTCGAATCCCTCAGATCTGAAGACGCTAAAATCCTCCATTATGAGAAAAGCGAGTGCGCCATTTCTTGGCAAGAAGGTAATCCCCGGGGTCTTGCCAAGAACGAAAGCGGCTGTGGCAAAAGCATCTGCCACCATAACACTGTTTGCAATAACAGTAGCACTTATAACACCCGAATCCGCAGGAAAACCTGTCGATGGGTCTATTATGTGATGGTAATGTTTGTCATCTTCTATGAAGTAATTCTCATAATCTCCCGAAGTAGCTATTGCACCATCAAACAAGTAGACAACATCAAATATCTGATCTGCCCTTTCGCTTCTGGGATGACGTATTCCGATCGTCCAGGGCCTCGTTCCATACTTTGGCCCGATTATCCCAATGTCACCACCGGCATCCACATATCCTGTAGCTGAATCGTCAAGTGCCCTTATCAAGGAAATCGCAGCGTCAACGGCATAGCCTTTAACTATACCGGATAGATCTATCTGCAGTTCTCTGGACTTCTTTATGAACCAGCCATCATTGCTCACCAGTTCCAGACTGCTGTACCCTGTTCTTTTCAATGCTTC
>DLVL01000130.1 GCA_003444085.1 Kosmotogaceae bacterium | reverse complement strand
GCGGTTGTTCCGTTTTCCATGACTACAAGGGTCATTCTGTGGCTGTTGTAGACTGCATTGATTATCCCCGGCAGTCCCGCGTGGAATAGAGTAGAGTCGCCTATGAAAGCTAAGACACGTCTTTCCTTGTTGAAGAGCGAAAGACCTGATCCTGTTCCGCTGCAATGGCCCATACAGAGAAGAACCTGTCCCATATTGTATGGTTCAAATGCACCGAGGGTATGACAGCCAATATCTGCAACCGTAATATCCTGCTCGTTCAGGGCCTCCTTGATAGCGAAGAATGCCGATCTATGGCCACAACCAGGACACATCTGAGCAGGTCTGGAAGGGATTTCTTCCGTTATTGACAGTTCTTCTGGCGGGTCAATCAATTCTGGCCAGGTGCGGGATATGATACCTCTGACTTTATCCGGAAGGTACTCACCAACGAAGTCTTCCAATGAATCCTTTCCTATTATCTTCACTCCAATTCTTCTGTCAAAAGCCAGGGATTTCACTTGTTGCTCAATTATCTGATCGAGCTCTTCAAGGATTTTCACTTCCGAATGCTCTTTGAGGAAATCTTCTATCAAACTCAAGGGGAGTGGGTTCACTATTCCCAGTTTCAAGATATCTGGCTTTTCAGACATTTCGATAACGGAGTCCATCAAAGAGAGATATGCAGTTCCAGAAGTAATAATCCCCTTCTCCGATCCGTTCCTGATTATTCTGTTCAATGGAGAATCTTCAGAGTAGTCTCGAAAACGCTCCAGCTTTTCCAGGGCTCTTCTCTTCATGTTTAGAGAGACCGATGTAATCGGAATGTAAGGACCGTTATCCATACTGAAGAGAGGCCTCTTCTCTGTCTGTTCAGGAGACCAGGAACTAAATGCAACTTTCTCCTTTGCATGACATACATGGGTTGTGAGTCTCATAATAACCGGCATTCTCATCTCTTTAGAGATTCTTGCGGCTTCTTTGAACATTGCGTAGGCTTCCTGAGGTGTAGATGGTTCAAAAACAGGGGTATAAGACATGAGTGCATAATGACGATTATCCTGCTCATTCTGTGAGGAATTTGCCCCCGGGTCATCACCGATTACTACAACCATTCCCCCCGGGAGCTCCATAAGACTCAGCTGAACGAATGTGTCTGATGCCACATTTAATCCAACACTCTTGAAGAAAACACATGAAAGATGACCATTGATAGAAGCCCCAAAAGCCACCTCGGTTGCCACTTTCTCGTTCACTGAGAATTCGAAATAGATAGGGTTTTGGTCAGAAGGAATTGACACGATCGCCTGTGCGATTTCAGGCGTCGGCGATCCAGGGTATGATGTTGCTACTCTAACACCGCTCTCGATCATCGCTCTAACTACGGCAGTATTGCCGATCATAATTTCAGAAGCAGGCTCTCTCGAAGTTAGCATATCTCCAAGTTTTTTCATCGGAACACCTCCCATTTACTGAGATAAAGCAACTATCTGTTTATCATTACAATTATAGTCGAGTTTTGAAGGCAAAGCCAAATCTCTCTATTACAACAGTCCAGCCGGTTACGGATTCATCTCAGGAAAAGAGAATCATGCCGAACGATCAGGCTCTCTGAATACGAGGGGATGACTGGTAAGGGCTGTACAAAGGCAAGTCCCTGATCGACTATGTCTCTGTACCTTGATGCACCAATTCCTGAAACTTGTTGAAGTTCTTCCAGGTCGGTGAAAGGTCGCATTGCGATTATCTCTTCAGCTCTTGATGGTCCTATATGAGTAATCTTCTGAAGTTCTTCCAAGGAAGCACGATTTATATCCACCCCTCTTACTTGAGCATCTGCCCAGGGCACTGCATCTACCTTGAATCCGGTATGATCTATTGTTACTACAATGGTTCCGTGAAGATCTGTCCGGTAAATGTCTATCTCTCTTGACTGAAGCCTCATTATGACCTCCTCATGAGGGTGTCCATAGCTGTTGTTTTCACCAACCATAATAATCGCAACATCTGGATTGACTGCATCGAGAAAAGCAGCAGTCGTACTGGTCCTACTTCCATGATGCCCGATCTTAAGGATGTCGCTTCTGATGGAAGAGGGTTCGAAGAACTCAAGGATTGAGTTTTCTGCCTGACTTTCAGCATCTCCTGTCAGAAGCACTGCTGTGTCCTCAAACTCTAGTCTGATAACTATGCTGGAGTTGTTTGCATCACCCATTGGACCGGGAGGATGAAGGATTTCGATGTCAACCAGACTGGAGCAGACTCCAACTTGCAGCCCTCTTTCTGCAGGTCTGATCTCGCTGTACATTTCTGCAAGTGAAATGAAGTCTCGATATAGCTGGGAATCATGCTCATATCCACTGTCAAAGGTTACAAGAACATCCAGTTCGCTCTCGAAAACTGCCAGAAGTCCTCCAATGTGATCTTCGTGGGCATGCGTTGCTACCATGGTGTCGATTTTCTCGATTTCGAGAGAAAAGAGATAAGCCAGAAGGTTGTCTGCTGCGCTTCTGGGACCACCGTCAACCAGTATTGTTGAATCGCATGGCATATGAATGAGTATTGCATCACCCTGCCCCACGTCTATGAAATGAATAACCAGCTGCTCATAATCAGTGGACGAATAATGTGTCGAAAGAAATAGATCAACAGCTTCTGAAATCTTTCTCAGCGAAAGACTCAGGTGGTTGCTAGGAGTTACTCGCAAGTCATAAAACTCTTCACCAAGTAAATGATGAATAGATAGTGTTGTGTCCAGTTGTGAAGAGACGCTATTGTCAGAGTCGGTGATGCTTGAACTGAGTGTGAGCGTTGCAACAACTGCTATAAGAATCACAAACAGTCTCGACCATCTGAGCATAATGTGTCCCCCCGCTAGCCGGTAGTCATCCGGGCACTCTTACAGATTCAGAATAACACGGAGATACTGTAACCGATATCTGGAAGAAGAGCCATGATGATTCTGCATTCTTGAAGTCAGCTCTGTAGAAAACCTGGCGACCAGAAGATAGAATTATCTGAGGAAGAGTTTTCGGCAATACTGAGGAGTGATAGATATGAACCTGGTTGAGCACAACCGTTTGGCATGGAACAATGAAGCTGAGAAAGGCAATGTCTGGACGATCCCTGTAACTCATGAAAAAATCGATAGAGCCAGGAATGGGATAATCACGATTTTCTTGACGCCTGAGAAATCCGTTCCGGAAGAATGGCTTGGAGAGCTTCCAGATAAGCGAGTATTGTGTCTTGCATCCGGGGGTGGGCAGCAGGGGCCTTTGCTGGCAGCCGCCGGAGCCGATGTGACTGTATTTGACAACTCTGACGTGCAGTTGAAGCGTGATCAGGATGTCGCAGTCGAATTCGGGTTGAGCATCAAGACTGTTCGCGGAAACATGCAGAACCTGAGTTGCTTTGCTGATTGCTCATTCGATCTGATCGTTCATCCTGTTTCAAACTGCTTCATTGATGACGTCCTTCCTGTCTGGAAGGAGTGTTACCGTGTACTCGACAGATCTGGTATCCTGATTTCGGGATTCAATAATCCCATAATATACATGATCGATCTTGACGAAGCAGAAAAAACAGGGCGCTGTGAGATAAGACATTCTATCCCGTACTCCGATCTGGACAATCTGGACGCAGAGAAGAAGGAGCTTTACATCAGAGAACGAAGACCATTCGAGTTTGGCCACTCGCTTACTGATCAAATTCAGGGACAGATAAATGCTGGTTTTCTCATCGCCGGGTTTCATGAAGATAAGGGAGAACCTATACTGGACAAGTTCTGCAGCTCCTACATAGCAACCAGGGCAGTAAAGCAGTAGTTGTTAATCTCAAGCAATAACAGAAGCATTTCTCTGTTGTGGACCCTTCTTCTGTGCTGATTCGAAGAGTTCTATATAGTACTGTGCGTATCTACTGGCAATCCTTTTCAGATTGTACTCATTGAGAACGGTTTTCATTCCTCCATCGGCGATCTTCCTCAAATCCT
>DLVL01000011.1:56425-83943 GCA_003444085.1 Kosmotogaceae bacterium | reverse complement strand
CTAAGAGCCACTACAGTGACAAGAGATCCTCAGGAAACCGGTTCCGTAAACAGGACTGAGTTCGAGCTCCCAGGAGATGCCGCTGGCCTGTTGAATCAGCATTCAATCTTCAAAAGAAACATCTCAGTTGACGGGATACTTGCAAAGAGAGACTATTGCTTTCAGATATTTCCAGTAATACTTGATCGAGAGACTCGGGGATTCGTAGTGGTGATCAGCGAAAGACTTGACAAGGAGGATCCTGTGATTCAGAACCTCATGACAATACTCACAGGAATCTTAACACTGCACTTGTCCAAACTCGATTTGATAGTTCTACATGAAAACGACACCATTCTGGAGAGCATACTCGAGCTGTCTCCTGATCTTCTCTGGGTTCAGGATGAGGAACACAGGTTTGTCAGAGTTAACAGAGCATTCCTCAGAGCTGTGCGTCGCGCCCATGATCAGGTGGTCGACCGAAGGCCGGAAGACTTCTTGCTGCCCAAGCAGGCTCAAACACTAAGGGAGATACTCGATCGAAGTCGCGATAATGGGGCCTCTTCATCCAGTGAACCTATTCACCTTTCCGAGAACAAGGACGAAGCTTATACTATTTCGATTGCACCAATTTCAGGAAGCGATTCAAGCAGGAAATTTGTGGGGATTGCAAGAAACGTGTCTCGTCTTATGCGCTTGAGAAACGAGAGGACACGGCTTCTTGAGCTTCTAGGGCGCGCAGCCTTTAGAGCAACTTTCTTCTCACGAACTGATCATCGTCTTCGTCTCTATCTCACGAGGGAATGTGCGACCATGATCACTTCATTTCTGTATCAGAACTACAAGCCATTTGATGCCAGTTTTCTTTCTCATATAAGGTTTGCTGTGTATTTCTACGACATGGGAATGATGGTTGTAGACCAGTCAGTGTTACTCAAAGAGAGCCCGTTAAACGAAGATGAATGGAGCCTTGTACTGAAGCATCCAGAGAAAGGAGCAGAACTGATTGATGCACTCATGAAAGAACAGGGATGGAATCATCCTGGCCTTGAGTTCTCGAGGGAAGTGTCACAGAATCACCACGAAAGGTATAACGGCAGTGGCTACCCAAAGGGCCTGAAGTCGGATCGGATTCCGTTATCCGCGAGAATCATGGCAGTCTGTGATTCCTACGCAGCAATGCGAACGCCAAGACCTTATACACATAAGAGAAGTCATCTGGAGGCCGTGAAAACAATAAGAGAGGCTTCTGGAAAAGCCTTCGATCCTCTTGTTGTGGAGGCTTTCCTGGAAATTGAAGCACATATAGAGTCTTTGTCAGAGAGATTCACAGAAGACACGGACTTGCCGGAAGGCTTTTTGTGAAAACTTTGACAAGGACTATGAGTAGTCTTTGTAATCATTGTCTTCAACATAGTGGAGGTGGTTTACGTGAAACTCAATGGTACGAGAACCCTCGGTAATCTTATGAAAGCGTTTGCCGGAGAATCTCAGGCAAGGAATCGTTATACTTTTTTTGCCTCAATTGCGAAGAAGGAAGGCTATGAACAGATCGCTGCCCTCTTCATCGAAACTGCCGACAATGAAAAGGAGCACGCGAAGGTTTTCTACAAACACATCATCGAAAACGTGGATGACCTGCCCCTAATGGTCAACGTCAATGCTGATTATCCTGTTGAACTCAGAACAACACTGGAAAATCTCAAGGCTGCCGCTGCAGGTGAGAACGAAGAATGGACGCAGCTATATCCTCAGTTCGCTGACATTGCAGAAGAAGAAGGCTTCAGAGAAGTCGCCGAGTCTTTCAGACAGATTGCAAAAGTGGAGAAGAAGCATGAGATTCGTTATCTCAAACTTGCAGAAAATGTTGAGAAGGATCAGGTCTTCATGAAACCTGAAAGAACTGTATGGAAGTGCAGAAACTGCGGATATATTGTCGAAGGATCAGAAGCACCAGAAACATGTCCCGCCTGTAAACACCCCAGAAGTCACTTCGAACTACTGTCAGAGAACTACTGATAGATAGTTCTGTCAATCATCTCGAAAAGCTCCGGTTCTTCAGTTCTCACGAAGTTTCGGAGCTTTTCTATTGTGAAAACACCTTGAGCACCTTCAACAGAAACCGAGAGGGCACCAAGTAAATTTCCCAGCTTCAGACGGCACTTTGCCGAAAATCCCCGGGCCAGACCAAAGAGGTATCCGGCCGAGAAGCAGTCGCCTGCGCCGGTTGTATCCACAACATTTGCAGGATAGGCTCTCTCTTGAACGTCGGCTCCCGCTATTCTGGCACCTCTGTCTCCCAGGGTAATAACTATTGTTGCAGAGCGTATATTGCCCCTTGAAGAGAGGAACTCATATTCCTTCTCATTGACTATAAGATGATCAATTTCCTTTGAAACCTCTATGACACTTTCTGGTCTCTCGAATGATACAATTCCTCCAGGCGAGTAAGCCACAACTCTCTTTCTCAATGAACCTTCGAAGAACCTTTGCAACTGCTCTGGTTCTATTCCTGCAAAATAGACGATGTCGGCGTAATTATTGACCAGTTGAGCATCAATGAGTTCATTAGCTCCTCTGTAAGTGAATAGCTTTCTTTCGCCGATTTTGTCCACTCTGGAAAAGCAAAGACCTGTAGAAAGCTCAGTGACCGAGTTGTAAACAACCTTGACTCCCTCTTCGGCCAGCTTGCCTTTCAGAAACTCGGCAAAAACATCTCTTCCAAAAGAACAGTATAGTACCACCTTCTCTCTGATTCGCGCAAGGTGCACTGCTGTATTTGCTGCAGTACCTCCAACACCTATGCTCAGCTTTTTGATTCTATTGTCTTCCTCGCGTTCTGGGGTGTTCAAGAATGCATTGATATCGATGTTTACGTTTCCACAGATTGCTACTGCCAATCCCATCCCTCCCTTTTGAAACTACCTGAAAATCATGTGAGAATGAATGCTATCTACAACTGATGGGGCGTCATCGTCTTGTATTTCCAGGTACGGCAAGGATCGCCGATGACAAAATCTCTCGCCGCTCGCTCGATATCCCTGGAAACCTCCGTGTGGACCCATCCGCAAGATTAGTGATGTCAGTCTCGAATCTCAGCGTCCCTATCCGAATTGTAAACAAAAGCATAACAGCAAGGGTTAAAGCAATAATCACCACTGGATGATCGATGCTGAAATGGGTAAGTGCTTTGTATATGGCGTCAAGGAATCTGGTCGGAATACCAATGGCTGCTTTGAATTTCGCCTTCATTTTCTTCTCATAGATAGCACACCACACCTCAAATATAAGCTAGATTCTATCACGCCTACTTGAAACAGGAACGTTCCGGATGTCAAATTCATTGAGCATCTGGCTCTTCACAGATTCACCAAATTCCTCCATGTGTTATACTTCACATAATAGGCAATCCTTTCATCCCTTTCTAGGAGCCAGAAGGATGTGGAATAGACTACTTTCATCCGTATCGAAACGACCAGTTGCAGTTATTTTGCTGATGGGTATCGCAGTTTTTCTTGGGGTACTTGCCTGGCAGGAGCTTCCTGTAGATCTTCTTCCAATGATGGATGTCCCTTTTGTAGTTGTATTGACCCCGTATATCGGAGCCGGGCCTGAAGAGGTTGAAGCGAAGATCACAAATACTCTTGAGGGCGCGATCATGATGGTGAGTGGTATCAAGGAAATCACTTCACGCTCGATGGACGGGTTTTCGGTGATCGAAATCGAATTCGATATGGGAACCGATATGGCTCACGCCTTGCTAAAAGTCCGAGAATCGGTTGACGCGTTTTCTGGTGGACTCCCTAAAGGAGCCCATCCAATGATTTTCGAGCTTAACCCGGCACTTCTTCCTGTCTACATTCTGGGGGTGTCTGCCCCTTCTTTCGAGGAACTGCTTCAGTTGTCAGATGATCTGAGAATCGCAGTTTCACAAGTTGAGGGCGTTGCCAATGTGGACAGAATGGGAGTACCAGACAGAGAAATCAGGGTTGAGATTGAGGAAGGAAAGCTTAAGGAATACGATATACCATTTGATGTGCTCCGTATGCTTCTTGAACCAGGCGTTCGTTATCCCTTCGGAAGACTGGAAGAAGAAGGAAGATATTATACACTCTCCGTAGACACGAACTTCAAAAGCATTGACGAGCTCGCTCGCACGATTATTGGTTTCCGGGGAATGGGTAGCCTCATGAATACCGGGGCAACTCTTCAAGGGGGATTCACCCTTGATCTCCCGGACATGCTTATACCCGTCAGATTGAACCAGATTGCTTCTGTATCTATTGTTGATGTTCCTCTGAGGGGAACTGTCAGAGTTAACGGCGAAGATGCTTCAGTTCTCGTCGTCTTTAGACAGGGAGGGGCTAATACTGTTGATGTTGCTCGAGGAATAAGACAAGCTGTCAAGCATTGGGAAGAGCTTCACCCCAACGCTACTGTATACACGATAACCGATACAAGCATTTTCACCGAGAGTGCTATCAGTGGCCTTTTCAGAAACCTGCTGATGGGTGCAATCGTCGCTACGATCGTCATATTCATCTTTCTCAGAAACCTTGGCGCCACACTGATTATTGCGGCTTCCATTCCCCTGTCACTTACGATGGCACTTGTTTTCATGTTCTTTAGCCGACTGGGGCTGGATCTCATGACAGTAGGTGGACTTACCATGGGAGTCGGTATGCTTGTCGACAACAGCATCGTCGTACTTGAAGCCATATACAGATATCTTGAAAGAGGCAAGAGTGTTCCCGAAGCAGCTGGAATGGGCGGGGGCGAAGTCGCTGGTGCAATTATCGCTTCAACCGCGACAACGCTTGCAATGTTTGTTCCTTTTGCCTTTATCACAGGGTTCGCTGCCCAGATCTTCAAATTCTTCGCTCTTTCCCTGGCATTCACGCTTGCAGGGTCACTCCTGGTTGCGTTCACGATCATCCCGGGTTTAATGAGGTTTGTCAAGTGTAGGAAAAAACGTTCAGTGAAGACAGGCATTTGGTATTCAAAGGCACTTCAGTTTCTCCTGAAAAGAAGACTTGCTACTGTGGCCATCTTTTTGCTGGTTTTTGCCATCGGACTGATTGGTCTCATGTTGAAAGGGCTGGACTTCATGCCCAAAATTGACAGCAACATGATAACCGTTAATCTGACGCTTCCCGAGAATACGCCATACCATGTTACCGCAGGTGCAATAGCTGAAGCTGAGCATTACCTTCTTGAGAACAAAGACAGCTATCACATAACACAGATCTACAGCACCAGCGGTCAGACAGGTGGCATCATAAGCGCACTGCTTGGTGGAGCAGAAAACATGGGTAGTATTCAATTATCCCTGGTTCCAGCGACGAATCGACTCAAGACATCAGAGCAGCTGGCAGCAGAGATACATGATTCATTGGTACCACTGCTAGACAAATGGGATGCAGGAATAGACCTGAGTTACGACGGACTGGGACTGGAGGCTCTCTTCGGCAAGGATATTGTCATAACTCTCTACGAACAAGACCTCGAAAAGCTGGAAAATATTACTGAAAGGGTTCTGTCTATCATTTCCGATGTGAAAGGTCTTCAGGACTTCAGCACTTCCTTTGATCAGAAGCACCTTGCTTATCAGGTGACTATAGATAGAAGCAGAGCATTGTTATCAGGCGTCTACTTCATGCAAGCATTAGGTGCTCTGCAACCTTATACGATCGGTCTCGATGTTGGTAACATATTCGTCGATGGTGTAGCTCTGCCAATTAAGGTTTACCAGTCTGTAGAAGAACTGACTTCTGAGAAGATCGAGAGACTAGAAATCCCATCAATGATAGGCGACGATGTTTACATGGGCATGATATCTTCCATTGAAGTAGTTGAGAGTCCCATGACGATATTCCATCGGAGCGGGCAAAGAATCTCCCGTGTCCAGGCCAACGTGGCAGACAGACCGCTCAGTGATGCCGAGCGAGAAGTCATGAAACTGCTCGAGCAAGATGAGGAAATCGCTTCCGTTAGAAAGGTCATTGGTGGCCAGGCTCATCTTATGCACGAAGCTTTCGATCAGTTCCTCGTAGCTCTCATCATTGGCATCGTGCTGATGTATCTAATAATCGGTGCTCAGTTTGAATCTTTCGTCTATCCACTCATCATCTTTTTCACTATTCCGATGTCCCTTGTAGGTGTAACCCTGGTCACTTACATACTCCGCCTGGATGTAGATATCAGTGCCCTGATAGGTATGCTTACTGTCGCGGGGCTTACAGTGAACAATGGTATAGTAATGGTCACGAACATCAACCACTTGCGTTTCAAGCGGGGACTTCCTAAGAGGCAGGCGATCATCGAAGGAGCGGAGATTCGCTCAAGACCGATAATTATGACTACGCTTACCACTGCAATGGCTTTGATTCCGATGGCTTTTTCCAGGGCCGAAGGATCCGAGATTAACCGAACGCTTGCAATAATGATCATCGGCGGTCTTGCTGTGGGCATGCTATTCACGTTGTTCTTCATGCCGATCATCTATGACCTTGTCGATCGCCTCTCAATCAAGAACACTACAAAGAAAGAGTAATAAAAGAAACTGTAATAAAGCTACTTAATGCTCCAGATCTTTATCGTGCTGTCAAGCCAGCCACCCCCACTGACAACCGCGCTGTATTCCGGGACATAAGCGACTGCTCTTACCCCTCCCGGGTGACCTCTTACAGTAGCTAATAGATTCATTTCACTTCCTGCCTGCCAGACTTTTATGTTTCCATCCTGAGAAGCCGTGACAATTAACTCATCATCACAGCAGAAAAAGAGATCACTTAACCAGCTTTCATGGGCTTCGATATCATGTTTGACAAACATCCCTGGCAGACTTACCAGGGTAATTGATCCGTCTGAGTAACCGATGGCAAGAACATCTCCGGTGCTGTTGAAAGCTAATGAATGAACTCGAGACCCATCCCTGGCAATAACTCCTTCAACAGACAAATCCAAGAGATTCCAGATCATTACTTCTCCTTCGGAGTTCCCGCTCACCAGCAAGTCTCCGTCTGGAGAAAGCACAAGCGCATTTACGGCAACTGAACCACGAGTAAGGATCTTCATTTCTTCTCCTTCAGAGAGACTCCAAGCTCGAATAGTGCCATCCCGCGAGGCAGAGAACAGAATCTTCTCGGTCTTGTCGAGGCATAACGCCTGTATTCTGTCAGCATGGCCTTTCAATTCTGCGATCACAAAGCCTCCGAGCGTATTCCAGGTTTTGATTAACCCCCTTGCATCACCAGTGTAGATCTTTGAACCAGAGGTGTTCACTGCAAGTGCTGTAACCGCCCATCCTGGATGTTCAAAGATGCCGATGCAATGTTTCTTCTTCAGATCCCATAACCGTGCTGTATTATCAAAGGAACCCGTAACGAGTATTTTCAGTTCTTCATTGTAATCAACAGCAGAGATGTGCCAGCGATGTCCTTCATTCGTCGCACGAGGTTCCATTGAAGTGATATCCCAGGAACCTATGGAGTTATCGGATGAAGCCGAGAATAAGAGTGCTCCGTCTGGAGAAGTATCAAGTGAGACCAGTCTCTCCTCATGTGCCTTGAAAGAGGTGATCTTCTCGACAGGCTCTGTCTTCCAAAACTCAATGAAGCCATTCTCAAAGCCCAGAACCAGCAGATCACTGTCTTGCACATACTTCATCACAGTAACTTCATGTCCGCAAGACACTTCTTCCTGAACTTCTCCTGTCAACATGCTCCTGAAAAAAACCTGTCTCCCTTCACCTGTATGACACAGGATTCCTCGTTCAGGAAGTATCATCATACCTGGTCTTACAGCTCCGACAGTACGTTTCCACGCAATCGATCCATCCTCGAGATGCCAAGAAGACAAAGTGCCATCATATGACATGGAGTAACCAGTGCTGGTTCTTTCGCAGATCTGCAGCGAGTGAATCGCTCTATCATGAATCACCCTTGTCCAGAGGAGTTCTGCTGAATGTGCATCCAGGCAGAGAACCTCGCCTTTGAAGTTCCCAAGTAGTAAGATCATTTTCTCCTCACAAAGCGCGGCGGTTCCAGTCCTGCTACCAGCATCATAGAAGAATTCGATCTTCTGGTTTTCACCTGATATAAAGCTTCCGACAATGCCGTCTTCAGCGACTACAAAGGTCCTCTGACAATCGGAAGAAGACACAAGCGCAATAATAGGAGAATCGGAGAAGAGGTAAGCTTCTCTTTCCAAGAGTGAGAAAGGATCAAAACACCTGAGGGTACCATCCCACCCCCCCACGATAAGAAGGTTCGATTGATCTTCATGAAGAAGCGTTGCAGGAGCAGGCCCGATAGTCCCTATCAGATGAATCTGACCGGAAAAGCCTGCCATTAATGCGACACTTAATAGCATTACTGTACTCACGAAAATACCGGCACAATACTTCATGGTTCATTCTCCTTTGAACATGTTTTTGATTTGCACAGAGTGTATGACCCGGTAACTAACGCGTTTGTTTGAACCCGGGTGGTACAATATATACGGGTGATCTATATGAGTGTGCTTGGCAGGAATTTCTTATGGGGCGTGTCTACTTCAGGCCATCAAATCGAAGGCGATAACATTTTCTCTGACTGGTACGATTGGGAACGAGCAGGGGGTACTATAAACGGGGACATCTCAGGAAAGGCATGTGACAGTCTGAATCATCTTGAGCGTGATGTTGCAGCGCTTAAGGAGGTTAATGTGAACTGCTACAGGTTTTCTGTAGAATGGGCAAGAATCGAACCAAGGCAACATCGATTCGAGAGAGAGGTTCTCAACAATTACCGCACTTTTGCTAAGAGACTTGTTCAAGAGGGGATAATTCCCATAGTTACACTGCACAGTTTCGTCAACCCAAAATGGTTCGCTGATCTTGACGGATGGGAGAGAGAAGACAACACAGGCTACTTCAGAAGATATGTTGAGGTTGTTGCAGACTCTCTTGGAGACCTTGTGAAGATCTGGATAACCATAAACAAACCTGACACTTACGCAAGGAAATCCTACTCACTGGGTATCTGGCCCCCCAGCGTGCAGGATAGTGGTCGTGCCCGCAGAACCCTCAGGAATCTCCTGGTGGCACATTCTCAAGCGTACAGAACAATCAAGTCTCGCATCCCAAAAGCAATCGTAAGCCTCACACAAGAAACCCCCAGTTACAGGCTTACATTTAAAGACAGATTACGCCGCAATTTTTCACCCCATGTGCTTTCCTCAAGGGAGTTCTATGTATTTGAGGGGCTGTGTTCAGGGGAACTCAAGTTTACACGGAGCAAGATCGTTTTGCCTGAGATCAAGGGCACTGCAGACTTTGTAGGACTCGATTATAACAGTGCAGCAGCGATGTCCGACAAAGAAACATCTATGGAGGATCCCGGATCAGACCTGGCACAGCGTGGTAGCCAAAACGCTCAATATTCAAAGGAACTGGAGACAACTATTCATAAGGCCGCCAAAGGTTTTCGACTGCCACTGTTTGTCACTATCGAAGGAACCGGAATTCTCAATGATGTGGAAAGAATCAACTGCATTGAGACTGCTGTGGCTGTCATGAACCAGGCTGCCAGACGCGGAATAGAGATAGCTTCGTTCATGTACCATCCTCTCATGGATTGCTTCGAGTGGAACCTTGGCTATTCGATGCAAAGCGGGCTTTTTGAAACTAATTTTGAGACGCTTGAACTCAACCCGAGGGAGAGCGCCAGAAAGCTGGAAAAAATTATCAAGAATCACAACAGGCGTTATCTCTTGTCAGCGGAGTAGCTCCTGGCAATCATTTCCAACCCCTTTCTTAGCTCCTGTATCCCTCTCCCTGATACGGCTGAAACAGGGAAGACCCCAAAAGCGCCAAGAGAGCGAGCTTGTTTCTCATGATAGGAAAGCATCTTACTGAACTGATTTCCGGACAGTTTGTCCCTCTTTGTAAGCACTGTTATAAAGGCGAGTTCTCTTGCCCTGAGATAATCGAGCATCATCATATCTGCCTTCTGCAGAGAGTGCCTGACATCGATTAGAACTACAGGAGTTGCAATCCCCCCACGACGCACGAAGTAATCCTCAACAAGCTGACGCCATCTTTCCAGTTCTGTCCTGGAACGTCTGGCAAAACCGTAACCAGGCAAATCCACGAAGAAAAACCGATTATCAACTTTGTAGAAGTTTATCGACGCTGTCTTGCCTGGGGTTCCACTAACGTGTGCAAGCTTCACTCCAAGGAGCGCGTTAAGAAGAGTGGATTTTCCAACATTAGATCGCCCGGCGAATGCAAATTCCGCGGTCATCGGCGGTGGATAATCGCCGGGCGAGAAGATAGTCTTTACAAGTTCAGCTCTTTTGAACAATCTCTTTCTCCAGGCATTCTTCGAGAACCTGTCTGACATCGTCAACGAAAACAAAATGAAGTCTTGATTTGATCTCATCGGAGATTTTGTCAAGATCTCTCTTGTTCGCTGATGGAATGATGACGGTATTCAGTCCCGCTCGATAAGCTGCCATGAGTTTTTCCTTCAGGCCACCTATTGGAAGAACTTTTCCCCTGAGCGTAATTTCGCCGGTCATCCCTATGTCATGCCTGACAGGTATGCCAGTGACAGCTGATACTATGGCTGTAGACAACGCAATTCCTGCTGAAGGCCCATCCTTGGAAACCGCTCCTTCAGGAACGTGAATGTGGAAATCCATCTTCTCAAAGGTGGCGGTATGATCAGCCTCGTGACATAGTTTACGTGCCAGGCTTATTGCGATCTGCGCTGATTCTTTCATCACTTCTCCAAGCTGCCCGGTTGTGAAGAGCTTACCTTTACCAGGAACCGGAAGAACCTCCACGTACATTATCTCTCCACCATAGGCCGTCCAGGCAAGTCCGGTGGCAACTCCAACCTCTGGCTTCTTCCTGAAATCACTGTCTTTGAAAGTGGCCGCTCCTAGATACTCCTCAAGATTGTAAGCAGTAATTCTTATCCGTTTTTCCCCTTCTGACAGCTTGACAAGTGCCTTTCTTATAGATTTCGACAGGTTCTTGTCGAGATTTCTTACTCCTGCTTCTCTTGTATACTCTCTAATAATCCTCTTAACAGCGCCTTCTGAAATGTTCAACCTGGACCGCGCGATATTGTACTCTGCGTAAAGCTTCGGTATTATGTGATCCGAGGCTATATGCAGTTTTTCGGAATCTGTGTAACCGGCGATACGAATAACTTCCATTCTGTCCTGAAGTGCAGGAGCCACAGTATGAAGCAAATTCGCAGTTGTTATGAATAGTACCCTGGAAAGGTCAAAGGGAACCTCCAGGAAATGATCAGTGAAACTATCGTTTTGTTCCGGATCAAGCACCTCCAGAAGGGCAGAGGCAGGATCTCCCTGGAAACTGACGCCCATCTTCTCGACCTCATCAAGAACAATTACAGGGTTGTTTGTTCCCAACTTGCGTATGAGCTGAACGATCCTTCCTGGCAGTGCACCTATATATGTCCTTCTGTGACCTCTTATCTCAGCTTCATCTCTCATTCCACCCAGCGAAATCCTTCCGAACTTTCTGCCCATGGAATCAGCTATTGACCTTCCCAAAGAAGTCTTCCCAACACCAGGAGGCCCCACCAAACACAGAATCGGTGCACGCAGGTTCTTTGAGAACTGTCTTGCGGCCAGGAACTCGAGGACCCTCTCTTTTACATCAGTGAGTCCATAGTGATTCCTGTCGAGGCAGTCTCTGACATGTTTCAGATCAAGCCCATCTTCAGTTGATTTCTTCCAGGGCATGTGCAAGAGCCAGTCCAGATATGTTCTGACTACAGTAGCTTCAGGGGAGTAGCTTGACATCTTCTCCAACCTTTGTATTTCCTGTCTGGCCTTATCAGCAACTTCTGATGGAAGATCCCCCTCCTCGACGGCCTGCTTCAGTTCTTTTATCTCAACATCTTCTTCTCCCTCAAGTTCTTCCTGAATTGCGCGCATTTTCTCTCTCAGGTAGTACTCTTTCTGCCCCTGTTCGATCTTGTCTTTAACCCTCTTGTCGAGTTCCTCTTCCAGAGAGAGAATCTCTACCTCCTTTGTAAGCAGCTCCAGCAGAAATTCCAGCCTTTCCTTGGGAGATAGAAGCTCTAGAAGACGCTGCTTCTGATCAAGAGGGAACGGCATAAGGGAAGACACGAAATCTGCGAATTTCTCCGGGTTACTCGTGTCTTCCAGAGCAACGAGTGCTTCGTCAGGGAATCTTCTGCTCATTGTCACGTACCTGTACGCGAGCTCTTTCACCTTTCTCACAAGAGCTTCAAGCATCTTGCTCTTTCGATACCTTGGTCTGATTACTTCCAGTTTAAAGAGAAGGATTCGCTCATCTTCTTCAACCGAGGTTATCTTTGCCCTTGCGAGACCTTCAACAAGAATCTTGTAGTTCCCGTCGGGCATTTTCATTAACTGGACAATGCGAGATACTGTCCCCACCGCATACAGATCGTCAATCAACGGATCGTCATTGGTGATCTCCTTCTGGGAAACAAGAAATATCAGTTGATTGTACTTGGCAAGAGACTCTTCCAGTGCACCGAGAGACTTGTCACGTCCCACATACATTGGCATCACGGAAGAGGGGTACACTATCATATTCGTTCTTGTGGGTATAGCTGGCAGCATTTCAGGGATTCGTGTTTTCTTGTCAGAACTGGCTGCAGCTTCTTCAAGTAGTTGAAACTTCTGTGCCATTGTTATCCTCCCGAAAAACGTTCTAAATATCTGTAAAGCGATTCTCTCATATCGGAGAGCTCATCACTAGTAGTAATTCTCACAGATCTATGACTGAAGGTCACAAAACCAAGTTCCACGGTTATTGTAGCCTTTTCTCTCGAGTCATTCATAACAAGTTCAGGCCATTCTATTGCCAAAACGCTCCTCTCATCCAGCAGTTCCATGAGCCCGGTTTCCCAGACTTCTTCTTTGTTGTGAAGCCTGAATAGATCTGCATGAAAAAGAGTGAGCGGGTGCCCCGGATATACGTTTACTATGGTGAACGATGGACTTCGCACCTGAGACTCTTCAATCCCCATGGCCCCAGCTATGCACTTCACGAAACGAGTTTTCCCGCTTCCAAGATCACCTGCAAGGAAAATCATCTCTCCTCCACGAAGCATTCTGCCGATCAGTCTCGCCACTTCGCAGAGCTGGCTTTCATCTACTGTACCCAGTTCATAGACCTCTTGATGGCTTCTTTCCATCTATAATACTCCGAGTCCCAGCGTTTGGGGCCTGGTGAAAATCTCTTCTGACTCCTTCTCTTTCCCTTAAGCTCATCCATACTCCAGAGATCGAGGCCAAGGCCGGCAAGCATTGCCGCACCAAGAGCCGTGGTTTCCCTTATTGCGGACCTGTCCACTTCGGCACCCAGAACGTCTGATTGCAGTTGCATCAGGAAGTTGTTTCTTGTCACTCCTCCATCCACAAGTAGCTTCTTTATACCTATTCCGGTATCTTCAATCATAAGCTCGACAAGCTCTCTTGTCCTGAATGCAATATAATCAAGAACTGCCCTGACAACATGTGCCTTCGTTGTTCCTCTTGTAAGGCCTATTAGAAGACCTCTGGCAGATGGATCCCAGTAAGGTGCTCCAAGTCCTGTGAGTGTCCCTGCAAAATAGACGTCGTTGCTGTTTTCGACGCTTCTTGCGAGACTTTCAGTCTCTTCCGCAGATGATATCAGACCCATTTCATTCTTCAACCAGCTTATTAATGCTCCCGTTGCGAAAATCGAACCTTCAACTGCATAACATATCTTTCCATTCAAACCCCATGCTACAGTTGTGAGCAAACCGTTATGACTGAAGCAAGGTTTGTAGCCCGTATTCATCAATATGAACGATCCGGTGCCATAAGTGCATTTCGTCTCTCCTGGTTCAAAAGCAGTTTGTCCAAATAGAGAAGCCTGCTGGTCTCCTGCAACTCCTGTTATCGGTGGACCAAACACAGACTCCCCGATCACTTCTGACGAATGGACCACATCAGGAAGAGACTCCCTGGGGATACTGAAGAAATCCAGAAGATCCCTGTCCCACTCATGCTCGGTTATGTTGTATAGCATTGTCCTGGAGGCATTGCTCACATCAGTGACATACTCTCTGTGGCGAGAGAGGTTCCAGATTAACCAGCTGTCTACCGTCCCAAATCGAAGACTCTTTTCCCTCGCGGCTTTTCTTACTTCCGGTACATTCTTCATGAGCCACTCCATCTTCGTGGCAGAGAAGTAAGGATCTGGTATGAGACCGGTCCTGGACTGTATGAAATCGAGATGTTCCTTTCTCAGGGCTTTTGATCGTTCCGAAGTCCTTCGACATTGCCAGACTATTGCGTTATGTAGTGGCTTCCCTGTGTTTACGTCCCATGCAACAACTGTCTCACGCTGATTTGTAATACCGATCGCCTTGATGTCCTTGAAGAATAACCCGGCATCTTTGACAGCTCGCTCGATCACATTCATCGTTGTGTGGACAAGATCATCCGGATTGTGCTCTACCCACCCTGCGTTAGGGTATATCTGCTGAAAGTCCTCCTGCGCAGAAGCCACTTCATAGAAATCCTCGTTGAATACTATTGCCTTTGTGCTACTGGTCCCCTGATCCAGAGCAAGAACGTGGCTCACCTGGCCTTCCTCCTTTTGCTGAAGATCGATCTTTTGTAAGTAATCGCGTCATATGGACATATCTCCTGACAAACATAACACGTGATACATTTTCTATAGTCTATCGTCCCGTCGTCTATTGAGATTGCGTTCACTGGACAGTGCTTTTCACAGGTTCTGCATCTTGTGCATTTGCTTTCAGAAATAGCCGGAAATCTGGTAGTAAATCTTCTCAAAAACCTTACAAAAGGAACAAATGTCAGTGGTGCTGTGGCCGGAAGAGTGAAACGTTGACTGTACGCGTATGTATCACCCATAACCTCATAAGAAGGTATCAGATTTCGTTGAATCGCCCGTAAAGCTGTCGGGACAACTCGGGGGTTTACCCCCACGGTCCGAATGATGTGATCATCAAGCGCAAATCCGCTGGTAGAAGCTGCAATAAGTCCAGGGGAAATGATACGGCCATTTGACGGGCCATTCCCATCCATACCCACAACTCCATCGAGTATATTCAATGAAGGATCTATGATATTGTGCAGATCTATCAACATATCCGCAAATGCGTTTCTGTCTCTTGCCCTGAAATGCCATTTCTGCTTTTCAGAACCCACTATACATCCAAAAGTGTTCTTGATTGCAAGTGTCATGGTCATTTGTGAGTGTGTTTTCAGCTTCGGAAGGTTTATGATTGAGTCAGCTTCCAGAACCTCCCGAGCCACAATGAATCTTCTGTAGATGCCCTTGTCTGTTTTGACCGGAACACCTTCGTCAAACGTTACTATTCTCACTCCATATTTCTTACAGACAGACTCCACTCCGGCGACTCTTGCTACATTAACAGTTTTACCACTTGCGGGACTGTCTCCCAGGACAGGTCTGACACCACTATCAATAAGAATCGAAAGAACGGCATCAACTACCGCAGGGTGAGTAGTAACAGCTTCCTCGGGGGGTCTTGCAGAAAGAAGATTTGGTTTTACGAGAACTCTATCTCCGGACTTGAAGAGGCCACGAACACCGAGCGAAGAGAAGATCTCTTCTAATGCTCTTCTCGAATCCTGATAAGATGAACATTCACTTATCGCCACCCTGGTGGCTTGTTTCACAGAGGACTCTCTTGTGCTTGCGTCGGTCATCAACAATTGCTACAGCCTCCTCCGGAAGTCTAAAGTTGTTGGTGGTAAGGAGCTCAACAATTATCTCTTCCGGAATCGATGTGATTATCCAGAGGTCAGTAAGATATATCCTGTTTCCACTTCTGATCGGAGCCTTCGTTATAGCCGAATCAAGAGCCTTCTTGAAATTCTCCTGGTTATTTCCCAAACTCTCAACTCTATTGTTTTCCAATCGAGACACCTCTAAGATATTATACTCTATAGAACAAAATGGGGAGGAGCTACTGTGAAGAGACTGCATTTGCTCAGAGAAAGGCTCCACATGTATCCTGAGCAGGGAATGAAGGAATTCAGAACGAAAGAAGAATTGCGTAACTTTGTTGATACTCTTCCATCCGAGAAACTCGAGATGATTGAGGTCCTGGAAACTGGTCTCTTATATGTGTACAGAAACAGTGACAATCCTTTCATCCTGCTCAGGGCCGACATGGATGGTCTACCACTGGAAGAAAAGACAGGCGTGGATTACCAGTCAAGAACAAAGGGCTGGATGCACGCGTGTGGTCATGATGTTCACATGGCAGTCCTTGCCGGCGTAATTACGAGAGTTCTCGAGAGTGAGATACCTGTAAATGCTCTGTTTCTGTTCCAACCAGCTGAAGAGGGCCCTGGCGGAGCCAAACCGATCCTGAAATCGGGTATACTCGACAATTTTGAAGTGTCCGCGGCACTTGCACTTCATGTGAATCCCGCTTTCAGAACAGGGACAGTCTCATCGACTCCTGGTCCGATCTTTGGTAATGCAACAGAGTTTGACGCGATATTTGAGGGTAAGGAAGCGCATGGAGCCTTCCCCCACAGTGGGAGAGACGCTTTGCTTCCAGCTTCTGATTTCGTGAAGACAGGTTATGAAATGCTTTCAAGAGTAATCCCTGCTGATCAGCAGTTCGTGTTCACCATCGGAAGATTGCTCTCAGGAAGCCGAAGAAACATCGTGCCTGGGAACGCCTTGGTAGAAGGGACTTTTAGGGCGTTGCGCGAAGAGACAAAGAAGAAGATTATGAAGACGATCGAAGAATTAACCGAGAATCTTGGTTCTTTGTGGAATGTGAAAGCCAGGACGCAGTACGGATCAATGTATCCGGTGGTCGACAACGATCCCGCTATTGTGAGGCTCGTTGAAGAATCGGCAAGTCGTCTTGGATACGATTACTCTGTCTGCCAAACAACATTCACGGGAGAGGATTTTGGCTTTTTTTCACAGCGATATCCTTCGGCGCTCTTCTGGCTTGGGTGTTCTGATCTTGAATCGCATGAAGGGCTTCACTCACAGAGTTTTCTGCCTGAACCGGAATGCATTGATGTAGGGGTGGAGATGATGTTTGACTTACTAAGGGCGATCTCTGAGCATTCGTGATGAGCTTCGTGGTAGTAGACACCGAAACCACAGGCATGTGCCCTGAGAAAGGGGCAGAACTCCTCGAAATTGGAGCGGTTGTGGTTGAGAATTGGGAGGTCAACGAATCGTGCTTCTTCAGTGAGCTGATCAAACCAAAGAGGCACATACCAGTTTTCATCACAGGTTTCACTGGAATCTCCAGCAGAATGGTCCGAAACTGCCCAGGAATAGAAGAAGTCATTCCGCGCTTTATACGTTTCATCGGAGATCGGGCATTGGTGATGCATAACGCCCCTTTCGATCTTTCTTTCCTCAATCACTCGTGCCAGTGCATCGGACTGGACAAGCTGACCAACCCTGTAATTGACACAATAAGCCTTTCCAAAGCACTATTCAGGGGGCGGCATAATCTGGACATTGTGCTTGCGCGACTCGGCATACTGAGTGAGGGAAGGCACAGAGCCCTCGGAGACGCCATGGCAACAGCAAAAGCATTCGTTAAAATGGTGAAGCTTCTTGGTCAGGAACGTCTTGGGGAGTTCATGAAAGGATAATGCATCTCTTCAGGATTGTTCTGCTGTCTTTCTGCTTGAAGAACACAGGGAGATAGCAAGAAATGCTTTGTGAAACCACTATATTTTGTGGTAGAATAATTCTTGCATCCATTTATTGTGTATTCTTTCAGGAGGGATAATATGCTGAGGGTAAGAAAGAGAAACGGGGAAACTACTGATTTTGATATCAGCAAGATAATGAAGGCCATAGAAAAGGCATTTGAAGCAACATCATCTGCCTGCACACCAGACATACTGGAGCGTCTTGCGCTCAGAGTTGTAGCAGACTTCCAGCCAAAGATGAAGAATGGAACAATCTATATAGAGGATATTCAGGACTCCGTCGAAAGAACACTGGAGACTCTCGGATTTTCAAGCGTAGCAAAGGCTTACATCTTATACAGGAAACAGCGAGAGAAGATACGCGACCTGAAGTCCTCGATGCTTGACTTCTCGGAAACAGTTAACAGCTATCTGAACCATCTTGACTGGCGTATTAAAGAAAACAGCACTGTAACCTACTCTATTGGTGGTCTGATCTTACATAACAGCGGCACTGTGACAGCAAATTACTGGCTCAGTGAGGTTTACGATGAACAGATCGGCAGAGCTCACAGAGAAGGGGATTTTCACATTCATGACCTCTCCATGCTGTCAGGTTATTGTGCTGGCTGGAGCCTGAAACAGCTCATCGAAAGAGGCTTGGGAGGAGTAACGGGGAAAGTGTCTTCTTCACCAGCAAGACATCTCTCCACACTGGTTAACCAGATGGTTAACTTCCTCGGCATTCTTCAGAACGAGTGGGCGGGTGCACAGTCCTTTTCGTCTTTTGACACATATCTTGCTCCCTTTGTGAAGGTTGACAGTCTGTCCTTCAAACAGGTAAAGCAGAACATCCAGTCGTTTGTCTTCGGTGTCAACACGCCTTCCCGCTGGGGAACTCAGGCTCCCTTCACGAATATAACGCTTGACTGGACAGTTCCTAATGGTCTGGCCTCTCAGAAGGCTTTTGTCGGTGGAAAAGAAACTGACTTCACTTATGGCGACTGTCAGAAAGAGATGAACATGATTAACCGGGCCTTTCTGGAAATCCTTGATGAAGGTGACGCCAATGGTCGAGGATTCCAATACCCGATACCGACCTACAACATAACAAAGGAATTTGACTGGGAAAACGAGAATGCACGACTGTTATTCGGCATAACTGCCAAGTACGGAGCACCCTACTTTCAGAACTTCCTGAATACTGACCTGAAACCCGAAGACGTAAGGAGTATGTGTTGCCGATTGCAGCTGGACAAAAGAGAGCTGAGGCGTAGAGGTGGTGGGTTATTCGGTTCTGACGAGTTCACCGGTTCAATCGGAGTTGTCACGCTGAACCTCCCAAGAATCGCTTATCTCAGCGAAAGCGAAGAGGATTTCTTCATCAGGCTGTCTCGCCTGGCAGAGCTGGCAAGCAGGAGTTTGGAGGTCAAACGAGAGGTAGTTGAAAAGCTCAATCAACAAGGGCTATACCCGTACACCAGGAGCTACCTGAAGAATTTCGATAACCACTTCTCCACGATCGGCATAGTCGGTATGAACGAGGCCGCTCTAAATGCACGCTGGATCCAGAAATCGCTGGGCCACCAGGAAGCTCATGACTTTGCGATCAAGACCCTGGATTTCTTGAGAGACAAGATTGCCGAATTCCAGGAGTCAACAGGACACCTCTACAATCTTGAAGCAACCCCCGCAGAATCTACAGCTTACCGCCTTGCCAAGATCGATAAGAAAAGTTTCTCCGGGATAAAGACTGCTGGAGATAATGTTCCCTTTTACACCAATTCTTCACATCTGCCCGTGAACTATACCGAAGATATCTTTGATGCTCTTGATCTTCAGGAAGAGTTACAGCAGAAGTATACGGGAGGAACAGTGTTCCACGCATTTCTCGGGGAAAAGCTTACAGATTGGCAAACAACACGGCAACTCGTCAAGAAGATAGCTACGACCTACAGGATACCGTACTTCACGATTTCACCCACGTACTCAATTTGCACAGATCACGGTTATCTCCAGGGCGAGCAGTACGAGTGTCCTTCGTGCGGAAAGCATACAGAAGTGTACTCAAGAGTAACAGGCTACTACAGACCTGTTCAGAACTGGAACGTGGGCAAGCAAGAAGAATTCAAGTCAAGGAGAACATACACAATTGAAAGAGACAAACTCGATGACCTTCGCAGGACTCAAGAAGACGAGTCTGGTGGATTATCCCGGGAGAATCTCGCTGGTTCTGTTTACCTCAGGCTGTAATCTCAACTGCCCCTATTGTCATAATCCTGAGCTTCGAAGGAGACAAGAAGGTTCATTCACCATCGATGATGTCATTAAGGTAGTTTCAAGCAGAACAGCGATTATCGACGGTATAGTAGTAACAGGAGGAGAGCCTACCCTGCACGGAAAGCAACTAGTATCATTCCTCTCAAGTTTCAAAGAGGTTTTTCCTTCTCTGCAGATCAAGGTTGATTCAAATGGAAGCAACCCGGGGGTTCTTGAAGCTCTACGTGGAGTGGCAGACATGATTGCTGTTGATCTCAAGACAATAGCTTACGAAAGATATCTCGGGATTGAACTCTCCACTGTACTGCGTTCTCTTGAAGTAGCCAGAAGCTTCACTGAACATGAAGTAAGGATAACGATGTATCCTGACTATGTAGACGCGAAACATCCAGAAGAGTTCTGTGCTGTACTTGATTCTTCGTCCGTCGTAGCCGTTCAGCAGTGCTATCTTGACGGAAGACCAGCTAATACACCAGAAGTAGTCGAGGAATTCGCGGAAGGTCTACAAAGGTGTGTTAAAGAAGTGAGACTGAGGCTTTGAGGAGGCGATGTTGATGAGGCTCTTCTTTTCGGGGCGAAGAGAACCCACGCCTGTTACCGAAGGAGAGGTTTCTGTAGAGCGTGCAGGACTGAGAATAATCTTCAACACTCGCTTGAAGAACGGCGCCACAATCATATCTGCAGACCTTCACAATATCAGCGATGAAACCATGAAGCTGGGAAGTATGGATCTTCTGAATATCACAGAAGTATATCCTCCTGTTTATATGAACTCCTGGCAGTCCTGGCTCCCCTTCAAGGCTCACACGAGTCAGCCCGATCCCCGGGCATGGCTTGACTTTGTGAAGATAACTGGTACCACACCTTATCATCTCACTCCGATTCCTGAGGTTCTGAGCGCCGGGATCCTTCCATCTGACTATTTTGCTTGTTCGAGATCGGTAATGGCAGGCTTTATTGACTCGCGGATATCCCACCCATACCTGGTTTGGGATGCATCCAGAGAGATGCTTGAAGCAAGGGTTGAGTTGTTCGGTACACCCCTGAGCCCGGGTAAGAGTATTTCACTGGAATCATTAGTAGTCTTGACGGGAGAAGATCCATCATCAATGCTTGAAAAATACGCTGACATGATCAAAAGTCACAGAAAGCCAGTTATGAAGCATCGTGAAGGAATTGGCTGGTGCAGTTGGTACAACTATTTCGAAGAGATCGATTTCGACGAGCTGAAGAAAAACGTTGAAATCATTTCGCGGCTTGCCAAATCTGGCGACATTCCTTTCGACCTGATCCAGCTTGACGATGGCTACCAGGCAGACATTGGCGACTGGACTGTGACCAATTCGAAGTTCCCCTCTCTGGACGAGATTTCCGGGTTAATACGTGCTCACGATCTCAAACCTGGTATTTGGGTTGCTCCGTTCAGTGCCTCGGAAACATCCAGCTTATTCTTGAAACACAAAGACTGGCTTGTCAAAGACTCGGGTGGGAAGCCAAAGCGCGCCTACCGGAACTGGGGAAAGGACATATTCTCTGTTGACACAACAAACCCTGAAGCCAGAGATTTCTTAAGAGAAACAATGACCCGTATTCGTGATGCCGAGTTTGAGTACGTAAAGATAGATTTTCTCTTTGCCGGCGCGATTCCTGGTAGAAGGTATGAGCCAGACGTTACACCTGTTGAGGCATATATCAGGGGTCTTGAAATCATTAGAGAGGGTCTGGGAAGCGAAGTGTTTATCGTTGGATGTGGAGCACCCCTTCTCCCGTCAGTAGGGTTCGTTGATGCAATGAGAATTGGAGCAGATACCGCACCTTCCTGGAATTCTGATGTACCTGACAATGGTATCCCCAGCTTTAAGAACTCGATAAGAAATGCTCTTACAAGGGCATTCATGCATGAGAGACTCTGGTTGAACGACCCCGATACGATCATCCTCAGAGGCAGTGATGCTGAACTATCAAGACAGGAGAAGATGATGTTTGCCCTGGTCTGTGGAATACTTGACAACCTTCTTCTGGAAAGCGACGACATGGAGCTGGTTAGCAGAGAAGACCTGAGTATACTCAAACAGGCACTCTCTATGAGGGGAAGATATGCGCGGACTTTTCTGAACGGTGATAACGATATCTTCATTATTGGAGCCAAAGGATCGCAGAAGCCTTCTATGATTGCGCTGGTAAATCTAGCAGATTCCGAACGTGAAGTGAGGATCCCGCAAAGCGTTTTTGACTGGCTGGGAGAGTCAACGCACATCCTGGTCCAGAAGGTAAAACCTCACGCGGTCTGGATCTATCCGTTTGATAAGAGTGCTTGAGAGCTTCTAAAAACGCGCGGAGACACTGGGTCCAGGGTTCATCACTTCCGCTCATCAATCCATCAATCGTTGAAAAGCACTGTGAATGACCTCGAGCTAATTGTCAATGTTTGTGAAAGAGAGTATTCTTCGACCTTCGCGCTCCATAAGTTCCGAAACACACCAGTTATAGGACTGCTTATTTCAATGTCTCTGCTGCCGGGATTCACAATAACAATAGTAGAATCCTTCTCTGTATACCTTCTGAAAATCAGGACTGATTCCTCGGCAAGCAGGACTTCGTAATCGCCTGTTCTGAGTTCTTCTCTTGATCTCCGAAGATCGATCATCTGATTGTAGAACGAGAACAGCTCCTTGTTCCAGATATCCTCTTCCCAGGTCATAGGGCGCCTGCAATCCGGGTCACCGCCTCCAACCATACCCACTTCGTCTCCATAGTAAATCATTGGACTTCCTACGAATGTCATCTGCAGGCCTACCATTATCTTTGCCAGCTCGAGATCCTGGCGGGCTGCCGTGTAGATTCTCTCCGTGTCGTGTGATCCAAGTAAGTTCCATAAGGAATGTAATACCTGGGGGGGATAATTTGCCAGATAGTAGTTTGTCATACTAACAAATCTGCTGGCAGAATTCTCTGCTCTGAGCACATACCGAAAAACAGCGTCTCTAAATAAGTAATTGGTCACAGAATCAAACATATCTTCTCTCAGATATGCTCTTGAATCGCCCCATAGCTCTCCGACAATTATCGCTTCAGGGTTTATAGACTTCACCATCGGTTTGAAGAAGTCGCTCCAGAAATCCGGATGAACCTCGCCTGCAACATCCAGGCGCCATCCGGAAATCCCCATTCTTCCGTATTTCTCAACCACTTGTGCGAAGTACTCTTGCAAGCCAGGATTGAGGACATTTAGCTTTGGCATGTGGGCATAACCGCTCCAACCATCATAAGACAGGGCCATTCCCTGAAACGACCTGATTGGAAAACTCCTGATAAAGAACCAGTCAACGTACTCTGATTCCTCTTCATGCATCACTACATCCTGAAATGCCCAGAACTCAACTCCTGAATGATTGAACACACCATCAAGAACTATTCCAATGCCATCGAGATCTGCGTAGTAAATAAGATCCTGGAGAACCATGTCATCACCGAAGTGAGGATCGACTCTCAAATAGTCTGTAGTATCGTACTTGTGACTTGAGACACTCTCAAAGATCGGATTCAGATATATCACATCTACACCAAGATCGTAAAGGTAATCGAGCTTGTCGATCACTCCTTCCAGGTCTCCTCCAAAGAAACCGTCACTCCCGAGATTCGCCTGTGCCGGATCAATCTCCCACGGCTGAACCTGTGGCGGATCGTTTGAGGGATTCCCGTTATGAAATCGTTCAGGAAAGATCTGGTATACAACGGCACCTTTTGACCACTCTGGAACATCAAAGAATTCGACAGGAATGTTCTCCCCCTCAAATGGAAATGGAACCACTTTCTCCCGGCCAAATCCGTTGGAACCCAGAAACAGCGTCTCTTCTGCCACAACCACTCTGAAGTAGTACTGCTGGCAGGGATTGCCGGAAACCCGAGTTCTGTAGAAGCGTCTTCCACCAAACTCTTTGAGATAAGTGAGTTCTCTCTCCTCGTGCCCGGTAACCAGGAAGACTGAAATATCATCTGTGGATTTCACCGAGACGGCGTAATAAGCTGTAGTATTATTCACAGGATTGAAGTAATCTCTCAACCATGGAAGATGCAGGACATCCGGATAGTCTTCTTTCACAGAGAATGAGGAGAAGATCTTACCGTCTCGTTCAGCTGTTTCATGTTTATCATCGATGTACAGCTGTTCATCAATCAGATAGTAGAATAGGAATTCTCCCGGTTCACCAGGGCCCTCATGAAACCACCAGTCGTTTTCTGCCTTAAGCATTTCGACAGGTTCCCAGCCGGAGAACGAAGCCACCAATGACGGAGGATGTTCAGAATTGATCATCAGTGGCGTGCTGAATCCGGCAACTGAAAGAGCAAGAATAGTAACGATATGAATAATACGAGTCATGACCAATCTTCAGCTCCTTTTTCTCCTTATGTAGTGAACTCTCTCAAGATTATCGAGAGAGTTTGACTCTCTTTGAAATCGTCGGAATGAGAAGAAACTGTATTATTGCTCCTGGAATCCCGAGAGCGAACGAGACCATCAATGAACTGAATGTGTCCATCTTGAAACCCAGCATTGGTGCAACAACCAGCACCGCAAAGGAAAACACGACCCTGCCGGTAATCCAGGCATAGACCAGGGCCATGTAAACGTTCTTCTCTTTCATCAAACCCATAATCAACCCATAACAGAGGAGTTCTACAGACATGAAGATTGCAACTGGTGGCTGAAGTGGAGGTCTTCCCAACGTTATGGCTGTAAGGAGTGGTAAAGCGAAACCTACTGTACTTCCTATAGCAGAACCCGACAAACTCCCGGCAAGAAGTACAATGAAGTGTAGTGGAAGGAGTACCTGTCCAACAAACATCGGAAACAGGTGTACCAAATACGACGACAGAAAACCTATTGCTAACCATATGGCCCCATCCGATAGTTTTCTTGTCATGGTTCTCTCCCGTGAACCAGTGATCTGCATATATTAGACTAACACAGAACAGCTGCCTGGAGTAAGCCCTCTGGAAGCATGTATAATTGACTGAGGTGTCCCGAATGAAGAGGTTCTCATTGCTCCTTCTGACCATCCTGTTAATAACAGCATCTTTGTCCATAGCGCAGACTTCTGGGGACTGGATGGTATATGAGACAGAGAAAGCAGTTTATGTGTATCAAAAGAATGTGGAGGACCTGGTTGCGGGAGTAGTTTCTTACACAAGCGAACTCTTCAAGACCTTCAGCGCAGAATTCCGCAATGACCTGGATCAGAGCATCGTCTTTGTACTTACTGGTTGTAACGACGTTGGCGTGGTTCGTGCATTGAGTCCTTACAAAATCTACGTAGGTGTCTGTCAGGATAGCAGCCCTGATTGGTTTACAGGATCCTGGATAGAGAACAGCATAGCTTTTGAAGTGGCCAGGACTTATGCAATAGATCTGATTCTGAAAGATTCAAGCAGATTTATGCGGAGCTTCAAAGAATACGCTGCTCTCAATCTGTTTATTCCTGTATGGTTTCTCGATGCTCTAACGTATCCTGGAATGAAGAGTGTTGTAGACGTGAACAATGACATAAATGCTTTGTCTGTTCTTCACTCATACATTGACTCAGAGAAAGCTTTCTCCGATGAGGAGTTGATCTCTGGCTTCACTCCTGGCGGGACACTCCCAAGAGCTCTTTTTGCTCTGTCATTCATGGAGTATCTCTCCTCAGTTCATGGACACGAGAAAATCCTTGAACTGATAGAGTATCTCGGCTCAGGTTGGAATATGTTATTCGGAATAGACAGAGCACTCAATGAAGTATTTGGCAAAAGATTCGCTGAGCTTCGTCTTGAACATACCCGATATATCAAAGACCGTATTGGTACAGTTGCCATCACCGGTCTCAAGACCAGCCCCGAAATGCTTACATCAAACGAGATGGTCAGAATGTTAAGGGTCTTTCAGGGAAAGGATTACTATTCCGTGGTTAACTCTTCTAGCGGTTTTACAAGATTGATACATGACGGGACAGTCCTTTTGTCATTTGAAGAGGAGATACTCGACTTTTCCGTTATAGAAGGGATGGCAGCACTTACACTACTCGAGGAGATTGATGGATGTCTTCAGGGAAGACTCTATACCACAGAAAACTACTTCGATTTCACCTTCATACAGGATCATGTTGTTTCAGCACAGTTCATGGGAAGAGATCGTCTGGCAATGATTGTCAATGACAACGGAAGGTATTACCTGGAAAGTTACTCATTGAGAACATCCAGAAGAGTACGCCTTTACAGTTGTGTCCAACACTTTTCCTGGTTGGGACAACTCACAGTTTCACCAGACTCACGATATATTGCGGCAAAACTGATTTGTGAAGATAAGAGCCTTTTGCTCATTTATGACGCCCAGTTTCAGAACACACGCCTAATCGATTTCGGTCTCGACTTCAACCTTGGGAACTGGTCACAGCAGCAACTCGCATTGTCTGCCATCCAGGGGGATACTTCTTTCACAGGTCTCTTCGACCCTGAAACGACGGATATTGTCATTTCGACTCAGGCGTTTGGCTTGTGCTCTTGGCCAAGTTTTGATGGAAATACATACCGTGTTGTCTCCCATGCACTTGCTTCGAGAGTAATAAGCCTCTCTCAGGGGCTCCATGACAGAATCATCAAAGGCTCTGAAACAGACTGCCCTCATGTGGAAGAACAGCTGATCCATGATGCTCGTCCGTACTCTCTTTTTATTGACTGGCAGAATGTCTACACCATTCCTGAAAGGATGGGAGTCGGCACTGTTTTCGAGGATCTGCTCGGTACTACAAAGACGATGCTCTCGTTCGGCATCGATGGCTCGCTAAGCAAGCCTTTTCTAGGGATTGACATTTTATCAAGAAGGTTTTCGGTTGTTGACCTTGAGCTGTCTTTCTTTGCAGCTCAATCGGGATCTTTCGTTGAGCTTGCACTCACAAGGGACTACGGAATCACACGAAGCATCTCTGCCGGGTGGAAAGCTACAGCTCAACTGCCTTTCAAGGGCTCACTTTCGGGTTCGGTAAGACTCACGGACTCAGCACTACTGCTCAACGGGTTATCAATGGCCAGTGCGACGATAAGCCTCAGAGACACTCAAACCTTGCGCGCAAACACAGTCGATGGAATGATAGAGCTTAGAGCTGCGTGGATTGGTGACCGTTTCACTGTGAGCAGCTCTGGTATTACTCGTTTTGCTGTGGGAGACCCCTCCGTGGTTCCCATAAGATTCAAGGGCTTTCATTCTGAGGCACCAATTCTGGCAGGCTTTTCCGCTGGGTTTGAGTATCCCTTTTCCAGGCGGGATATCAACTATGGTCAACTCGTTCATTTTTCTTCAGAGGGGTATGGGATCGATACAGCCCTTTTGTTTGCAGAAACGATAATGTGGAGAGTCCTGATCTATAAATACGAGACGATTTATCTATACTCAAGAGCCCGTTTGCGTTTTCAGCTTGGAGTCAATTTCGGTTCTGGTGGTGCGCTTCCCTACTTCGAGATAACTTTCCCTTTCTCTGACCAGTGATGAACACTTCGGGGGG
>DLVL01000011.1:46290-56344 GCA_003444085.1 Kosmotogaceae bacterium | reverse complement strand
TTTGCCCGGATTTTTCAACAAGGCTTTGTCGAAGTCGTGATTGTTTGACCAGTTCACTTTATGTTTAGAACAGGTAAGATGGTAAACTCGTTATAAGAAAAAAGCGGAGGTGTGACATGACCATCAGGGAAGCTCTTAACAAAATGAAGGAAAGATTCGATCCGGAGAAGCTCGCAGGATTTGAAGGAACGTTCGCCTTTGAGATCAGAGACGGTGATCCAGAGTCATTCGCTATTTCAGTGAAGGATGGCAGCTTGACAATCAAAGAAGAAGAAGAAGCAGAAGACGCCAACTGCAAAATAATAACTGATCTGGATACTTTTGAAGCGATTATGGACGGTCGAAAGAGTGCGGTAACTGCCTTTATGTTAGGAAAACTCAAGGTCAAAGGAGACATGAATTACGCGATCAGGATGAATAGCATTTTCTTTGAATAGAGGAGTGAGGACAAATGAAAAAGCGAGTTGCAGTACTTGCTTTTAGGGGACAGCGTTCGTGCTTCTTGCACGCATTATTGAATGTGGTCGATCTTATGGAAAGAGATGCTGAAGTTGTGATGATTCTGGAAGGTGAATCGCCCGGAATTCTCAAGGAGATCACAAGGACAGATGACCCTCTTCACGATCTCTACAAGAAGGCCAAACCTTCCATAGGTGCGGTTTGTCTTGCGTGTTCAAAGATGATGGGGGCTCTGGACATAGCTGAAAAAGAAGGCCTTCCGATCTCCTCTTCACTAAGCGGACATGTACGGCTCTCTGATTACCTAGAAAAGGGCTACGAATTCATAACATTTTGAGGCTGCCATGAGATCGAAGCTGTGGAAGTGGAAATATGAGCGACTATCTGAGATTGTCATTGAGAATCTTTCACACAGAGCCATTGATGCTGAATATCTCGATGACTCCAGCAGAGTGGTTGAAACTCTGAAAAGAATCATTGACAAAGGCTCTACAGTAGCTGTAGGCGGTTCACTCACTCTTCAACAGACGGGAGTCATAGATTTTCTTCGGAAATACGACTGCAGTTTCCTTGATCGATACAGTACCAGCGACAAGCAGAAGCTTTCAGAGATTTTCAAGTCTGCATTCACTGCAGACTACTTCCTTGCAAGCGTGAATGCACTGACCGTAAAG
The DNA here is from genome assembly GCA_003444085.1 of Kosmotogaceae bacterium. Lineage (GTDB taxonomy): Bacteria > Thermotogota > Thermotogae > Petrotogales > Kosmotogaceae > UBA9910. Next base: position 55,211 of record DLVL01000011.1, on the reverse strand, counting down.
GGCGAAATCGTACAGCTAGACGGCTTCGGAACACGCGTCGCTCCCATGATTTTTGGACCAGAGAAGGTTGTCCTGATCGTTGGAATGAATAAGATTGTTGCAGATATGGACAGTGCCTTGAAGAGAATCAAGACTATAGCCCCAATGAACGCAAGGCGACTGAAGCTTCATACACCTTGTGTCTCGACAGGAGTCTGCATGGACTGCAACAGCACCGAGCGAATATGTGAGTCATATGTTGTGATTGCAGACTCAAATGCAAGAAGAAACAGATACACAGTCATCCTTGTCGGAGAAGACCTGGGGCTTTGATAATGAAGGCGAGCTACAAAGTCTTGATTTCCGGGCGGGTGCAGGGTGTTGGCTTCAGAAACTTCGCGTATCGCAGAGCGAGAAAACTTGGCGTTTGTGGCTATGTAAGGAATCTCAGCGATGGCAGAGTGGAAATCGTTGTCTCAGGTAACAAGAGTGCTGTGGATAGTTTTCTTGAAGATGTAAAAAGAGGACCGATGATGGCCAGGGTTGCAGACGTGGAGATTGACCCAGTAGATGTCCCCGATATTTCCGGGTTCATCATCGAGTGATCAGGGGGAAACAGATGAAGGAAGAGCATATTCTTTCTTCTCTGATGAGACTTCCTATGGGAATACTGGTGGTCGACTCAACGGGGAGAATAATTGATTGGAATAAAGGTGCAGAGATTATCACGGGCTTCCTAAAAGCTGAAGTAGTCGGTAAATCATGCGAAGAGTGTGGATTGATTCATGAAGATGAGTACGGGAGACAGGCTTTTGCTGTTCATCCGGAAGACGAAGATCTCAAGAAGATAACAGGCTTTGGTGTCTCAGATCTCTGGCTTCGCACAAGGAATAAGACTCTCAGACCAGTACGGGTTTATGCTGAAATCATGGAAATAGAAAGGGAGAATTCGGGTCTCGTATTGCTTTTTCAGGACAGGAACATCGAACATCTATATAAGCAGCATGCTTATGAGCTTGAGAGATTGGTGCGCGTTGATCCCCTCACTGAACTTCCGAACCGCATGGCAATACAGGAGGCCCTGGCCAAGTACAGTGCAAACGCCAAACGTGAGACTCTGAATGGATTCTTTGTAGCCATGATTGACATCGATGGTTTCAAGAAAATAAATGATTCTGAAGGGCACCTGGCTGGAGATAAGATACTGGTTGAGTTATCACGCGTCCTTGAGAGAAGCGTCAGGCGAGGCGATTTCCTCGGAAGGTATGGAGGGGATGAGTTTATTGCTTTGCTCCTTTGTTCCACTCACAATGAAGCAAGGATTGCTTCCAGCAGGATTATCAACAATGTGGCAAAGCATGCATTCGGAAATGAACGTTTCATGAGTGTATCGATTGGTCTCTGTGAGTGTTCCGATGTAGCGCACCCCCTGGAACTCATAGAACGTGCAGACAAGGCCCTGTATAATGCGAAGAAAAAGAAGGATGTTCCACTCGCTTTTTGGGACGAGCAAGAGTGAGTTCTGCAGCGTAATGGTGTTTGCCTTCGCAGACAATCGTCCTTCAAATAAAGCAACACTTCTGATCAGAGCGTGATCTCTGGATTATTTGTTTGTACCCGCCTCATGAAAAGGTGCTCTTAAAGACATAGTGCACCATGAATCCTTCAGCCAGATGCTTCTGACAACAACTGTCTTATGATCTTCTCCAAACCCGTCTTTTTTTGATGTAGAATCTTTACTAGACTATTTACAATCCAGGAGGTTCTTAAACTGCATATTCTATTGACTAATGATGACGGGATAATGTCTCCCGGAATTGCCATACTGGCGGAGACTCTGTCTTCTGAACATGATGTGATCGTGGTTGCTCCTGATGTCGAACGCAGTGCCACAGGACACGCTATAACGATAAGAACTCCTCTCTGGGTAAAAGAGGTAAAGCTTGGAAGAAGATCTCTTGGTTACGCGATAAACGGTACCCCAGCCGATTGTGTCAAGCTGGGACTCCTCGCTATATCAAAGAGACATATAGACCTGGTTGTCAGCGGTATTAACAGGGGGCCTAACCTGGGAACCGACATACTTTATTCAGGTACCGTATCAGGAGCTCTCGAGGGGGCAATCATGGGCAAACCAGCGATCGCTATCTCCTGTGCCAACTGGAATGACCCTCTTTATGAGTCCTCTGCGGAGTTTCTCCTTGAGTTTCTGAAAGCTTACGACGCTCGGAGTATGCCGGACATGACTGCACTGAACATAAACGTGCCCGCAGTACCATCAGATGAGATAAGGGGCTGGCAAGTTACAAGACAGAGCAGACGACGATATAAGGATTACTTCGAAGAACGGAAGGATCCCTTTGGAGAGAGCTATTATTGGATGTTTGGTGATATTGTTGAGGATGATCCCGGTTCTGATTCGGACTATTCTGCGATTAGAGAGGGGTACGTGTCGATAACACCGATAACGGCCATGATGAATGTGCCTGAATATGCCGCTGAACTCAGAAGACTTCTGGAAGGTGTAAAACGATGAGAATAATCTATGTAGGAAACCCCCTTCTCAGGAAGAGATCTCAGGAGATCACATCATTTGACGATAATCTCAAGGAATTCGTGGAGGAATTAACCGAAATGATGTACACAGAGGATGGAGTCGGTCTGGCCGCGCCGCAGGTAGGCGCTTTGAAAAGGGTGATCGTCTTTGATGACGGAAGTGGCTCTAAGGCCATGATAAACCCGATCATAGTCTCTTCGAGTAGTGACACTGTTGTCATGGAAGAAGGATGTCTCAGCGTGCCTGGTATCTACGCAGATATTTCGAGACCGGCTTCAGTAAAGATTCGCTACCAGGATGCTGACGGCAAGGTTATTGAGGAGGTCCTTGAAGGTTATGCGGCCAGAATAGTACAGCACGAGACAGATCACCTGGATGGACGCCTCTTCATTGATTATCTCTCAAATGCAAAAAAGATCGCTTTGAGACCCCAACTTGTTGAGATTATGAAAGGTAACGTATGATGCGCGTTGTCTTTATGGGAACACCTGATTTTGCTGCCAGGCACCTTCATGCTTTGGTTGAAAATGGCCATAACGTGGTTGCTGTATTTTCTCAGAAGGACAGGCCAAAAGGAAGGGGAAGGGTCGTTGAAGAAACCCCTGTGAAGAAGACTGCTCTCTCAATGGGACTCAAGGTCTTTCAACCTCAGAACGTGAGCGACGACGCTGCTGTTGCCCTCCTGAAATCCTTGAACCCTGACGTAATAATCACTGTTGCTTTCGGTAAGCTTCTCAAGAAAAGAGTTTTGGAACTGCCACGACTTGGTTGTTTCAATGTTCATGCTTCTCTATTGCCAAAGTATAGAGGAGCGGCACCGATTCAACGCTCCCTGATGAATGGAGAGAAGGTCACTGGAATAACGATCTTCAAGATGGATGAAGGTATGGACAGTGGTCCTATTGCGTTTTCTCAGGAGCTTTCAGTTCAGGAGTTCGAGACTTTTGGATCGCTTTCGTCTCGCTTATGTACCCTTGGTTGTCACGCTCTCAAGAGGTTCATGGAATTACTCCGTTCGGAAGAATTCAGACTCTTTCCTCAAGATCATAGCAAAGCCACAACGGCTCCGAAGATCTCTAAAGAGGATCTGCACATAGACCGTTTCGACAACGCACAAGCGGTATGCAACAGAATCCGCGCTCTTGACCCTGCCCCTGGAGCATGCACACTCCTTGACGGGACGAAATTGAAACTCTTCAATTCAAGCGTCATATCAGATAGCGTTGAAGGAGAGCCTGGTAAGATCGTTTCCATTACAAAGCAAGGAATGCTAATTGCCTGTGAGCACGGGACACTTCTTGTAAAAGAGGTCCAGTTCCCTGGCAAGAAGAAAATGAGACCCTGGGAAGCAAAGTCGGGTAGACTCATGCAGGAACAACGGGTATTGGGGGGATAAAGATTCCTAGAGTATTAAGGATTTTTCAGGTTAAAGAGCTTGCTTCTGAAGAAGACGCAGAAAGTATAAGGAGTGCGTTGAAGACGGAAAATGGCATAATAAAAGCGGATCCCATCGTAGATGCTGGGGTTGTCGAGATCGAATACGAGAATGTGCTCATCGACAGAGAGAGAATAAGGGAGTTGCTCGCAGACAAGGGCTATACGCTTCTTCCCTGATCTACCGGGCTTTTGCTTCCTTGACAAAGACTTGACACCGGGCTATAATTCTCTTTGAATTGCCGAGGTGGTGGAATTGGCAGACACGCATGGTTGAGGGCCATGTGAACGCTGAAGTTCGTGCGGGTTCAAGTCCCGCCCTCGGCACCAGAAAACCGGGGTCACCCCGGTTTCTTTTCGGGTGGTGTGTCTTCTGCAGAACTTTCTCGAGATCTATTCCGCGAGGACGCTTTCGTCACGATCAAAGAAGATCGAAGTGAAGTCTCTGGAAACCGGAGAGACCAGACATCTCTTCGAAAAAGAGATTGAAGAGCTGCTTGACGGCGAGAATGCTCTTCTGTTCTGTGACGATGAGAGATCCTTCGCAAAACTGAAAAGACTCCCTGATTGCGTTAATGAAGATCTCCTGAGGTTGTGCTTTTCTTACGTAGCAGGTTCCGTTGAAACAAGAGTCAGATACTACCTTTCAGCTATGAAGCAACTGACTACCGACCTGGTAGCTCTGGTAGAAGATCTACTGCCCTCAGGTGAAGCGGTAAAGAGATTCCTGATCCATGGAATATCTGCTTCAGTGCATCATACTTCCTGGCAGGAACACGTATGTTCGAAACTTCAGCGAATAAGAAGACAGAAGAGAGCAAGAAAGCAAATAGATCTGTCTGAGGCAACCAAGCTCGTATTCGCAGAGAATGGTCTTCTTGAAGGTATTCACGAAACATATGAGTTCAGGCAAGAACAACTGCAGACCGCTATGGAGATTGCTGAATCAATTACACTTGACAAGGGTATACTTCTGGAAAGCGGAACAGGAACCGGAAAAACACTCGCATATCTTGTGCCCGTCGCTTATCATGTGCTCTCGTCAGGAAGAAGAGCAGTGGTATCTACAAGAACAAGAACACTTCAGGATCAACTAATGCAGAAGGATGTTCAGATAATGCGAAAACTCCCCGAGCTTGATGATACCAGAATTTGCTCTCTTAAGGGCAGAGAGCGGTACCTTTGCCCTTCCAGATTGATTCACTTCATGAACAGCATGTTACATCAGTCGCCAATCGAGGAAAGGAGCAAAGAAGCACTGGCACTGCTCCTGTGGTCCCTGGTAACACCTGATGCAGATCTTGACAGAATGAGAGTAACAGAGGGTATTCGTAATGCAGTAAGTTCAAATAGATTCGATTGCTTATCGAGACTGTGCGCTGACAGAACCCGCTGTCCTTACTACATAGCGCGCGAGAATGCCAAAAACGCAGATATTGTAATAACCAGCCATTCGCTTCTCTCCAGTGAAATCCAGATGCGAACTCCTGAATCAGACATTGATGAAGGAATACTGCTGCCGCGCTTTGAAATTATGGTAATAGATGAGGCACATGGTTTTGAAAAAGCCCTTACTGACAGCCTTACCTTCACGTTATCCTCCGGTGAAGTAATGGAAGTCACCAACGAGGCTTCAAGAATCTCTGAGAAGATCTTCACCCAAGACATAAGAACCTTTGAGGAATCCTTCATGGAATCACTCAAAGTCAGATTATCAGAGCTTCGCAAAGCAATCGATCTCTCAGCAAAGAAGCTCCATGGTCTCATCAACCAGCATATAGTCAGAAGCAGTATGGCTCTTGACGGTGATGAACTCGCGAGGATCAGGCAAGCACTCCAGGATCTTGAGAGCTTCCTAAGGGGGCTTTCATCAATCGTAGTCCAGCTCAATGAGGTGTATGAGGAAGAGCTTCTTGAGCATCCAAGCTTGGATTCGGTTCCCTACACCGATAAGCTCAGGGTTCTGAAATCCCGTGTCTTTGAGCTGATCAGACATGTTTCGGGTATATGCCATAACGATAATAACAGAATAACCTATGTTACTCCTTCGGAGGTACCCAACAATCCCAGAATATCCTCTTCGCCCATCGGAAACGATGCATTGGTGTCAGAAACTCTCAACACTATCCCTATAAAGATCTTCATCTCCGCAACAATGTGGGTCTTCAGCAGGGGAAGTGACGGCTTCAACTACTCTCGAAGAATTCTGGGCCTCCAAGATGATTTTCATGCCTTGAAACTGGGAACTTCATTTGATTTCGGCAAGCAACTGAGACTGATGCTCGCCGATGACATGCCCGAGTATTATCAGAACTCTGACGAATATCTTGACTCTGGTGCATCTTTCATTCGTGATGTCCTGAACATCGTCGGTGGGGGATCAGCGGTGCTGTTCACCTCATACAATGACATGGAATACGTCGTATCGAAAATCCACAGGGACCTGAAAAGTGTGGAACTAAAAGTGCAGTCTCGTTCTGAGAGCGCAAGTGTTATGCTTGCCGAGCATTCGATAAGCGATAAATCGGTGATTTTCGGAACTCAAACGCTCTGGGAAGGAATTGATCTTCCTGGAGACAAATTGAAACTGCTCATCATCTTCAAGCTGCCTTTCGACAGGCCTGATGAGCCCATCACTCGAGCAAGAATAGGATACTATGGGCAAAACAGTTTCATGGAAGGGCTCTACAAGTACTACTACCCCAAGATGATCACTATGTTCAGGCAGGGTATAGGAAGAGTGATCCGCACGAAAGACGACCACGGTGTTGTGATCGTTCTGGACAAAAGAATCGCCGATTCAGCAAGAAACTACTCTGTCAAATTACTGAACTCCTTGCCTGTGGGTCTTGCGGTTGAAAGAGCATCAAAAAAGAAGATCCTTGCTACACTCAGAAACCTAAAGAAAACAAAATGGTTGACATAGTCTTGAAGTCAATCCTGCCAAATTACTGCGCCGGATGCTCAAATCCCATTCCTCATTCATTCATCGTCTGTGAAAGATGCGAATCGAAGATGAACGGTCCTCTTTTTTCATCTTCTTCATATCCTCACATAGATCAGGCATATGCTTTCTGGCGGTATGAAACACCTATGAGTGAAATCCTTAGACAATACAAGTTCTTTGGAAGACACCGCATTTCGAAATATCTCGCAAAGGTTGTTTTCAGAACGATTTATGAAGTAGCTTTGGATATGACTCTTCCCGTAGTCCCGGTTCCAACAACCACCGACGCTCTCCGTAGACGCGGGTTCGATCCCAATCGCCTGATTCTGCGCCACTTGAGCAAAATGATTGACTTCACAGTACTGGATGCACTTGTCTCCACGGGGAGTCGACGGCAGCAATCACTGTTGAGAATGGATGAAAGAAAGAAAAATGTCAAGGGGAGCTTCTTATGCCGCAAAAAGACTCTTCCGGAAAAGGTGATCCTCTTCGATGATGTCGTAACTACGGGAGCAACAGCCAGCGAGTGTGCAAAGATGCTGAAAGCCAGCGGGGTCGTGAATGTCGTACTTATTTCAGTGGCGAGGAGTGCTGTCTGAAAGAGCTGGCTGGGAGGGGAGGACTTGAACCTCCACCGGCGGATCCAGAGTCCGCTGTCCTACCAATTAGACGACCTCCCAGGGTCAAATTGATTATAATGTAAGGTAGTGGGGGTGTCAACGCACTCGGAGGTGATCAGGGAATGAATATCGCAATGTTCAGCGATACGTATCTTCCACAGGTGAATGGCGTTGTAACAATGATCAGATTGCTTGAGGAGAACCTTCGAGAAATGGGTCATAAGGTCTACATATATACGGTCGATCACCCGAAAGCAACCAAAAGCGATTATGTCTACAGAATACCCTCTGTCAAATTTCCATGGGAGAAAGACCAGAGAATAGGCTTTCCTGTTGACTACAAGAAGATTGTCAAAGACGTTTCAGCCAAAGAGATCGACATCATCCATGCACATACACCTGTGATCGTGGGTTATGTTGCGAGATTCGTGGCAAAATCGCTAAAAATCCCGTGTGTGAACACTTATCATACAATGATGGAGGAATACGTTCACTACATCCCTTTCATGGAGCCACTCCTCAGGGTCTATATGAGAGGCGAGACCAAGCGGTTCTGCAATCATTACAGCGTCGTTATTGTACCATCGGAGAAGATAAAGAAACTCCTTCTCGGATACGGCGTGACAGCACCTATCGAAGTCATCCCAAACGGCGTTAAACTCGAGCCATTTCATAAAGAGTTCAGCAAGCAGGAAGTCACGGAATTCTGGAAACGTTTCGATATTCCTCCAGAAAGAAGGATCTTCATCTTTGTAGGCAGACTGGGTAAGGAAAAGAGCATTGACAAGCTGCTTGAGAACATGGAACGACTGCTGAGAGTTAAGGAAAATGCCCATCTGCTTATTGTGGGCGGAGGCCCCCAAGAAGGCTACCTCAGAAGAATGGCTTCCAGTATGAGAATCGGTGACAATGTCACATTCACAGGGTATCTGAACTGGCCAGACGAAGTCTCTCTCGCTTATCATTCGAGTGATGTTTTTGTTATTGCCTCTCACACTGAAACCTTTGGCCTTGTGGTTCTTGAAGCTATAGCAGCTGGGCTTCCGGTCATCGCCTACAAAGATGATTCATTTACCGGGATGGTAATTGATGGAGAAAACGGCTTTCTCTGCCCGGATAAGGAGAGAATGCATGAATCAATGCTGAAGCTCATGGAAAACGATCACATGCTGAGGGAGTTCTCAGAAAACTCCAGGAGACTCTCTCTGGGTTTCTCCGACGACGAGAATGCAAAAAAGACACTCCGTCTTTACGAGCGAGTTGTTAATCGTCATTCATGATCTGATGCCTGAACACATGTTTCGATCTTTCTTCTTAACAGGATCACAAGGTGCAGGAAAGTCATTTTTGGTGAACCGCATCGCGTCTTCTTTCGACTCAGTCA
>DLVL01000011.1:44788-45965 GCA_003444085.1 Kosmotogaceae bacterium | reverse complement strand
AACGCCTTCTACTCGTGGACGAAGTCGGTTACCTGGAAGAATGTTCTCTGAAGTACATGTCTGCGATCATCTCTCTCTTGAAACGCTCTTCCAGATTCATCTGTGTTTTGAGATACGGAGACGTCAAATTCATAGAGAAGTTGAGAAGGGAAATAGACGTCCAGCTGATCCTTCTCACAAGAAGCAATCAACATGAAGTCTTTCAGTACATAAGCGAAGAACTCAAGAAGAAACACCTGGATGAAATAGGAAAAGGGAAGGATAATCCTTCCCCTGGAGGCGACGGAGGGATTTGAACCCTCGAATAGAGATTTTGCAGACCTCCGCCTTTGACCCCTTGGCTACGTCGCCGCAACATAGATTCTATCATTCTCTTCACTTGCTTTCAACAGAACCCTGATCATGACTGCTCCTGATAGAGTTCAAAGTGCATTCTGTTCTATTGATCGTTTCAAGTATTATCAGATTGAAACACAGAACCAGGAAGCTTTGTTACTTGCCAGAACGCTCTCGAGATATAATGAATCCATGGACTTACTCCGCAGGGTGAAAACAGAAAAGCGCCTAATAGTCTCTAGACGCAGCGACTGTTTGCGAAGAGAAATCAGTGAACTCAAGAGCAGACTTGAACTTCTCAGGCAACACCAAGAGAGTTCAAAAGTCCTCAAGGACGTATTGTTTGAGAACACGATCATTAAGTCAACAAAACTCGTAAAAAACAGCGGTTACACCCTGAGACAATACAGAGAACTCCTTCGTCAGGCGATCATGAAGCAGTTCAGGAACCAGGTTTATCCTCTTCTAGACATGCTTGACGAAGAAGAGAACCGCATCGATCCAAGCATATCCGCACTGAAAAGATATAGAGACCACTCTATCGTGCATCTGGATCCCCGGTATGCCTTCATCGATACCATACAGGATACAAGCCAGGGCATTCTCAATGACCTTGAAGTCGTTTTTGCCCACATATACAACCATTTACTTATACTATAACAAGGCATTCTTTGCCTTACCGGTTACAACTACAAAAAAAGAGCCCATTAGGGCTCTCCTTGGCGGGGACGACGAGACTCGAACTCGCGGCCACCGGTGTGACAGACCGGCATGCTAACCAACTGCACCACGTCCCCAGCATGAATGATTCTACAATACGCCATGCTTGCTGTCAAGAAGA
>DLVL01000011.1:26985-44725 GCA_003444085.1 Kosmotogaceae bacterium | reverse complement strand
GAAGAATCTGACGATCCCCATTATCTCTTAGCTGATAGAATAAAAGCAACAGGAGAGGTGAGCGCCCATGATTCCTATAATGGATACCATTCCAGCTTATAAGCGATCGTATGTTCTATACAGTGTTCTGGCAGTGAACATACTCGTCTTTGTGTATTCGCTGAATCTTGGTGAAAGAGAGCTGCTAAGGTTCTTTTATACGTATGGCCTTGTTCCGGCAAGATATACTTCGCCTGACTTCCCCCTGGAGTTCAGCAGGTTCAATCTGCTGCCGTTTGTGACCTCAGCATTTATGCACGGAGGATGGACACACATCTTCACAAATCTATGGGCTCTCTTTATCTTTGGAGATAACGTTGAGGACAAACTGGGGCACACCAGATTCCTCATCTATTACCTCATATGGGCTGTAGGGGCGAACCTGGTTCAATTTGCTTTTGCGCATACGCTAGACAAACCAATAGTAGGAGCATCTGGGGCTGTTGCCGGGGTGATGGGTGCTTATCTGTGCTTCTATCCATGGAGCAGGGTTCTCACAATCGTTCCTGTCTTCTTCTTCCCCCTTCTCTTCTATCTGCCCGCATATACTTATTTGATTGTCTGGTTTCTGTTGCAGTTCCTGAGCGGCACACTTTCAATAGTTGAATCTACTCAAACTGGGGTTGCCTGGTGGGCACATATCGGAGGATTCGCTCTTGGCTATATTATGGCTAGAGGATACAATAGAAGACACGGCAGAAAGCGAAGGGGGTTCTACTTTGAGTTGTGATGTTGCTCTTGAGACAACCGTAATTGCCCACGGTTTACCGCACCCGCTCAACTTGCGAACCGCTATGCAAATGGAAGATGAAATACGAGCTGAAGGTGCCGTACCAAAGACGATAGGCATAGTGGATGGCAAGGTTATTGTTGGACTCAATAAGGATCAGATCGAGATGTTTGCAACCCTAAGCGGGATAATCAAGGCTGCTTCATCAGAAATACCCATAGCATGTGCTCTGGGCAAAACTGCAGCGACAACAGTGAGTGGCACAATCAGACTTGCATCCCTTTCAGGAATTCGTGTCATGGCGACCGGCGGAATAGGTGGTGTTCATAGAGACATCGACTGGGATGTATCTCAAGATATCATCGAACTTTCGAGAACTCCGATTCTCGTAGTCTCGTCTGGAGCCAAGAGCATTCTGGACATCGGACGTACACTTGAATTTCTGGAAACTTTTGGAATCACCGTTCTTGGTTACAGGACAGAATTCTTTCCTGCCTTTCACTCAAGAAAAAGTCCGTTTAAGGTTTCATTTAGCGTAAATACAGCTCAGGAAGCTGCCGAAGTCCTCATCGAAAAGATAAAGAACAAGATACCTGGCGCCGTCCTCCTGGTCAATCCTGTACCGGATGAAGAAGAGATTCCCTTTTCAGAGGTCGATCGATATGTCGGAATAGCAAGCAGGGAAGCAATGAAGCGGGGGATCTCTGGAAAAGCCCTTACCCCATATCTTCTCAAAAGACTGGGCGAGCTGTCCGACGGGAGAACGCTCAAGGCAAACATTTCGCTTCTCAAGAACAACGCCAAACTGGCTGCAAAGGTTGCAAAGGTGATGACAGATGACAGGTGAAAATCTGGTACTGACTAACTGCATGGTTTATTCTGCAAGACAAACTCAGCACATGCAACAGGACATCTACATATCGAACGGGAGAATCGTTGATACCAGACCCACCCATGCTAGAGAGGTCGATCTCAAGGGAGCTTTTGTCTACAGTGGCTTTGTCGATTCTCATGCTCACCTCCTGGGAACAGGCATGGTAAGGGGTTCAGTAGACCTTTCAGATGCCAGAACGCTTGAACACGTTGAACTGGCCCTCAAGCATTCCGCCCCTGTAATCATTGCAAGAGGTTGGGACGATAGTAAGCTCTCATTCGTTCCAAACAGAGCGATGATAGACAGGATCACCGACAAACCTGCGATTCTTTACAGAAGATGTGGTCACGCTGCAGTGGTCAATTCTGAAGCCATTAAGCGATTCTCACTGGAAGACCTCGAAGGAGTAGATGGCTCAGCGATGAAGATCGGTTTGCTCTGTGAGCGTGCCCTCAACGCATTAGGCAGCAGAATCAGTCTTGCCAGGTCCGAACTGAAAGCATTTATAGATTTGGGTATCAAAGAATTTACTTCCAATGGAATAACAACAGTTCACTCAGATGACATGAAGGGAAATAATGATGAGTTACTCGTTGAGCTTCTGGCAGAACAAAGACAGATTCGCATATTCGAAAAAGTGAGGACAGAAACCCTGGAAGACATCAAGCTCTTCGATCTTGCGAAAGACAACTCGAACAACTATTTCGTTGCTGGAGCGCTCAAAGTCTATCTTGATGGATCCCTGGGAGCGAGGACCGCCGCTTTGATTGAGCCATACAGCGACGATCCGATGAACTGCGGCATGCTCTACATGGATTCAGAACAACTCGCCACTATCGTGGAAGCAGCCGAAAACAAATCAGTACAAGTCTGTGCGCACACGATTGGCGACCGTTCAATGGAAGTTGCTCTGAATGGACTGGCCAGAATATCCCCTGGAAATCCATTTAAGCACAGACTCATTCATGTTCAGACTGCCAGCAACATTCAACTGGTCGAAATGAAACGGTTAGACCTCAGAGCATCGATTCAGCCCTTGTTTTATTACTCTGATATGGATATCGCAGAACAACGGCTCGGAAAGGAGCGCCTCGCATCCGCTTATCCTTTCAAAGCCATGGAAGAGCTTGGCATAAGGCTTTCTCTGTCGAGTGATGCTCCTGTTGAATCGACATCTGTCTTTGATAACCTCTTGGCAGCAGACCAGTTTTTCTCTCGGGCAAACTCTATCAGGTACTACACCGTCGAGGGCAAAGATTTGGAGGGAAGATTGCGCTACGGAGAAATCGGACCAGGATACCCCGCAGACATTGCAGTTGCTCCAGTTAATCTCCTGGAAGCAACAAGGGAAGAGCTCGCAAACGCTAAGATCCTAATGACTATCGTTGGTGGGCATATTGTATTCAGTAGCTAAGATACTGCTCAAAACATTCTTCATCGTTTTGGCGGCACTAATGATACTGCTGGGTGCAAACTCTGCGGTGAGCGCGCTGATTGCTTCACGACATATAAGAAACGTTCCATTCGACGGTGCTCACTACAATCTCAATGGTCTGCGGATTTTTGTAAGAAGCTTTGGAGAAGGATCTCCCCTTGTGATACTTCACGACTTCTCCGATTCCGGACTAACGCACATTCAGATTGCCCAGAAGCTTTCTGAGGACCAGCGTGTGTTCATCGTTGATCTTCCAGGGCTGGGTTATTCAGAGTTTTCCTCGCATTACGATTTCTCAATACCGGGTATTGCAGATGTGATAATGGAACTGATTGACCACTTTACCACCAGCCAGATAGACCTTCTGGGTCATGGCGCAGGCGGATTAATTGCACTCAAGCTGGCTCAAGAATACCCGGGATCAATAAGATCTGTTGTTGCAGTTAACACGCCAATGACTTTAGATACCCCGCCATTGCCCGAATGGCTTCTGTCAAAAAGAAGCCTCTCTGAGTTGGTTTTGAAACATATCTACAATACTTACCTGCTGGAGAAGTCATCTGCAATGCGAGCATACTTCAACACTGACGCATTTGATGCAGAGAGGTTTCTTATGGAATACTCACTGTCGTATTGGGTATCACCGGAAATAACCTTCGATTATTACCGTATGAACAAAGATTACGTTCCAGAAGGGCTGGAAACGATACGAACACCGGTTTTGCTCATCCAGGGTGATCGCGCCTCCGATTCGTCTGTTGAAGGGGCCAACGAAATGAACATAACGCTTAGGAACAGCGTGCTTCTTATCATGGAAAACTGTGGAAGATACCCGATGTACGAGAATCAACCTGTCTTCCTCAACCACATTCGGAGCTTCCTGAGATCAGTAAGGTAGCGACGGAGGAGCAGGCTTGGTAGATTGTCAGCCTGGCCAAACATAGAGCTTTGATCATGACTGTACAAACACAATGACGGCTGGCTGACAGCTTGGTACCTGCAGTGTCAAGACGCAACACAATAGTTACGTCGTATGAAACAGCCAAATTGCTTTACATTGAAGCTGCTGAACTCAGTCTATTTTCGGGGTTCTTTATTCTTGTGCGTCGTATCTCTTCTATCAGTTGTTTTCATCGCGCGTCGCAAGCTGTCGGAATTCTCGCACATCGGCACTCTCATTTTTTACGCTCCTGCTAGACCCTCTACCTGCACTTAACCCTATACCCTTGTTCTTACAATACCCGCACCTACTCAACCGCACCAGCCAGAAACGGGTCCAGGGTCGGGGACTCAAAAAGAGGATCCCAGTCCAGAGTTTAGAGTTCCGGGTCCAGGACTTACGGTACGTCAGGAGTTGGAGTTCTCGCACGAAGGAGTTTTCGCAAGTTGTCTCTTGATCTTTACCATACCCTCTACCCCGGTTTTGTGGCCCTCCACCTGCCCTTCAAACCTTCTTTTTACCATTCGCTGCATCACTGCTTCTGGACGACCTGGCCATGCTTCTTGCTGCATAAAGAAACGGCGTGTCGACAGCAGCAACGATCCATTTGAAGACATACGTGGTGAGTACTATCTGAATCCAGATGCTGAACTCGTATACGCCCCAAAAGGCGACGAATGTGAAAATGATTGAATCGATAAATTGACTCACAAATGTCGATGCATTGTTACGCAACCAGAGGTATTTGCCTGAAGTGAGCTTTCGCCAGAACTGATAAGCCCAAACATCGTGAAGCTGAGAGAACAGGTAAGCGATTATACTGGCGAACACTATTCGTGGAAGAACAGAGAAGATCATTGATAGTGAGTCGTGTACACGCTGAGCTTCTTCCAAAGGAGATGGTTTGATTACCAGGGCAAACTGCATGTATACAACGGCAGTAACCATTGCGGCAAAGCCAAGCATGACTCCCTTCCTGGCTTCTTTCTTTCCGTAAATTTCATTAAGAACATCTGTAGCGAAAAAGACCGATCCATATAGAATGTTTCCGAGCGTAGCCGTGAATCCGAAAATGTCAACAAGCTTTATTACCTGGATGTTCGCCAGGACAACACCAGAAACTATGACAATGTAAAGCCCCTGTCTACCGAAGATTCTGAACAGGAATAGAGATATGAACAGACTGCACAGAAGAAACACAAACCAGAGAGACTCATTCGTTACAAAACATTGTAACACAACTGTTTCACCCCGGATAGTATCTTGACGTATTCTGTCTATTATGGTAAAATTCTCGTGAGCATGCAAAAAAGCGGCTTTGAGCCGCCTGGTGGGCTCGGGTGGATTCGAACCACCGACCTCCCGGTTATGAGCCGGAAGCTCTTACCAAACTGAGCTACGAGCCCCAACTTTGCTGATTATAATACTCCTCTTATTCTGTGTCAAGGGGTTTTGGAGATGGTTAGATGAACGGACAGCACACCCTGAACTCTCAAACCTACAGTGACCCGGTCAGAAATCTAATGTGCAAGTATCCCCGAATTCTTGTAATAAGAGCAGCTTTTAAACTTTTGAGGGACGGCAAGAATCTAGGTCAAGACGAAATGGAGAAACTTCTGAGAGTTCTACTGGAAAAGTGAGGGCCATTAGAGGCCCTCACTTTTCTCGTTTTGTTCCAACACCTGTTCGCCGCTGGCTCCTTATGTACACTGAAAGATTCATTAAGTCTGCAGGAGTGATTCCCGGTATTCGCATTGCCTGACCCAGAGAAGCAGGTTTCGCGCTGGTCAATTTATCGATTGCCTCATTCGAGAGATTGGGTACTTTTCTGAAGTCAGTCCCCTCAGGGATTCTTTCATCTTCCATCTGGTTGAACCTTTTCACTTCATCTTCGAGTCTTCCAAGATAGCCCTCGTACTTGAGCAACGTCTCAACCTGTTCTCGAATCTCTGAGTTCCTCATGGGTTGAGGATCGAAGGTTTCAAGATCTCTGTACTCGATCTCTGGCCTCTTAAGCAGCTGTGCGAATCTCACGCTCTGATAGATTGGAGTGGTTCCCCTGGAAACCAGAACATTGTTTAATGCTGAAGACGGCTTCAGCACTACTCCGTTCAACCTTTCAATGTTCTCATCAACCTGGCTCCTGGCATTTTCAACTCTCTCGTAGAACTCTTTGTTTACCAAACCATATTCGTAACCATAATGAGAAAGCCTGAGATGGGCATTGTCGTGCCTGATAAGCAAGCGATACTCCGCTCTTGAAGTAAGCAGCCTGTATGGCTCATCAACACCTCGGGTCACGAGGTCGTCAATCAGAACCCCTATGTACGCCTCTGAACGTTTGAGTATGAGTTGCGTTCTACCAGTCAGCTTCGCAGAAGCATTTATGCCTGCGACAAGCCCCTGCGCGGCGGCTTCCTCGTAACCGCTTGTGCCGTTCACCTGCCCTGCAAAGTAGAGGTTTTCGACCAACTTGGATTCCAGCGTTGGAAGGAGTTGCTGGGGTAGCACATAGTCGTATTCAACTGCGTACGCGGGCCTGATAATCTCGGCTTTACGCAGACCATCTATTGTATGCATTAACTCGTTCTGTGTTTGTTGAGGAAGGCTCGTGGAAAGACCGTTCACGTAATACTCGTCAGTTTCTCTGCCTTCAGGTTCAATGAAGAGCTGGTGACTTTGCTTTGAAGGGAACTTCATGACTTTATCTTCTATTGAAGGACAGTATCTGGGACCCACTGCGTGTATTAGCTTTGTCTCTCCATACAGAGGGGAGTACTTCAGGTCTCTTCTGATTATCGAATGTGTTGAAGCATTTGTCTTTGTTAACCAGCAAGGGAATTCATCGGGAATCACTCTCGGTGCACTCGAATAAGAGAATGCCAGGGGTTCCCGGGAAGTCCCCTGTCTTTCCATCTCTGAGAAGTCGATTGTCTTTGCCGATATACGCGCAGGGGTACCTGTCTTGAAGCGGCCCATTTTGAACCCCAGTTCTTTGAGTGATACGCTGAGTTCTTCGGCCGGAAACTCGCCCATTCGTCCTGCCTTGAAAGACTTCTGACCAATGAATATTTGCCCTCCAAGAAAGGTTCCAGAAGCAATAACCACAGCTTTGCTCCTGTACTCGACCCCAAAATGCGTGAGCACTCCCGTGGCACAACCTGATTCAGTGAGGATTCGCACAGCTATTTCGTTCACTATCTTCAGGCCGGGCTGCTGCTCGAGAGCTCTTTTCACGATTCTGCTGTAATCATACTTGTCTATCTGAGCCCTTAAAGCGCGCACAGCAGCGCCTTTGCTTGTATTGAGCATTCTCAGATTTATCGCCGCCTGGTCAGCAGCTCTTGCCATGAATCCACCCAGAGCGTCGATCTCTCTCACAACAACGCCCTTGGCGGGACCACCGATCGCAGGGTTGCAAGGAGTCCAGGCAACACTATCAAGATTTATCGCCATCACGAGAACCCGCTGGCCCATTTTCGCTGCAATGAGCGCTGCCTCAACACCTGCGTGACCTGCTCCAATAATGATCACATCATATGTATAGTCTTTCGGATCGACAGGCATGAAAACCCTCCTTCATCTCTGTATAATTGTACTACAGGAAGGAGGCCTGTTAGTGGCTCAGGTATCGTTTGTGGACACAACAATGAGAGATGCCCACCAGTCTTTACTAGCAACGCGAATAACTACTCCTGAACTGGTTTCAATTGCTTCCCTTGTTGACACTGTCGGCTACCACGCAGTGGAAATGTGGGGAGGAGCTACTTATGATGCGGCCGTCCGTTATCTTGATGAAGATCCCTGGGACAGGCTGGATAAACTCAGAGAGAAATTCACGAATACCAAGATACAAATGCTTCTGCGAGGTCAGAATCTTTTGGGATACAGAAACTACGCAGATGACGTGGTAGAGCTTTTTGTGAAGACTCTTGCACGGCACGGGATGGATATTGTTCGGATGTTTGATGCACTGAACGACTTCAGAAATCTCGAGAAAGCCGCAGCTTGTGTAAGGAAAGAGAAGATGCATCTTCAAATCGCTTTATCATATACTGTGAGTCCTGTACACAGCGTTCAATACTTTGTGAACCTTGCAGACACTGCCATGGAACTGGGAGCAGATTCCATCTGCATTAAGGATATGGCGGGGCTTCTAACTCCTGGAGTTGCCAGGGAACTCGTGAAAGCTATCAAAGAGAATCATGATATCCCACTCGAAATACACTCTCACTTCTCTACAGGTCTCGCTGATATGTCTTATATGGCTGCAGCTGAAGCGGGTGCTGATATTCTTGACACAGCAATGAGTGCACTGGCGCTTGGAACTTCCCAACCTGCCGTTGAGGCTATGTGGACAGCACTGAGCGATTTGGGATTGGCATCTCCCCCGGATTACAGTTTGCTTCGACACATCAACCGCCACTTCGCAAAGGTACGCGATAACCACAGAGGAAACGATTCTGTTCTCCAGACCATTATGCCCGAGATACTGGAGAACCAGATTCCAGGAGGCATGTTCTCAAACCTTCTCAGTCAGCTGAAGAACCAACGCGTCAGTCACCTTCTTCCACAAGTGCTTGAGGAAGTGCCGCGTGTAAGAGAGGACCTTGGTTATCCTCCACTCGTTACTCCGACATCTCAGATTGTGGGGGTTCAGGCTGTCCTCAATACGATAAGTGGAGAACGCTACAAACTGGTGACAAAAGAAGTCGAACGCTATGTCAAGGGCTATTATGGCCGCCCACCTGCCGGAATCTCCCAGTATCTCCGCGACAGAATCCTTGGAGATGAAACACCTCTGGAATGTAGAGCGGCAGATCTTATTCCTGCGGAAGTCGAGTCTTCAAGAGAACAGATAGGACTTCTGGCAAAAACAGATGAAGACTTGCTGACATATCTGTTACTGGGCGAGGTTGGAAAGAGTTTCCTTCTCAGAAAATACAGGTCGTCTCTTGGAGTTGATTTCTCTCTTGCAGAGAAGCATTCAGAAGACCTTGCCGTATATCCAATCTAACTTACGAACCATAAAGGAGAAAAACGGAGATATCTGTCTCTATTCACGTCTGAACGGATTCATTGTACTGTGATTGTCTTTCTTCGATCCAAGAAATACTAACCTGAGTCAACACCATCTGTTAAAATCTAAATGCAATACTAGTTGTAACTTTATTATTAGAAGGAGGTTTTTGTTATGAAGAAGCTTTTTGTTGTTGTCTTTCTGGTACTCTTGCTTTCCTCATTTGTGAGTGCCAAACTGGTCGTCTGGTGTTCCGAAAACCAGGTGCCTGCTCTAGAGAGGCTGGCAGCAGAGTTTGAAAGGGACTACGGCATAGAGGTAGAAGTCCAGCAAGTGAATTTCGGCGATATTAAGTCGAACTTCCTGGTCGCTGCGCCTGCTGGAGAAGGTCCAGATATTATCGTTGGAGCTCACGACTGGGTTGGAGAACTCGCACAGGATGGCCTTCTGGAACCGTTACCCTTCATTCCTCAGCGTGATGCTTACTATGACGTGGCGCTCGAGGCCTTTAGCTACGGAGGCAGGTTGTACGGGCTTCCCTATGCACTTGAATCGATTGCGATTATCTACAACAAAGATCTGATTTTCGAGGACGAAGTCCCAACAACAATCGCGGAACTCGAGAGCATTGCGATGGACATCGCAGACGACGAGATAGTTGGATTCATCTATGATGCTCCTAACTTCTACTTCTCTTTCCCGTTCATTGCTGGTTACGGCGGATACATCTTCAAAGAGACTGCAGACGGTCTGGACCCGACCGATATCGGTTTGAACAATGAAGGCGCTGCAAAGGGGGTTTCCCTTATCAGAAGCTGGTTCGATATGGGACTCATTCCTCGCGGTGCAAACTATGCTCTGATGGACGGTCTTTTCGTCGAAGGTCTGGCAGCATTCATAGTCAACGGACCTTGGGCCACCCCCGGTTACAGAGACGCAGGAATTGACTACGGTATCATTCCATTCAGCGAAATCGAGCTTGAACCCGGTGTTACTCCAAAGCCTTTTGTCGGAGTTCAGGGATTCATGATTAATTCCAGGTCTAAAAGCAAGATTGAAGCCGTTGAGTTCGTGGTTAACTACATGGGCAGTTACCGTGGTCAGAAAGCCATGTTTGATGTTGAGAGGCGCGGTATTGTTAGAAGTGACCTTTACGCTGAAGTAGAGGCTCAGGGCGGACCTGAGATTTACGACATCATTCAGTTCTCAGCAAGTGCTTCCGTTGGAACTCCGATGCCCAATATTCCTGAAATGGCAGCCGTTTGGGGTTCAATGGAAGATGCACTTAACCTTGTTATTAATGCCCAGGATACTGTTCAGAATGCCCTTGATGCAGCAGTAGAGAAGATCAAGGCGGCAATTGATTAATCTTCATATTTACAGAATTCCGTGATGCTTGCTGGCGGGGCTTTCGTGCTCCGCCAGTTTGATACTGCAACAATGGGGGGAGCAGCATGACAGTGAAAAAGCTTATTATCCTTATGCTGGTGATTGCGTTCCTTGCAATATTCAATGCGTTCATGGTCTGGAGTATTTTTGTGCTCTACATGGACGGACGCTTCAGCCTCATGGTAGTTTTGGTTATTCTCACTGTGATGATTGATCTATTTGTGCTCAATCCGAAAGGCTACCCTTACAGGTATATGATTCCAGCCCTGGTGTTGCTCTTCATCTTGACACTGTACCCGATGTACTATACGTTTGAAGTGGCCTTCACCAACTTTGGAACGGGCCATCTCTTTACTCGACAGGAAGTCGTTCAAAGACTTCTGAACGATTACTTCTACGTTCCGGAAGATCCGACCGAGTACGATTTTTCAATCTTTCTGAGAATCAGGGACTACAAACCCACAGACGAGTTTATCATTCTCTTCGAGCGCGTTGATGACGGAAAAGAGTTCTTTTCTGCAAGGCCTCTGGCAGAGGCCAGAGACAATCAGGGGAATATAATCAGTGCTGCTGGCACTCTTCACGAAGGAATGCAGAACAATGTCGAAATCGGTGATAGAAGTTACAGAATTGTTCGAGATCCAGATACACAAAGAGTTATTACTCTGGTCGCTGATACGGGGGAAGCTTACCAGTATTTCTACGCACCAAAGGATCCTGATATGTCTGCGAATGCTCCTCACTTCATCTCAGAAATAAGGGGAAAATGGCTTAGGAACGCCGAGTTCATCGATGAAGCAGGCAATATGCTGAGATTGTCGCCTCAGACTCTTTATAGAACTTTTGCCACAATAGAACGCCAATATGGGCTGAGAACGATCACAGATTTCTCAGGGCAAAGACCCGAACAGATAACTGTTGTCTACAACAGAGAGACTGATAATAACCTGACTGAAAGAGACGGGGCTTTTTTCGACATAGATGATTTTGGCAGAGAATTCAGTGTGATGGGATACATATCAAATGTGGGTTTTCGACAGTTCAGACGTCTTCTGGAAGACCCCAGAGTTAGAGGACCATTCTTCTCAATATTCTCATGGACCTTCACATGGGCTGGCTTGAGCGTTCTCTTTTCGTTTGTCATGGGACTGGCGCTCGCAATAACGCTGAACGACAGGCTGCTGAAAGGCAAGAAGCTTTACAGAACGCTTCTGATAATACCGTGGGCGATTCCTTCATTCATATCTGTCCTTGTTTGGAAGAATGGCCTCTTCAACGAGACTTACGGAATCCTCAACCGTTTTCTTGTTACCGGACTCTTCGGTGCGGAACCAATAAGGTGGCTCGGTGACGCTTTCTGGGCAAGGGTATCGGTGTTGATGGTAAACACCTGGCTGGGCTTTCCCTACATGATGACTGTTTGTCTCGGGGCACTTCAGAGCATCCCGGATGAGTTTTACGAAGCCGCATCGATTGATGGTGCTTCAAAAGTCCAACAGTTTGGGCGCATTACCTTCCCGCTGCTTATGGTAACCATCGCACCACTTCTTGTAGGAAGTTTCGCTTTCAATTTCAACAATTTTGTGGGCATTTTCCTGCTGACTGAAGGGGGACCACCGATACCGGGCGCTACTACACCTGCCGGATCAACTGACATCCTGATTTCTTACACATACAAGCTGGCCTTCTACGGGCGGGGTCAGGACTTTGGTTTTGCCAGCGCCATTTCGATTATCATATTCGCCATTGTCGCAGGGTTCAGCTGGCTGAACTTCAAGGTTTCGAGATCCTTTGAGGAGGTGAGCAGGTAATGGCTGTTGAAAGAAAGCGTTACTGGCTCAGACACCTCATCTTGATCATCGTTGTTGCGATAGTGCTATTCCCCATGCTCTGGTTAGTCACTACCTCTTTGAGGCGTGACCAGGCAGCCTTCTCTTCAAAGCTCTTTTCCACCAGACTGACACTGCAGCATTATCGGAATCTGATTCTTCCTGAGCGAAGTGTTCCAAGACTTGTGCTCGATATGCAAAGCGCTGTTTATAGAACAGGCGAGTACAGGGAAAAATCGGAGGAGAGTATCATCAAGTCGGTGGCTGGCTTTCTTGACAAACTTGATTCTCTGCTCGAAGAATCGGTAGAAATTTCTAGAACAGTTTCAACCGGATTCGATAACGTCTGGGCTACCATGAAGACCGAAGGCCACAGCGAAGTGATTGCCGAGATGGAGCGCCTGAGAGTTATTGACCTGGATAAGCTTTCAGAGACGATGAGAGAGCTGGGAGTTTCTCCTCAAAGCATCGGCTACCAGGCAGCCCTTGCCACCATTCTTCCTTCACAGTCTCTTCTTTCAGATGGGTATATGTTCTATCTTGAGCAATTGGGAGGACGTGCAGACATCGTCAGAGAGCACGCTAGCGCATACAGGGACTCTGTCAGTTCCGTGCTGAATCACAGAGACGTGCTTGTGAATCTGCTTGGAGAAGTTGATTTCCCTGACAAAGAACAGACACTGGAGTTACTTGAAACAGTAGAAGACTTCATCAGTGCTGATTCTATCGACTATTCAAGCTGGAGGAGGCGGGAAGAGAGGCGTCTTGATAGAAACATTGCCGCGCTGGAAGATGTTGTGGAATCCGAGCAGTTTGATTTGATAAGTGTTCAATGGGAAGCATTCTCGAACAGCTTTGCGTTTGCATCAGAAATCTGGGTGAATCTTCAGCAATCAAGTGACCAGTTGATCGTAGAGTTAGAACAAGAAAGAACCGCATTCCTTGGCGAAGCACCGCAATTGTATCAATCTGCACTTGAAACGATACAGGTCAGCAGAGACAGTATCACACAGCTCGAATCAGAGATTGAAACAACACGTTCAGCTATCAGAGAACTCCACCTGGTGCTTGATATGATTTCACCTATAGTTGTTCCTGAGAGTGAGAAACTCAGGGCTCTTCAGGCAAGCGTTAACAGGGCCCTTCAGAAACCTCCGACCGAGCAACCTGCTCCAGGAACCATGCTTGCAGTAATGGAAAGCCTTTCCCATGCGAACGAGAATCTCAGAGCTTCCTTGTTCCTCCTTAAGACCGCGGAATTCGATGATGAGGAAGTTACCAGTCAGCTAGAAGAGCTGTCTTCCTACCTGACCTGGTACGAAGATAGATCGCAAGAGCTTCTGAGCAGGCATACTGATCCCGATATCAAAAGAGCATTTGAGATCATCAGAGTAGCCATCACAGGTATTAGAAGGGTGATGCCCGGACTGCTCGATGCTTCTGAGCAGTTTGTTACAATGAAGGAAACGCTGAATGAGAAAACTTCGTTGCTGGAAGTCGAAAGAATGGAGATTCAAGAGGCAGAAACACTTCTGGCATCGCTTAAAGAAGATGCAGAAAAAAGAATAGATGAACTATCCCTATATGAGAGGTACGTCAGGCTGGATCTTGCTAGATTCAGGGCTTCGGAACCCATTACTTCTCGCCAGTCTGCACAGCTCTACTATGACAGAGTCGGCCCGATTTCCGCACCCCTATTTGATCAGAGAGCGTCCAGAAGGTATCGTGCCATCACCTGGCTCAATGATTTTGAAAGAGCATATGCTGATGCCCAGGAAGGAACCCTCGTACTGAATCAGATGATAGACGATATCTCCGCACTGAAGGAAGAACTGGAAGCAAAGATATTCGACTATATTCATCTGCGTACCATGGGGGCTTCCTTCACACTCGAGGACTTTGAGGAGATAATTAACGTGTATAACGGGGGATTTGCGACGTTTAATGCCCGCTACCAGAGAGCATCACGGCTTATATCGGAACTTCTGGAGTACCCTTCAAGCTATTCGCCAGAGTTGAGCAGGGACCTGAGAAGCCTCGATTCTGCACTTTTCAGGGCAAACCAGGTGTGGGCACAGAAAGAGATGACCTATTTCTACTTCATGAAATGGCTATTCAACTCTATTATCGTGGCTCTGACTGTCGCCCTGATAATGGTCGCCGCTTCGGCACTTGCAGCCTACCCATTTAGCCGGATGCGATTCTTTGGTAGGAAACAGGGCCTTTTGGTTCTCTTGCTCATTCAGATGTTCCCTTCCGTAATGTTTATGATAGCTTTATATGCGCTGCTGCAGTTTCTTGGGCGGTATATTCCGATGCTCGGACTCGATACTCTGGGCGGGTTAATTCTTGTCTATTCTGGAGGAATTGCTTTCAACATATGGTTGATAAAGGGCTATTTTGACACGATACCGGACACACTTGAAGAAGCCGCCCTGATTGACGGCGCAACAAGATTCCAGACATTCTACAAGATAGTAATCCCTCTGGCAAGACCGATACTGGCAGTTATCGCAATCCTGACATTTATGAGTATCTTCAACGAGTTTGTCCTGGCTAAGATCATGTTGCAAAGCATCGACAAATGGACATACGCAGTTGGTCTTTGGCAGTTCTCTGGGAGGTTCGAGACTGCCTGGGGGCCGTTCACTGCCGCCGCGCTTATTGGTGCTGTACCAATGCTGTTGTTCTTCTTGATATTACAAGACTACATCGTAGGTGGTCTCACGAAGGGGGCTGTTAAAGGCTGATAGATGAAACGTCTGCCATGATTCCTGAATACGGGAGAAATACTATCGCAGATTTCTCATCGTCTTTGCTGAGGCATTATGGAGCATTACCTCCTGGTGAGCCAATGGACCTTTCAGAAAAGGGCATCGATCTGGAGGGCGTTGACAAGATAGTCGTTTTTTTGTTGGACGCAGTAGGATATGCTAACCTCCTACCGCTAATGAGACGGCGTGATTCGCTTCTTGCAGATCCTGTAATTGTGTCTACTATGACCTCAGTGTTTCCATCGACTACTACAGCTGCGCTCACAAGTTTCTATACCGCAACACCACCGGCTGCTCATGGAATGTTGGGTTACTACCTCTTCCTCAAGGAGTACGGTTGTGTTTCCAACATGATTGAGCTGACACCGATATTTCAGGAAAGAGACAATCTTACAAGGATGGGGATGGATCCTCTGAAGTTTCTGCCCGTTCCAACGATCTTTGAGCTTCTCCATGATGCGGGCGTACGTGCTTACCACATCACCTCCAAAAGTTTCATAAACACCGGCCTCACGCGAATGCATACAAAAGGAGGAATTGCCAAGGGAATTCACGGAATTGGCGATATGATCGAGGAAGTTAAGGATCTGCTTCATTCGGGAGCGAAAAAGAACCTGATTGTAGTTTACTGGGGACTCGTCGATACGTTTGGACACAAGTACGGACCAGAATCGATGGCTTACATCGATGAGGTCCGATGGTACCTGGAAGCAGTCAGGGCGTTTTTCTTGCGTTTGAGGTCTTCCAGAACCGCTTTCTTTGTGACAGCAGATCACGGGCAAATCAGTACTCCCTGGGAGAAAGAGGTCTGGCTGAACAAACATGACGATATTTACAGCCTTCTATATACATTGCCGACTGGCGAACACCGAGCCCTCTACCTGCACACAAATCAGCCCAAAAGGTTGAAAGACCTCCTTTTGAAGCGTTACGATGACATCGCTTATATAATGACCAGGGAAGAAGCCATAGACTCATCGCTTTTTGGAGGAGTCCCTTATGAAGATTTTGCTTCTCGCATAGGAGAGTTAATCGTTGTACCCAAGCATGATGAATCCTTCTGTTTCAAATATTCTGGACAGGAACACTCTATGAAAGGAAGACACGGAGGATTGACCCCCGAGGAGATGGAAATACCGCTTATTTTCCTGAGAAAATAGTTTCAGTGGAGGTGTACTATGGTGAAGTTCGACGTTGCAGTGATCGGAGGAGGACCCGGGGGAGCGGACTGCGCAATAAGATTGGCACAGTACGGCAAGCGGACGCTTCTCATTGAAAAGGCGCATATGGGAGGAACCTGTACAAACGTCGGGTGCATTCCAACAAAGGCGATGGTTGCAGCCGCGAAAATCATGAAAGATTCTCGAAAGAGGGCCCCCAGAATGGGAATCAGCTCCGTTGTAGACCTCGATTTTGAAAGACTGATGAAGCATGTAAATAGAACCGTAACGATCTCGCGCAAAGGCATAGAAAGCCTGTTATCTAAGTATGGCGTTGAAATCGTTCGCGATACTGCTATATACAAGGATGGTCAGTTCATTCTCGAAAAAGGGGGAGTAACAGTTGCTGCTTCGAAGATTGTTCTAGCTACCGGTTCGTCTCCCTTTGTCCCTGAAGCACTGAATTCCCCAGGGATCTGGACATCTGATAACGTGTTCAGCATTAAAGAACTCCCCAAGAGTCTCATGATAGTTGGAGCAGGGTATATCGGTGTTGAGATGGCTTCGATTTTCAGTGCTTTTGGAACAGAAGTAACGATTGTTGAGATGATGAACAGGTTGATACCTTTTGAAGACGTTGAAGCTTCCAGGCTCTTGGAAGACTCTTTCAAACGAGACAAAATCAGGGTACTCACTTCTTCGAAGGTAAAGAAGATTGAAGAGACCGATGGCGGCTTTTCTACTGTTGTTGAGACCGCTGATGGATCAAGTGAGACTGTCATGACGGAAAAAGTTCTGATCGCAATCGGTCGAAGACCTGTTGTTCCTGATGGCTTTAGCGAGACCGATGTCCTTGAAAAAGGTCGTGTCGTTACAGACAACAATTATGCAACTTCGATTGAAGACGTTTATGCAATCGGAGATGTCCGCGGAGAAACTATGCTCGCTCATGTGGCTAGCGCTGAAGGAGTCAGCGTTGCCGCTGTTATCGCCGGCAAACCTGAAGAGGTTCACAAGAAGCTCTATCCAGGGGTAATATTCTGTGAACCTGAGATTGCATCCGTCGGTGTAAGAGAAGGAAGTAACGGTCTTGACGAGGGTCTTGAGAAATTCGTGTTTCCCATGAGTGCAAATGGAAGAGCAAATACTCTTGGAGAAAGAGATGGTTTCGCCAAGATAATCATCGAGAAGGCATCGGGAAAAATAAAGGGTGTTTCACTTGCAGGACCGGGAGTTACAGAACTACTGATGGAAGCGGTTATTGCGATAAACGAAGGTATAGATATCCATACACTACTAAAAGCCGTTCATCCACATCCCACAATCTGTGAAGCAATAAAGGATGCTGCTGAAGGAGTCGCCGGATTTCCGCTACATATATAGTTGCTGGTAAAGAACTGGTGACTCAGCCTGGTTTCACTAGTTAGTTCGAATCTTACTCTTGGATCTAGCCATGCAAGTATCAGATCAGCGATGAGGTTCCCCGCGATCAACATTATCGCACTCATCAGGAGTGCTCCCATTGTTAGAAAGACATCCTGTTGGACTGC